>CAZEZV010000067.1:0-16563 GCA_964516725.1 uncultured Phycisphaeraceae bacterium
CGGCAGCCCCATCGGCAGCGGCCAGGGCGTACTCAATCGCAACAACATCATGCTGTGCCTGGAACTGCTCAAACAGGGCGACCCAACATATCCCGTGATCGTCGATGCAGGCGTCGGCAGCGCCAGTGATGTGTCAATCGCAATGGAACTCGGCGCCGATGGGGTGCTGCTGAACACCGCAATCGCCCACGCGACCGACGCCGTCACGATGGCCCACGCCATGCGCCACGCGTGCATCGCAGGGCGGCAGAGCTACCTCGCGGGTCGGATTGCGAAGAAGTTGTACGCGTCTGCGAGCAGCCCGTGGGAAGGGACGATTTCGTATGTGCCGGGGGAGTGAGAGGAATCGGGAGCGGTGAACGGCGATTGGAAGCAATGAGAAAAGACCGGAGATTGGTGAACAGTTGCAGCGTATCGAGAGTGCTTGAAATGACGTGTGGCGAGCAAGTCGGTGCGTGAAATGGCCGACACATCGAGATCGACAGAGCGGGCCAGAGGCCCACTCCACCGGAACAACCAGTGCAAGACGACGAACACAATCCCGCGCCTCATCCGCTCTCGGCTCACTTGCCAAGAAACGCGAAAGTCCGCGCAAGCGTCACCAGCGAACAAGAAGCCTCGCACGGCTGGACGTTCGAAGTCTCCCTCCGCACCCCAAAGGGCGAATCGCAACACACCGTCACCATGTCCTGGCGCGACCACGACTACTGGTGCGGCGGCAGCGTCGGTCCGTCTCGCGTCGTGTGTGCCGTCGTGGAGTATGTTGCGATGAACATGCAGCACGAATTGCCCGCGAAGTTTGACGCGTCGACTGCGCGCCGGTGGACGCCCCACATCGACAAGGAACTGGCTGAGACGCTTTGAAAACTCACGACTCGATGTGCCGCGTTATCATGTGATCGCTGAACACACGGCCTACGCAAACTTCTGTTGATGTGGGCAATGAGCATCCCGCTGTACTGCCTTTGCTGCACCATGCCGGCAGCGTCGTTCTTGCGACTTTCGCCATGGGGACGCGATTTGAGCTGGTGCTGTGCGAATCGACGCGGCATCCGGCCGGGACCGGCGAATCGCAGACGCACTTGCGAGCCGTCTGCGAGCAGGCGATTGAGGAAATCCAGACGTGGGATCGTGCGATCAGCCGATTTTCGCCCGGCAGCGTGACGACGCGGCTTGTGAACGCGGCAGCAGTCGGAGACAACGGGCGGTTTGTCTCCGTTGATGCGCGGATGTTTGAGTTGCTGCGGTTCTGCGAGGAGATGCGGGTTGCGACGGGCAGGGCGTTTGATGTGTCTTATGGGTCGAATGCGCCACATAAGTGCGACGACGGAATCGAGTTTGACGTGACTGGACTGCGAGCGAGATTGACTCGTCCGGGTCAGACGCTGGACCTCGGCGCGGTCGGTAAGGGCTTTGCGCTGGATTGCGTCGCAGAGATTCTGCGAGAGCACGCTGTCACGAGAGCCCTGGTGCACGGCGGCACGAGCAGCGTGCTGGCGATCGGAGAGTGGAGCGTCGGGGTGAGGCTGGCGGGCGACAAGAAGTGCGTCGTCCGGATGTCGGATACGCACTTGTCGGTTTCGTCATCGAAAGATCGGGCGCACATCATCGACGGGCGGCGTGACAACACGGCTCCCACTGTGCCACGCGTGCAGACGACGGCGGTGCTTGTGCCGCTGCGTTCTGAAGCAGTCAGCCCGCCCGGCGTTGGCGCGGGGACAGTTGCGGAAGCGTGGTCAACCGCGCTGATGGTGCTTGGGCAGCGTCCTGCATGTACGCCTGCGCATGTCACGACACTGATTGAGCGAGAATCCGGCGAGCCCGAAGTTACTGGGCAAGGCGCAGCGCAGTGTCTGGTTGGCTGATGGTACCGAAAGCTTCAACTTTTGCCAGGAAAAAGAGCGATTGGTATTGAAACACGGGCGAGCTTACCCGGACTCCCGCTCGAAGACTCGCTCAGGTACGGCGTCCACGAAGCCTGATTTTCACGTACGTTTGGAGTAAGTGCTGAAATGCCGCACTCTGCAAAAACGCAAACCGACCCCTTCCGAGGTCGGTTAGCGTGTGTGTGTGTACGTGACCATCCTTCGAAGAGAAGGGGGAGATCACGCTATGTCCATGGTAAAAACTCGGGCAAGCCCGTGCTACTCACTCAGGCGCGGCGACGACGCGACGCGACCAAGCCGCCCAGGCCCAGAAGCGCTGCCGCGCCGGGGGTGGGGATTGTGTAGCAGAGGAAGTTGCCGCTGACTGATCCAACGCCCCAGTCGGTTGTTGCGAGATCGCTGCGGCTCAAGTGATCCACGCCCGGATCGCCACCACCACCACCGCTGGTGAACACATCAAAGCAGAAGCTGCTGTCGCCAGTGAGTCCCAGCGCGGCGCGGCTGATCGTGATGATCTGCTGCGTGCCGATCGAAGAACCCGAGCCTGGGAAGTTGTTCAGCCACGTGGCGTAGTCGGGACCGTTGGGCAGGAAGCCGGTGGGTGAACGAAGTTCTGCGCCGAAGTTGCCGCCGTTGTCGTCAGCCCACGAGCCGACGTACCAGTCGATGCCTTGGCCGTTCCAGGACACGGGACGTGCCCAGCCGTTGCCAGCGTCGCCACCAGCAACACCGGTGTCGATGCCGATGCAGTACTTGCCCCAGTTGGTGTCATCCAAGCTGCTGCGTACATTGATGGTGAACGTGATGTTCGTGGCATCGTGGCTGACTTCCACGCTCGAAATATCGAGGTGGCCAAAGCCGTTGTCGAACAGGTCGTTCTGGCTATCGGTGAACGTGACCGACGCCTGGGCCGCTGACGCCAAACCGGCAACAGCAAGCAATGCAAGAGCCTTCTTCATCTCTGTCTCCTCCAAAAAATCTCTCAAACGCACAGCGCGGCTACACAACGCCGCAGCGGCGCGTCTTGTCTCTGGCGAAATAGTAACGTGGGAACACGTGTACCGCAAGCCTTTTCGTGCTCCAGCGGAGAAAAATGGGTGCAAATGATGAGAACGAAAGTTAGCGAGACCAAACACGTCCCGATAACAGCAGCGAGTTGCACGAAAAATGCGTCGGAATCGATCACGTCTTTGTGTCGCAGTTCGTGCTGGCGCAGCCGCGAACGGCGATCAATAGCAGCCTGAATGCGTGCTGTGAACACATGTTGGGAGCGAGAACGTTGGGCTCAGCGCGGAGCTTCAAGTGATTCCTGCGATGTTGAATCATTGATGCGTTCGACGACGTTGGACGCCGCGACTTCGGCGGCGGTCACGCGAGCTGTGTTCACTGGAGCGCGCCAGTGCTGGTCGGGTAGGTGACGAATGGAGTCCCACGGCTGGACCCAAATGAAGCGGTACGGCAGCGAGACGGCTTGAAGCAGCGCCCACGCCGGGCTTTCGATGGTTTCCTGCCATTGATCTTGTTGCGTGTCGCCCGAAAGTTCGAGGGCGGACATTTCGGTGGGATACTCGCCGCGCTGGCGGGCTGTTGCCAGGGCTTTGGGGTGTTCGCGTGTGAATCGCGGGTAGCCTTCGACACCGTCGATGGGGACGATCACGGTCGTGGGCTGCCAGTGTGCGCGGGAGAGGCCATCGACCGAGGGCGCGTCCGCCATGCGTTTTTCTTCGGGGCGAGCGTTGTAGTCGCTCATGCTACGAACGAGGACGGAGCGGCCTTGATCAAAGCGATTATCGCCAACCTCGGGACGGCTGTTGCCGGGGGCGGTGCAGGAGGACATCGCGGAGGCGGAGAGCAGGATGAGGAACGCGGAACGCATCTGAGATGGTATGGGTAGAAGGAGCGTCAGCGGCAGGGGTGTTGCAATGGAGGAATCGTCGAGCCTGCTTCGCAGGCTGGAAACGAAATGCACGGAGGTTGAATGCGAGTAGGATTGACCGTGCCCACACCGGTCCACATTCCCGTCCTGCCGCGCGAGGTACTCGCAACTCTGGTTCCACAAGCGGGCGAAACATACGCCGACGGTACGGCGGGGCTTGGCGGGCACGCGAAGGCGATTGCGGAGGCGATGAAGTCGGCTGGGGGCGCGGGCACGATTGTGCTGAATGACGTTGATCCCAAGAACCTTGCGTTTGCGTGCGAATATGTGCAGCAATACGGCGAAGGAAGCACGGTTGTGTGTGTTCAGGGCAACTTCGCCGAACTTCCTCACACCCTTCGCGCCAAGGGGCTCGCGGCAAACATGCTGCTCGCTGACCTCGGCTTTTCAAGCAACCAATTGGAAGACGCCGCCCGCGGCATGTCATTCATGCGCGATGGGGCGCTGGATATGCGCCTCGATCCGACGCTGCCGGTGAGTGCCAGCGACCTCGTCAACACCCTTTCGGAAGGCGAACTCGCAAGGATTCTGCTTGAGTTTGGCGAGGAGCACGGCGCTCGGCGGATCGCGCGGAAACTTGTTGAATCGCGGGCGCAAAACCCGATAGTGTCGTCCGGTCAACTGGCGGAATTGGTCCGTGCTGCGCTCCCAAGCGGACATGGCCCGATCGACCCAGCGACCAAGACTTTTCAAGCTCTGCGAATCGCCGTGAACGACGAATTGGGGAGTTTGGAAGGGCTGCTGGGACTCATCGAGCAAGCCGCAGCGCAAGTGCAGTGTGGAACCCCGAAGTGGCTTGCTCGGGGGGCGCGTGTTGCGATCATTTCGTTTCACTCGCTCGAAGATAGATTGGTCAAGCACGCGTTTGCCAGAATGGTCAAGAGTGGCGTCGCGGAAGACATCACGAATGGCCCGGTGGTTGCGAGTGAGAATGAACTTGCGAGCAACCCAAGGGCGAGGTCGGCAAAGTTGAGAGTCGTCAGATTGCTGGGCGACAACGCGAAGAAGACGGAGAATTCACCACAGAGACACAAAGAGCACAAAGAAAACAGAAGCAAGTAAAACTAGAACTGCCAATACTGCATCGCCTGTCAAACTTCGCTCCTTCTGTTTTGTTTCTCTTCCTCCTTTTTGCTCTTCGTGTCTTTGTGGTGAGAATAAGTTTGTCAATACCCGCGTTCGCCGAAAGGCGGCGCGAGAAGTTTCGAAAGTGAAGAATTTCGTGTTTGAGTGCTGCATGACGCAGTGCTCAAAGCGACGGCGGATCTGCAGGATGCAAAACGCTGTTTGTGGCTTGGTCGCGGTGCTGGCCCGCATCGCAACCTGGCACTTGACTTCGGATGGAATGGAAAGGCCGCAAGGATGCTCGCCGTGACCCGGGAACTCAAACTCGCTCTTATCGTCGGATTCTTCCTCGTTCTGCTCGTCTCGTTCCTCATCGCGGATCATCTCTCCGCGTCGCGGAAGGTCGAGCTTGAGCCCAAGATCGCGCAGAGCCAGCCGCCCATGATGCAGGCTGTGCCGGGGATGACTGGTCAGGGAACCGGCTCGCCGCAGGACCCAATGCAGTCGACGCCCGTTGTGTCGTTCATGCAAGGCGCGAATGGCGGCGTGACGACCAACCCGACGCTCGAGACCAGGCCCATCGGCCAGGACCCAAGTGTCGTCGAGCAGATCGGCTCGCGCGTGGGCAGCGTGATCACTGGCGAAACCAGACTGCCGCCGGCGATGGGCACAGACATGATCGGCACGAGCGGCGTTGGCTCGTTGGGTCTGAGCCAGAATCAGATGCCAGGCATCGACACGCTGGGCGCACGCGGCGTTGGCTCAAACACGACGCAGCCTGCGACTGTTGAATCAAGCCGTATCGCGAGTGGTTCGACGACGACGGGCGAGACTGGCTTCAACCCGGTGACGATCGCTCGGCCCAACACACTGTCGGGCGAGATGCAGCCCACGGGCGGCAACGCTTCGCTCCCGATTGATGTGGGCGTCAAAACTGAAGTCAAGCCGGTCATCAACCCCATCCCAGAGCGCAAGCCCGAAGTGAAAGTCGAAGAAGACCGCACCCACACGATCGTTTCGGGCGACAGCCTCTACGCAATCGCCAAGCGCTACTACGGCGATGGCGAAGCGTGGCGCGAACTCGCCAAGTACAACGGCGATCGCGTGGGCAAGAACGGGACGCTGCGCTTGGGTGTCAAGATCAAGCTGCCTGCGGCTGAAAAAATCGGCATCAAGAGCGCGAAGGCGATGCCTAAGGCTGATGCCAAGCAGGAAGCGAAGCCCGAAGTCAAGCCCTCGAAGACCACGGTGCCGGAAATCCGCCCGAGCAAGCCGGGCGATACTCGGCTTGCAGACAACAAGCCCGCTTCCAGCGGCAAGACCTACACCGTCAAGAAGGGTGACACACTGAGCGAGATTTCGATGAAGGAACTCGGCACGATGAAGCGGGCCAGCGAAATCGTGAAGCTCAACAACCTGAAGGACGCGGGCGACATCCGCATCGGCATGACCTTGAAGATGCCCAAGTGATGAAGTGAGTTCGGTGGTGTGGGCGTCTTGCCCGCACCCAAGATCTAAACCAAACCGTGGGCCCGGCGCGACAGCGCCGGGCACCCGCATTCTGAGGAAACTCGTGTTCGCCAAGCTCGCCGCCCTCATCCTCGCCCTCGGCATCATCGGCACCTCGCTGCTGGCCCTTCGTCAGCAGCGCCTCCAAGCCGCGAGCGAAGCCGCGCAAGCGCAACTGCGAATCCAACGCCAAGACGAAGAACTGCTGACGCTGCGGGCGCAGGTTGCCACCGCCGTCACGCCCTCTGCTGTCGAGAAACTCGCGGCAAGTGTTCCAACCAAGGAAGGCAACGCGCTGCGCCCGGCGACCAATGACGTGCCGCTGTCGCTTGCGACCAAAGAACTCAAAGGACTGCCGCCGGACCTTGGCGGTATTCCGCCGACTGAGCCTGCCGACGCCCCCGATCAAGAGATCATCATCCCGCCGCAGCCAAAGCCAGCAGCAAAGCCCGTCACCAAGCCCGCGAGCAGCGGCTCAAAGTCCAAGTCGTCGAAACCCAAGTCAAGCCAGCCGTTGTAGGCCCGGCGTCTGGCCGGGTATGGAATACAAGCGACATCCGGTGCCCGCCGAGACGCCGGGCTTACCGAAAAGAACGCCGAGCACACAGAAGGCAGTTATGCACGCCACCGCCACCAACGCAAGCAAGCGAACGTCCATCGTCACGTTCTGTGTCGCCATCGGCATCTCCGTGATGCTCCTCGCCGCGCTCGTGCGCGTTGGGCAGTTGCAGTTGCGGCCCGCGCAGCAGTTGGTCGAGCAGATGAAGCCCCGCATCTCGCAGCGCAACGACATCGCCCAGCGCGGCGACTTGCTGGACCGTCGCTATCGCCTGCTTGCGTCGTCGCGCGTCGGGCGGCGCGTGGTGATTGACCCACAAATCTTCAAGACGCACGAAAGCCTGGATGACGCTACTCGCAAACTAGCGAAGGCGATCGACAAGCCCTTCCTCGAAGTCCGGGATCGCATCGCCAAGGCGCTGGAAGAAAACGTCAAGCGAGAGATGGCCGTGGCGGAATGGAACAAGACGCACGGCATTGACACGGGCAAGCCCGGTGCTGCAAAGATCGTCACAATCGCGCGGGAGGGCAACGTTGCGACACCGCAAGCAAAGCCGCAGGAAAAGGTCGCGTCCGACCTCCCCGCGCTCTCGCCAAACGACCCATTTGCAGCATTCGCACTGAATCCGAGTGCTCCGCTTCCCAAGTTCCAGGATGACTCGACGACGCCTGGCGAAAGCGAACAGGAAGACACTGCGATCAAGGGTCCGCCCAACCCACTCCGCTACCTCGCGATGAGCGACTTGCTGACCGAAGATCAGACTGAAGCCGTCACCTCGCTCATTACTCGCCCGAAGGACAAGACCGCTCCCAAAGCGCTCAAAGGCATCATGCTCGAGCGCGTGCCTGATCGTGAATTCGTTGCGGGCGACGAAGTCGCGGCGATCATCGGCAAGGTTGGCTTCGGCGACAAGGGGCTCATGGGCACCGAGTATCGCCTTGAGAACGAACTCAAGGGCGAAGCGGGAAAAATCAGTTACTGGCGCGATCGTTCGGGTCGGCCCTTGTGGATTGAGTCGGGTTTCATCGTCCCCGCAGCGCACGGCAACGCCGTTCGGATGTCCATCGATCTTGAAATCCAACGCATCGCGTACGATGAACTCAACAAGCAAGTCGAAAAAGCCAACGCCGCAGGCGGTCGCATCGTGGTTGTTGATCCCCGCACGGGCGAAGTGCTCGCGATGGCGGACATCATGCGTGATGTTCCCGGCGCCCTGCCGTTTCCGTGGGTGCCGGTTGATGAAAAAGGCAAGCGATTGTCAGACGGCGCGTTCAACGAAGAGGCGCGATACGTCGCGCTGCGCGAGGACCCGGGTCGAAAGATTCACCCGGCCCTTGGTCGCAATCGCTGCATCGAGGATGTGTACGAGCCGGGCTCAACCTTCAAGCCCTTCGTCTGGTCCACCATCACCGAACTTGGTCTCATTAGGCCGGACAAGTTGATCGACTGCGAAGGCGGGCGATGGCGCGCACCGGATGGCCGCCCCCTGACGGACGTTGTCGAGCGCGATCATCAGACTTGGACCGAAGTGCTCGTCAACTCGTCGAACATCGGTATGGTGAAGGGATCGCAACTGCTCTCGCACAAACAGATGCACGACCTAGTCAAGCGATTTGGATTTGGCGAGAAGACGCAGATTGGTTTGCCAGGCGAAGCGGCCGGCATTGTGCCCGCCCTCAAAGACTGGAAACTCTACATGCAGGTGTCGCTGGCGTACGGCCACAACATCGCCGTGACGCCTGTACAAATGGCTCGCGCATTCAGCGTGTTCGCGCGTGACGGCATTCACGCGGGCACGCTGCCGCAGCTGCGCCTCACATCACTCGACGACAACGAAGCCGCGCCGATGACGTATCGAGTGCTGCCGCCGGCGATCGCAAAGCTCACACGCGATGCGATGGTGCATGTCGTCGAATCCGTCGAACGTCGCTGGATGAAAGAAGAGATTCCCGTCGGCGGCTTCCGCTACAAACTTTTCGGGAAGTCCGGTACCGCGCTGATTCCGCTTGGTGCTCCGCCCAAGGGCTTTGCGTATCCAAAGGGCAGCAAGGGCTACCTCGAAAACCAGTTCATCAGTTCGTTCGTCGCGGCTGGTCCCGTCGAAAGCCCGCAGCTTGTGTGCGTCGCGGTCATCGACGACCCGGGCGTGATCTCAGGTCAATCCCGCAAAGCCCGATACGGCAGCAGCGCGGCTGGCCCGCTGGCCCGCCGCGTGCTGGAACGTTCATTGACGTATCTTGGCGTGCCGGCGTCACCGAGAGATGCGGAGCAGTTGAAGCAATTGGAAAAAGCGACGAAGGCGGAGTAACGGTGGCACAGGCGTCGTCGCCTGTGCCGCCACTTCAGGCTTATTCCTGCTCTTCATCAACCGTCGCCACATCGCTGGCTTCTTCTTGCAACTCTCCGGGCACGCTCGTAAGTTCCGTCGACATCTTCGCCACGGCTGCGTTGTTCACGCCGCTGCTCTTGATCGTCGCCTGAGCCGTTTGCAAAGCCCCGGCCATGTCCATCGACCAGACATTGTCCACGCCGTCGCGGTTGCTCACGAAGTAGAGGCGATCGTTCTTCGCCCATGCGGGGCTCAGAGCGCTGCCGCGGCCTGTGGTCAAGCGAACTTGGCCTTCGCCATCGCTGCTGACCATCCACAGCGACGCGTGACTGGGGCCGACGTGATCGGAAGAATCAATCGCGCCGGGCGCATCAATGCCGACTTGATCAAGCGGCACCTGCGAGAAGATAATCCACTGACCATTTGGGCTCCAGCACGGATTGATGAGCGCCTGCTCGGAGTTGCTTGCGATCTGCGTGGCGTTCTGGGCCTTGCCGTTGCTGATGTCGAGCGTCCACACACCGAAGGAGCGCCGCCCACGCTCGCGGCCCAACTGGAACAGAATCTTGTCGCTGCCATTTTCGCCGGTCGCAGCAATGGGGCACCACTGCGGGAACAGGCCATAGCCGATGAAGTTTGCAATGTCCGGGTTGTCCACACCCGCGACCCACATTTCCCAGCGCCCGCTGCTCTGGCCCATGCGGCTGTAGACGAGTTGTGTGCCGTCCGCCGACCAGCTTGGTGCGATTTCTTCTTCGAGGCCTTGTGTCACTTGGATCGCCTTGCCGCCGGTCACGGGCATGACGTAGATATCCCAATTGCCGCTGCGATCGCTCGCGAACGCGACCATCGAACCATCCGGGCTCAGGCGGGGCATGACATCTTGACCATTGTCATTTGTCAAGCGCGTCGTGACGCGCGAATCGACGCGCTTCACGTAGATATCAGAGTTGGTGCTGTGCTGCGTGCTGGCGTACACCATCGTCGAGCCGTCGTTGGAGAGGCACGGGTCAAAGTCCGCGCCTTCATCCGCGAAAGTGACGCGCGACACGTTGACCGTTGAAGGGTCGCTGAATCCAACTTCGCCCACCGTGGGACGCAGGCTGAGGGTTTGCGATGACTCGTTGGTCACGACATCATTCATCGCCTGCATCGCGAACGCGAGCGATGGTGTTGAGCCGTTGGCCTGTGCCTGCGTCTCTGGGCGAGGCTGCGCCTGGACGACGAGGTTGGAGTTCTCGGGCTGCCGGGTGTCCGATCCAGCGTTTTGCCAACGCTGCGAGGACTTCCCGGCGTTGTTTGCACAGCCGCTGATGCCGCAAACCGTGCCCGCGAGCGAAACCAAGACCAACAAAGCTGTCGTGCTGCGCATTCCCTGTCTCCTGACCAGCGTGTGCAAACGAATTCGATGAAAGCGCACTGAAAGTGCGTTCTGGTGCTATCGACGGGCTCTTTGGCGTCATTGACGCGACCCGGCAGGAGCGGCGACTTTGTGAACTTGCCAGTCCATCTGCAACGCCTGCGCAGTCCGGCACGCAGGGCGCGAGAGGGAAACAATTGTGAGCGGGCGGCGTACTTAGGAAGGCGATGGCACACAACGACGAACAACTCACGTCCAAGCGGATAGGTCCTATAGGACCCATTGGACGCACCTTGCTTGTCATCAGCGCGGCCACCGTCGCACTGCTGGCTGGCTGCTCCGACAAGAGCTACGACCAAGGCACCCCCGAAGCGGCGATCGCCAGCGCTCGCCAGATGATCCAAGAGGGGAACGCCGAGAAGTTGCCCATTCTCATCTACACCGAGGCGCCCGAGATGAAGCGCCTGTTCAATACCACGGGGCGACTACTCGGTAACGTCGAACAACTTGCAATCGAACTCAACAAACGCTTCCCCAAAGAGTGCCAGGAACTCGCCGCCCGCGCGGAGCAACAAGCAAAGGAAGGCAAACCCACCACGCTCATCGGTCAACTCTCGCAAGCCGCGCAGCGCCAACGCGGCAAGCGCCGTGGCCCGCCCTCAACTGACGATCGCAAAGCCTTCGACGACGCCGTCACGCGATTTTTCGCCGACCCCTACGCGTTCATCCGCGAGAGCGACGGCAAACTCACAACGACTCCGCTCGGCGATACGCAAGCCGCGCTGCTCTGGGACAAGAAAATGATCCTGCCCCCTATTGGCATGATCATGCAGAAGGGCGAGGATGGCCTGTGGTACTTCGTGCCCCCGACGAGCCTGCCGGGCGTGAAGGACTTCATGCCTAAGACGAAAGAGCAATACGAAATCATGGGCGGCCTCATCGCTGTGTTTGACAAGGTCGTGCTTGACCTCACGAAGGAAGTGCAGGAAGGCAGGCTCACGAGCCTTGAACTGGTTTCGCAGCGAGCGGGAGAGATGACCTTTGTGCCGGCGGTGCTGACGTTTTATGCGTACAGCGAGTTACGGAAGGATCAGAAGCCGGAGGCGAAATAAACAAGAGCCGAGCGGCGCAAGCCGCCGGGGGGCGCACTTGAAGAAAGAACATCGCGGAGAAGCGGAGGGCGGCGGAGGGGTTGTTGGGTCGGCTCGCCGCGAGATGGTTGCGAGCGGAGGTATTGCAGTATCAAGAGAAGACCCGCCGGGGGCTTGCGCCCCTCGGCTCTTGTTCGTCAGAAATCTCTTCGTGCGAATATCCAGCACGCAATCCCCAGAATTACCGCTTCAAACGCGAGCGATGTTCCGATCACCCACGCCACGCTGCGCTGCTCAAGCGCCTTCTTGACGCGTGTTTGCAATTCGCGGTTGTCGTCGCGAGAGAGCGGTTTGCCGAACGGTCTTACCTGGCGAGCCTGCTGATACTCGTCGCCATTCCCCGGGGCATTCTCATCCTCGTCGTTGGAAATGTTCAGTTCTTTCTCGAGCTTGCGTGACAGCAACCCAATCGTCTCGCCCGTCTTGGGCAGAATGGTCTTCGCCGTCACCGCAACCTTGATCCACTTCGACCAGCTCGCCTGCTCTTCCTTCGCTTCTGACAGTGCCAGGCGATCTTCAGCGAGTTTCGGTACGCCGTCATCCAGTTCCTTCGCCGTTGGCGTCGGCGGCACGGGCTTGGGATCCCCCTCGGACAGGTCCTTGGAGTTCTTTGTCACCCACATCTTCTGCCACTGCTTGGTCGCGCTCTTCTCCCCCTTCTCGACGGCCGTCTCCAGGCGATCGATGTTCATCTGATTCGCCTCACGCACCATCAGCAGCATGCCGTCGGTGGTGTTGACGAGAAACAGCGCGAACCACACAAGGATGGTGAGCAGCAGCGACGCGATCGTCGAGCGAGTCACAAGGCCGATCAATGCGCAGATTGAATAGAGGTAGCTATAGAAGATCACGACAATCGGCACCGCCAGAAACACCGCCGGCTCCCACGACTTGCCGCGAATGCCGATCACCAGAAAGCACGCCAGCGAAAACACTGCGACCTGCAAACCCGTGAAAAGCAGGCCGCAGACAAACTTCGTGAGAAACAAGCGAATGCGAGCGATCGGCTTGCTTAGGACCAATTCCACCGCACCGCCCTGCACGAAGCTTGGAATAAGCCCGGCGGTTGAGATGATCGCCAGAATCGTCGCACCCCACGCGAGCCAGAACGCGATGCCAAAGTTGACGAACATCGACTTGTAAAACTGCTCGGGCGGCACCGTCGCCGAATTCACCGTGCCGTTGAAGTCGCCAAGGTTCCACCACAGGATCGAGATGCCCTTGTCGTCGATTCCAATCGCCGCGAACGCGACGACGATGAGCGCGGAGATGATCATTGAAAGCCAGAACAGCTTTTTGCTGTTGAGGTCCCGGTATGCATCAACCAATAGTGCCCAGGTCTGTGTCATAGGTGCCAATCGCGTCAATACTCTCAGAAAACTTTCACCGTCTCACCGTCTAATAGTCCCACAGTCTCATCGCCCCACCTAAGCCGCTCCCTTACGGTCGGGCTCCATGTTTTGCCGCACCGGGCGACAACGCCTTGCCGGTTGTTGGATCGGTCACCGCTTCCATAAACAAGTCCTCCAACGACGGCCTGATTGATCGCACGGTTTTGATAGCAAACCCGCGTACACGCAGCGTGTCGATGATGGGCTGGATTCTGGCCGCGTCCGCTGTCGAAACCCTGATCATGTCGTGATCAATCGCAACCTCTTCACCCGTGCCCAACTGCCCCGTCGCGCCAACCCGCTTTGCGATGGCGTTTGTGTTTGTTTCGCCCGTGTTGACGCCGCTCATTGACTCGTCCACGCTTCCGCCGAGCATTCGAAGCCCAACGCCACCCTGTAGCGCTGCGACCAGCGAATCGCTGTCGCCGGATGACGACTTCGCCACTTCAATTTCATAGACCTGCCGCTTCACTGTCAATTCGTCGATCGTCCCGTGGCTCGCCACCTTCCCCTGCACCAAAATCGCCACCCGATCGCACACCATCTCCAACTCACTGAGCAAGTGGCTGTTCAGGAACACCGTCTTACCCTGCTCTTTGATGCGAGTGAGCATCTCGCGAATGTCGCGTCGGCCCACAGGGTCCACGCCGTCGGTCGGCTCATCGAGCACGACAAGATCAGGATCATTCGCCAGCGCCTGCGCGATGCCCACTCGCTGCCGCATCCCCTTGCTGTACCCCTTCACCTTCGTCTTCGCCCAGTCCTTCATCCCCACAAGTTCCAACAACTCCGGCGTGCGCTTTCGGCGCGTCGCACGCTCCACACCCGCAAGCGCAGCATAAAAATCCACCACCTGCTCGCCCGTCAAGTACTCCGGAAACTTGTGATGCTCGGGCAAGTATCCAACCTTCGCAAGCGTCGGCTTATGCCCCACGCGATTGCCCAGCACCGTGCCGTCTGCTTTCGTGGGTGAAATCACCGTCATCAGAATTTTCACCAGCGTGCTCTTGCCCGCGCCATTGGGACCCAGCAATCCAAACACCTCGCCCCGCCGCACGCGCATCTCAATCCCACGCAGCGCATGCACCTTCCCGGCGTACACCTTGTCCACGCCCGTGAGATTGATCGCCCATTCGCCCATCACGCTGGTCATGGACCATTGTTCCCACTCCGGGCGTTCGCGTTTCGATGCCTCAAAAATTCCGCACACCAGCCTTCGAGGGAACGTGCGACAAGGCCGCAGGGACGTGCAGTACTGGCCGACGTGCAGACAATCTGCAAAGCCGTTCCAGCAGGTTGGCCGCGCATTCGACTATGCAACGGTGTTTGTCGTACCAGAGCATTTCGTCAACCAGCGTCGCGTTCGTCACGGTGCTGTTGCCAACAGACGTCGCAATCATCTCGACAAACTCATCGCCGAAACGTTTCATCGCGCATCGCCGTCATCTGCCTTGCCACCAGCGATGTGCTATAGCGATGCCCAACGCAGATCAGCTGATTCGACTCCGGAACTGTGCTGCGCAGCAAAATGAGAAGTGCGCAAGCCACCGGAAGATCAGTTGCGACTCCAGCCCACCCCAACTGCTCCCGTTCCTTGAGTGCGTTCGACGGCATGCAAAGTAGAAAGCGTCGCAGTGGGAGGCTCAAATTGCTCGCGTCACACCAAAACCGGATACTTACAAAACGCATAAGAGCCTGCATTGCAGGCTCTTGCGAGTTGGTATTGCCAACAGGAATGACCCCGATGGGATTCGAACCCATGTCACTACCGTGAAAGGGTAGTGTCCTGGACCAGGCTAGACGACGGGGCCGGTTGGTTCGCCGATTGTTCGGAAAACCGTGCTTGGTCGGCGGATGATAGCACCGTCTTGCGAGATGTCACGCACACGCACAGAACCCAAGAACTGACAGAGTTCCAGCATTGGTGAAGCCCTTCGTCCACGCGCGCCGCGCCGTTGCTCTCACGGCAACTCACCCCGAGCGGACGAGAACCCACGCCCAAAGACTCACAATTTCAATTCAAGTCGAAGTCTGTGTTCGTCACCACGACTTGCATTCAAACCCCTTTTCTGCTTTGTGCTCTTCGTGCCTTTGTGGTAAAATTGGTCTTGCTGCAGCCTTCGGGCTCCGCGTTTTTGCACAAGTCCGCGTTCAAGAGTAAATGAACAAACCCCGCTCGTTTGGAGCGGGGCTTGCGAGGATTCAATCATTCCGAAGCCGCATGGCCTCGGCCGTTTTCACGGTTGCTGTCTCGCACTCAGGCGCGGCGGCGACGGCCAGCAATCAAGCCACCCAAGCCGACCAGCGCGAGAGCGCCGGGGGCGGGGATGTGGACGTTTGTGATATCGTCCAAGTCCATGAACTCACCGGGGTTCTGGAAGTTGTCGTGGAGCGCGAGGACCTGCTCGACGCTCGTTGCGGCGTAGACCTGACCCGTGTAGATCAGCGCGCCGTTGAGGAAGTAGCGCTGCACATCGGCGATGGGGTCCATCTCGACGCAGAGCTGGTTCCACTGACCGGGTGCCCAAACGACGCCCGTGGGCTGGAAGGCAAGGCCTTCGCCCGCGTCATCGAGGACGAAGATGCCGCCCTGGAAGTTCATCTTGACGCGCCAGGTGAGGAGGGCCTGCGAGTTGGCTTGACCAACGAAGTCGTAGTCAGCGCCGCCTGCAGCGGAGATGAAGAACCACAGAGCCGTTGCATCGGGAGTGTTCGGGGCAAGTGCGCCACCTGGGCTGAACACGATGCGGTTGGAGGGAGCGCCGACCGTCGGGTCGTTCACCATGCGCACGTGCTGTGAGCCGGTGTGGGGGTTGACGGTGTCAATCGTTGCCCAAGGCAGATTCACGCCAGAGGCCGGCCAGGCGTTCTGGTTGTCGAAAATGCCGGGAACGAACTGGGGCTGCTCGAAGCTGGTCACGGCGTTCGCGGGAGCGCGTTCGCCGAAGCCGCCAGCCGTGGGAATCGCCGCGACGGACGTGTCAAAAATCTTCGCGCTGGCGACGGAACCTGCCAACGCAACAACCAACAAACCTGTGATCTTCATGATTGCCTCTCTCTCTGCACGGCATCGCAAGAGCCGACGACGCAGCACAGTGTCTCTTCAGTTGTCCGCGCCTGTCATAACAAAAACAGCGCACGGGCTCTCCTCCTCCGATTGTGTCTTGTCTCACGAGACGAATACGGAGGCATCTAAGCATAACCGGTTTCACAAGCGATTGCAACGGAAAATGAGGGGAGATCATCCGAGATGCCCAATTTCAGGTCTGAAAAGCACTCGTACAGGTGACTGACGGAAAAGAATGACACTGACTGCACACTTATAGGATCTCAAGTGACCCGCATCGGCCCCCGCCGCAGCAACTTGCCTATCATGC
>CAZEZV010000068.1:0-16554 GCA_964516725.1 uncultured Phycisphaeraceae bacterium
CGACGCGATGATGGCATCAGGCCCGTCGGGACCGTGACTGGTGCTGACACGCACCAGCGCGAAACTTGGCCTTGCCATTGTCCCACTCGCCCGAAAGTACCAATGACTTCCTCGCCCGAAAACGTTTCTTCCTCCGCCCCCGAACTGTCCGCTGAAATCAACGCCGAAATTGACGCGGCGATGAAGGACATGGAGGCCGCGGGAGCGGCAGCCGCGGCTGCGAAGGCGGCTCAGCCCCACAAGCCCAGCGCGATTCGCGGGCCGCGAGTGGTTCAGGCGGGGCGTGAACATCGGCACGGCAAGGTCGTGAGCGTCGGGCCGACGGATATTTTCATTGAGTTTGGTCCCAAGGAACTGGGCGTCCTGCCTCGCTTGCAATTCCCGGACGAGACACAGTTGCCGGTTGTGGGCACTGAGTTTGAAGTCGTGATTGACAAGCACGAGCCGTCGGAGAATATCTTCCTGTGCTCGCGCCCTGGCATGGTCCAGAAGGCCGACTGGGAAATGCTCGAAGTCGGTCAGGTCGTCGAGGCCAAAGTCACGGGCGTTGCGACGGGCAAAGACAGCAAGCAGGTCGGTTTGGAACTCGAAGTCGCGGGCCACAAGGCGTTCATGCCCGCGAGCCAGATTAGCTTTGACCGCATTCCCGACCTCTCGATTTTCGTCGGCGAGAAACTCAAGTGTGCGATTTCGCGCATCGAGCGCATGGGCAAGGGCAACATCGTTGTCTCGCGCCGTGACATCATGGCCGAGGAACGCAAGGCCAACGCCGAGAAGGTCATGGCGACCCTCACCGAGGGCCAGACAGTCGAAGGCACCGTCCGCAAGGTCATGCCCTTTGGTGCGTTTGTGGACCTGGGCGGCATTGATGGTTTGATTCACATCAGCGACATCACGTACGACCGTATGGGCTTTGGCGAGAAAGCCGTCGCGAAGTACGTGAAGGAAGGCCAACGCGTCAACGTTCGCATCCTGAAGATTGAACGCAACGACGCCGACCCGACGGCCAAGCCGAAGATTGGTCTGGGCCTGAAGCAGGTCGCGGGCGACCCGTTCGTCACCGCGACCGAGGCAATCACCGAAGGCGCGGAAGTGAACGGCAAGGTCGTTCGCATTACTGAGTTCGGTGCGTTCATCGAACTCGGCCCGAATGTTGATGGGCTCGTCCACATCAGCGAAATCGACCACAAGCGCATCGGCAAGGTTGAAGAGGTGTTGAAGGTCGACGAAATCGTCCGCGCGAAGGTGCTGAAGATTGACCCGGCCACGCGCCGCATCAGCCTCTCGCTCAAAGCACTCAAAGCTCCGCCGGAAATGCCGGCACCTGCGCAAGGCGAGGGCAAGGGCGGTGGTGGTGGTGGCGGATTTGGCGGCGGTGGACGCGGCGGCTTTGGGGGCGGCGGCAAAGGCAAGGGCGACAAGTTCGGCGGACGCACCGCAGAAGAGATTCTCAAGGAAACCCCGGCACTTCGCAGGGCCCGAGAAAAGAACAAGCAGATGCAGTTCAAGGGTGGGTTGGGTTGAACATGAATCGAATGTGAAGCAACACAAGCCCCGCAGCGCGCGGGGCTTGTTTTTTTTGAAACGCACGTCCTGCCACGACATCAAACGCCTCTGAGACCAAAGTCGTTCGGAGTGACACCATTGAACACCCTCGTCGCCATCCCCGCCTTCAACGAAAGCAAGTCCGTCGCCGAGGTGCTGCGCCAGACGCTCGCGATTCATCCCGACGTGCTCGTCATCGACGACGGCTCGACGGACAACACCACGGGCATCCTCGCGCAGTTTCCGGTTGATGTGATTCGTCACGCCCGCAACCGCGGCTATGGCGTCTCGCTCCGCGATGCGTTTCAGTACGCAATCAACCACCGCTTCGACTGGCTCATCACCATGGACTGCGATGCCCAGCACGAGCCCGCGTCGATTCCGCGATTTCTCGAAGTCGCGATGGAGTCGGGCGCAGACGTCATCAGCGGCTCGCGATACCTGGAACCCACCTCGCTCGCAACGGCGCAGCTCACCGCCCCGCCCGACCGCGTCCGCATCAACCAGACCATCACAGACGAAATCAACGAACGCCTGGGCGACTTGCTGACGACAAAGCTCACCGACTCCTTCTGCGGCTTCAAAGCCTACCGCGTCCGCTCGCTCAAGCGCCTCAAGCCCACGATTCCCGGCTACGCGTTCCCGATGCAGTTCTGGGTGCAGGCCGCGGCCCAGCGATTACGCATCGTCGAGCTGCCCGTCGCACTCATCTACAACGACCTCAACCGCACCTTCGGCGTGCAACTGAGCGACCCGCAGGTGCGCCTGAACCATTACCGCGAGGTGTTCAATCGGGAGATATGTGCACAGAGGCAACTACTGCCGGCGAGTGTGCTGACAAAGTCGTGCGAGCAGCAGCGGGGGATGCGGGTAGAGCACTGACGAAGTGTTGGTAGCACAGGCGTCCCCGCCTGTGCTCGACCATGCTTGTGCCGTCGTCACAGGCGAGGACGCCTGTGCCACCAATGCCCGCTACGCACTCATCCGCCGCGCCAGCGGGAAGCACGTCCCCACCAGATTCACGCACAGCCTGTCGCTGATTCGCGCGAACGTGTCGTAGTTCTGGTCGAGTTGCACTTTCAGTTCGCTCTCGGTGATGCCCGCCTCGGCCATGTCGTCCTTGCTGCCATGATTGATGGACTCGACCAGTTCGCGGTCGCACTCGAAGTGATTCATGAACCCAAACGTGCGGACGCCGACTTTGTACGCGACGTTCTTCGTGTGCTTGCTGGTCGCGAGCAGCGTCGCCCCGGGGGGCAGGTTCTTCACTTCCTGCCCGCAGGAAAAGTACTGGTGATGATTCCACTGAATGCCCGCGAGCACCGTGTCTGTCTGGCCCGGCGTCGTCAGACTCACGGGATAAAAACCAACCGCCGCCTTCTCGCGTTTTTCAACGCTGCCGCCCAGCGAGTGCGCAATCAACTGGCACCCAAGGCAAATCCCGATGACGGGCAACTCGCGCGCGTGCGCCATCTGAATCAGTTTCACCTCCTGCTGCATCCAGTCGTACTTCGCGATGTCCGTCACATTCTGCGGCCCGCCCATGATGACAATGCCGTGGACATTGTCAAGGTCGGTCGGCACACCCCGGCGCGCGTCGATGCCGAACTTGTCTGGGCGACGGACTTCATACCCAAAGCCGTGGTCGCGCAATGTCGCGCCGAGCCGGCCTGGATGACACGTATCAGAATGCTGGAAGACGAGAATTGGCATGGCCCATCGTACCACCTCTGCACAACAAGGCCAAGCACTGTGCCAGAGTCAGTGTGCATCGCTCGCCCGATGCACAATCGCCTCAACTTCGCGCATCATCGCGATGTCAAATGCCTGCTCACTGAACCGCTCCGCATTGACCCGGCACGCCGCATCGACGCGCCGCGGGCAGCGGATGGTCGCGGCGATGAGCGACTCCATCGTACCGTCATCAAAGAGTGCACCGGTCTGACCATCGATAACGCTGTCGAGCGCACCACCCGCACGCCGCGCGACAACAGGCAAGCCGCACGCCTGCGCTTCGACCGCGGCGATTCCAAAGTCCTCGACCTGCGGAAACACCAGCAACCGCGCCCGCCTGTAATGCTCGCGAAGCGAAAAGTCGTCGATGCGCCCCGTGAATTGCACGCGCGACCCGCGAGCCTCGTTCGCAAGCCGCTGAATCTCGCTGCCGTTGCCGACGATGACAAGCCGCTGCCCGAGTTTCTTCGCGGCCTTGATGGCAAGGTCCACGCGCTTGTACGGCTCCAGCGCGCCGACGTACAGCCAATAGTCCTCGCGTGTGTCGCCGATTTTTTCGACCGCGGGCGTGAAAAAGTCTGTCCTCACCGGCGGATGCACCACGCTCGCGGAACGCTCATAGCAGCGTGTCACTTCTTCGGCAGTGTGTCTTGAATTCGCAAGCAGTCGCGTCACGTAGTCCGCGCTGGAACTCATCTGGTCCCAGCGACGAAAACTCGGGCCGAACACCTTGAGGCCCATCCGCCGCGCGAGGCTTGTGCGTTCATACTCCGCCGCCTGACTCCACACGTAGCGGGGCGGGCTGTGGCAATAGCACAGGTGCGGCACACCCATCGGTGCCCGCAAACCCTTGATGGCCGCGGAACTCGTCGTGATGAGCAGGTCAATCGACTTTTCTTGATGGTCTCGCATAAGGGCGCGAGACAGTTGACGAATCGCCTTCGGATACATCGGCAACAGCCATCGCCGAAACTTGCCCGACGCCCCTGGCAACTTGCCGACGCCAGAGACCGTTCGTTCTGTCGCGTCAATCGCCGGCGCGACCGGCTCGCCATCGTCGAACATGACGTACAGCCCGGCGAACTCGTACTTGGTTCGGGTCAGGCGAATCAGCCGCTCCAACACACCCTCGCCGCCTCGATAGCCGCACAGCCAGTCGTGCCCGAGTGCGATGCGCAGACGTCTTGGCTGCGCCGATGGTTTGGTGGCGACATCAAGAGCGTCGCCGTGCGTGGATGGGGGTTGAGTTGCAATCATGTGTACGTGCAACGAATCGATTGGTGCGGAATCTGAGGGAGGGTCGGGGTTCGGGGCTCGGGGTTCGGGGTTCGGGGGGCGGTATCGTACAGTCGGCCGAGCCGTCGCATCGGCAGTCGCATCGGCTTCCAGCAGATGCGCCCCCATGTTCACCAATGCCGCAGGTTCCATGAATGCACCAAATTCCCGAGAAGCCATGGCAACCGTGCTCCCTACAACCAAGCTCGCTTGTGCGCAGCATGCGCTCGTTCGCTTCGCGTCCTGCTCGCCCCGAAAACCGCTTCGGCCTTGACTACACGCAGGCCGCAGTCGCCCTCGGCGAACCCATCTGCCCAATCCTCGACATCCACACGCACGTCAACGGCGCAGTCGCCGCACCAATCTACTGGAGCGCCGCACAGCACTTCGGCGTCTCGCACGCCTTCACGCAGGTGCGCTTGCCCGACGCACCCATCGTGCAAGAAGCAACACGCAAAGCGGTGGGGGATGCGTCCGGCAGCAACCCACTCTCCTTCATCGCATTTCCTGAGTTCCGCAACGCCGACAAACGCTGGGCATTCACGCAGGGCTATCTCGAACACATCCAGAGTTTCCGCGACACCTACGGCGCACGCATGATAAAACTGTGGAACGCCCCGCGCATGTACGAACTCTTCGAAGGCGCGGCGGGCGAAGACCTCATCGCCTTCGACAGCCCCTGGCGCGTGCGCCACGCACAACTCGCACAAGAGCTTGGCATGGGCATCATGGTCCACGTCGCCGACCCCGACAGTTGGTTTGTCACGCGATACTCCAACGCCGCGAAGTTTCACGCAAAGCAAGACCACTACCCCGCGCTCGAACGAATGATGGACCGCTTCGAAGGCCCCTGGCTCGCGGCTCACATGGGCGGCTACCCGGAAAGCCTCGACTTCCTCGACGGCTTGCTCACACGCCACGCGAATCTCTCCATAGATACCAGCGCAACCAAGTGGGTCGTGCGAGAGCTCTCGCGTCACCCAAGGGAAAAAGTCCGCGACTTCTTCTTCAAGTGGGAAGGCCGCATTCTCTTCGGCTCTGACATAGTGACCATCGACGAGCACACCACGCCCAAGTTCAACGACCCCGCAACGCCCGCAAGCCAAAAACACCCGATGGCCGACCTCGCCGACTCGCCGCAAGCCGCGTTTGACTTGTACGCGAGCCGCTACTGCACGCTCCGCCTGCTCTTCGAAACTGACTACGAAGGCCCAAGCCCAATCGCCGACCCCGACCTGCGCATGGTCGACCCAACCCTCACCGACCCACTCGCCGCTCCGTTCATCAGAGGTTTGTCTCTGCCCGAGTCCTCACTCCGCACACTCTACCGAGGCGCGGCGGAGAACTTCCTCGGGAAGATAAAGGTGAAGTGAAAACCCTGAGTCTCACGCGGCACTCAAGCGAACTGTGTTCCGATTCCGCGAGTGTTGAGTGGTTGGGAGGTGTACGCCGCAACGCTGCGACCCACGGCTATGCACCGAGACGGCGTCGCCGTCATCGACTTGCACCTCACCCCGCCAAGTCAATGTGCTTCTGCTCTGGCTGCTGATGCTCCTGATGTTCCTGATGGTCCTCGCGAGCATCCTCCTGCTCATTCGACGACGCCCGTCGCACCGCGCTTGCCATTGTCACTGCTTCAGGGTCAACAATGACTTCATCCGCCTCTCGCTTTGGCGTTCCCGCAGGCCTAAGCGAGTTGCGAACTTGCTGTGCATTCCCTGTGCGAGCCGCCATCGGAGCCCCCGCCGCCGCCTGCACGCTTGCCGGAAGAATAAGTGCCATGCACGTAGCGTCGGAAGATGCGCTGGATTCTTGCCACAAATTGATGAACTTTGGGTGCGGCGCACAACAAAAACCGGCTGCTCTCGCAACCGGCGGTGTACATGCACATTCCTCTTTCCAAAGCTCAGCCTCGAGCCGGACGCTTCATGCTCGCCGAAGCGACCTTCTTCGTCGCGGTGCTCTTGGCCTTGGCCGTGCGTTCCGAGGCGGACTTGGGCGCGACTTTCATGACCGACGCGTCGTCCTTCGCCGCGCGCAAGCCGCGTGATGTCCGCTGCACCGTCTGCGTGTCCCGAATCTCCTTCGATGACCGCGTGACGCTCTGGTTCTCACGGACCTTGCTCGAAGAGTTCGTGACCAGGCGCGTCTCCGCCATCGCCAGCGACGAGTTGGTAATGACCTTCATCGTTCCCTGCGTCGTTGTCGCGCGCTGCGCGATGCTGCTGCGACGCGTGACAGCACGCTCCTTGCTCATGCTCGCGCTGCTCTTTGTCACTTCGCCGCGAGCGACAGTCTTCCCGCCCTTCTTCGCCATCGCGGAGTTCTCACTCACGATGGACAGGCGAGCACTGGGCGACACGCTGGTGCGCTTCGCGACTTTGCTCTCGCCAGCCTTCGACACTCGCATAATCGAGTTGTCCACCGGAAGAGCCGTACGACGCGTCGCCGCAGGCTGTGTGTCAACCTGCACCGTGCGCTGCTGCGGAACAGTCACGTTCACGTGCCCGGCGAAAGACGCACCGGACAAAGCGAGCAACGTTGATGCGACGACAACTTGATTCCTGCGACCCATAATGCCTCCGCCGCGTTCGCGGCCCACGGAAACCAGCGATTCCTAGTGAGTAGCTTCGGTTACGCGAAGCACCTCTTGCACCGTCGTCACGCCCTTCGCGACTTTTCGCAGGCCGTCTGCGCGGAGTGTGACCATCCCGCGCTCTATGCAGAGCCGCCGGAACTCGGCGACGTTGGGATTGCGAGCGATAATGTCGCGCAGCGAGTCGTCGACCGCGAGCATTTCATAAATGCCGACGCGGCCCGAGTACCCGGTCTTGCGGCACTTGTCACAGCCCTTCGAGCTCCACACCTGCGAAGGGTCAAGCCCCTGCATGGTGAGGAACTCAGTCATCTCTTCGCCCTGGCCTTCCTGAACCTTGCACTGCGAACACAAGCGACGAATCAGTCGCTGCGCGAGCACTGCGTTCACGGCTGCGCCAACGAGGAACGGCTCAAGGCCGATGTTGACCAGTCGCGTGATGGAGCTTGGCGCGTCGTTGGTGTGCAGGGTGCTGAGCACCAGGTGACCCGTGAGCGCCGCTTGCACGGCGATGTGTGCCGTTTCATGGTCGCGGATTTCGCCCAGCAGAATCACGTCCGGGTCCTGACGCAGCAGTGCACGGAGCGCAATGCCGAACGTCATGCCGATTTTCTCGTGCATGCCCGACTGCGTGATGCCCTCCAACGTATATTCCACCGGGTCTTCAACGGTGGAGATATTCATCGAGTTCTTGTCGAGGTTGCGAAGGCTCGCGTACAGCGTTGTCGTCTTACCGCTGCCCGTCGGACCCGTCACCAGCACAATGCCGTGCGGCGCGTCAATCTGCTTCTTCCAGATGGTGAGCGTGTCTTCGTCAAACCCGAGTTGGTCAAGCTCGACGCTGATGCTCTTGTCGTTCAAGATACGCATGACGACCTTTTCACCACCAGTGGTTGGCAGCGTCGACACACGCAGGTCGATTTTCTTTCCCGCGACCTTCGCGCGGATGCGTCCGTCCTGCGGCAGACGCCGCTCGTCAATCGCCAGGTTCGCCATGATTTTCAGGCGGCTCGTAATCGCCGCGGCCATGCTGACCGGAGGGTTCAGCACTTCGTAGAGCTCGCCGTCGATGCGGAAGCGCACGCGGAGTTTCTTTTCGCTGGGCTCGACGTGAATATCGCTCGCGCCCTGCTGGAGCGCGAGCTGAATGATGTGATTCACATAGCGAATGACCGGGCTTTCCTTGGCTTCCTTCTCAAGGTTTGCCTCTTCATTTTGCTGCTTGTTCTGCTCGACCTGCACGTCGCCGTCATCAACCTCCGCGAGAAGGTCGCCAACGTCCTCCTGCTCCTGCTTGCCCGCGCCAACAACTTCGAGCGCCGCGCGAATGTCATCGCCGGTTGTCAAAACGAGCTTCACGCTCGCAACGCCAAGCCGCTCCCGCACCGCGTCCAGAAGGAACACGTTGTCCGCCTGCGTCGTCGCAACGACCACGCGCGAGCCATCCGTGCGCAGCGGAATCACCGCGTTGTTGCGGCAGAAGTCCCCCGACAGGCGCTGGAGCAGCATGCCGTCAAAGCCGCCGTCAAGCCCCTTGTTGAGGTCGATGCGCTCGAACGTAAGGCCAGAGACCTCCGCAACGCACATCATCATCTGCGGCTCGTCGCAGCCTTGTTCGAGCAAAACTTCCGCGAGGCGCTTCCCCGGCGTGCTCTTGAGTACGGCAAGGGCGGATTCGAGTTTATCGTTCGTGACAACCTGTCGCACCACGAGCAACTCGCCCAGCTCCTTCATCTTTGAAGGGTCTTCGGGCGTGTCCGGGCGATAGATTTCACTTATCGCCGGGCCAACAGAACTCGGCGCACGCCTGGTGATTTGCTTCACCGACGGGTCAGGCTCGCCCTCCTCCTTCGCGCCCTGATTCGAAGGCTTGCTCGGCAGGGGCGAGAAGGAGTTCGCTTCCTCGTCGATGCGATTCTTCTTTGAGCTCCGGGCATCGGGGTCGTCCGCTACGCCCAGTTCGTTCAGGATGTCGTCGATGTTGTACTTTGCCACGGCGTGTTCCAGAATGAGAGGTGCGGGGGTCGGGGGGTGTGGGTCGTTGCGAACAGAAAGGGGCGTTTATATGAATGCAAACGTGCGCTACTTCTTGCGTTTCTTCTTCGGGCTGTTTTCCTCTTCGCCCGGATTCTGCATGTTCAGCACAAACTTCTGCCCCTCGGCTTCGATTGTGACGCTGCGCCCTTCGATGTGCGTCACCGTGAACAGGTCGCCAATCTTGTCGCCGATGCGCACGACCTCGTCGTCGATTCGCGCGAGCGGCACACGCCCGCCCATCACGCTCTGCACGATGACCTTCGACGCTTCGCTCGCAATCACAGCACGCTTGCGTGCAAGCTCCGCCGCGGCTTTCTGTTCTGGCGATGGACCCGCCGATGTCGGAACAATCGGCGTGGTGCCGGTTGCGAGCGCCTGCTGAGCCGACGCAAGGGCAAAGGGGCTGCGGCCAAAGTCCATCAGCGCGATGTCCAGCGGGTTGTTCACGCTGGACAGCTCTTCCATGACGCGCGTGAACTCGGCCTCAAACGCCGCGTCCTTGTTCGCGTCAAACTCAAACTGCTTGCCGGAGTCGAAGGCGATTGCGTGCTTCACGCCGATGGTCCGCATCGCGTACAGCGCGCCGGCGGACACGACAAGCACCATCGCCAGCACCAGCGGCTGCGTGGGCGTCCACTTCTTCGACGGGCCAAGCGACCCGAACGCGTCGGGCGTCACCACGCCCGGCAACGCGCCGGCGCTGGTGTTTGATTCGGTGTTTCCAAACTGTGCCATGCCTCAGCTCCTCAATTCATCTCAACTCATCTCAGTGCATCATCTCCAGACCGATGCTCGGCCCTTGCTTTTACATGCGGTCCGACGGAACCACAACCTCGGCGCGCCTGTTGTCTTCCTGGAAGTAGATGCTCAGCGTGAACGTCGCCGAAACCTCCGCGCCCTCCATCGTCTCCCCCTGCAGCCGAAGATTGTGAATGCGCGTCACACGGGGCAGCTTCTCAACCTGCGCGAGGAACGAGTGGAACCCGATGAACGAACCATCGGTTTCCATTTCCAAGGGCTGCTCCATGTACAGCCCCGCGGGCAGCGCCTTGTTGCTCTTGATGCTGGGGGGCGTCAAGCCCGACTGCACCGCGAGCTCCGACACCTGCCGCACGATTGCGTCGATTTCCTGGTTGGTGGGCAAGCGCTCCTCAATCACCTTGATGCCCGTCGCCAGCTGTTCGTTGGCCTTCTCAAAGTCCGTCCGCTTCGCGGATTCTTCCTTGAGCTTCGCGAGCAGCGACTGCATGTGGTCCACTTCCTCACGAGCGCGCTTGATTTCCGCGTTCGTCGGCTTGAACACCATGAAGTAGCTCGCAATCGGCAACCCAACCACGCCGCACAGAATGCCGGCGGTCAAAAGTCCAAGCTTGTTCATTTACAGACCCTCCTTCGCTTCGGTCAGTTGCGTGTCATCCTGCTGCGCGGGCGCGTCCGCCTTTGGCGTGCCCTCGGGCGTCGTGTTGGGCGTCGCAAGCTGGTCCGCAGACTTGCCCGCCTTTTTCGCAATCAGCGTGCGAATCGATTCGCCAAGCTTCTCGCGGTCGACTTCACCCTTCAGCGCCGCCGTGATTTCAAACCGGCGCAGAATCTTCTTGTTTTCCTTCTGCTCCTTGATGAACGTCAGTTCAACGTCCTGGAGCAGCGGGCTGGCCTTCAGGCTCGTCAGATAGTCCGCGACGTCGTTGTTCTCTTCCGCCGCGCCGTTGATGACGACCTCGTACGAGAAGCTCGGCGCCACAACCTTCGCACGCGACTCCACCGGCGCGCCCGCGGCTGAATCCACCAGCGTCTTGATTTTGGGCATGTTGAGCCCGCTCCCGCCGCCGCCGTTGCGGTTGCCCTTCATCTCGAAGGTGTCAAGGCGGATGGTGTCGGGCATGCGGTAGCGCAGCTCGCTCAGCACCGCCCAGCGCGGCACGGGTTCGAGGAGTGCAGCGGTAATCTCCGCCTTCTCCATCATCACGGCCCGTTGCTCCTGGAGCTTTTTGAGAGCCTCGATTTGCTTGCTCTCCGCCTCGCACTGCTCGCGCAGCGAGGTGAACTCCTGACCAAGGTTGACCTTCGCCTTGTTGGTCATGTAGAACGCCCCGCCCACGCCCATCATGACGAGCGCGAACAGGCTGAGCACGATGAGATTGTTGCGAATCTCCGCCTTGCGCTGGATGTAGTCCGCGGGAAGAAAGCTGGCGTTGTTCACGCCAGAGTTCTCATTCTGATTTCCTGTCAGCAGAAACGACACTCGTGCCTCCTCTCGTCCACTTCACTTTGGTCAAATATCCCGATTCGTCCGTTTGTGTACGCTCGTCTATAGGTCCGTCGGTGCCAGGCACAAGCCCAGCGCCACAGCCCATCCAGGCTGCGGCACGTCAATCTTGACGCCCGCGCATGGTTCACTTCCGTTTCGCGCGATCCGCGCAAGCGGGTCCGCAACCTGCGCCGGTAGTCGCAGCGCTCGCGCGATGTGCTGCGTCAACCCGCGATGCCGCGACTCGCCGCCGATGAACACCACCCGGTCCAGTCTCATCCCCGGGAAGCGCGACGCGTGATACCGCATGCTCATCCGGGCTTCATCAGTCAAAATCTCCAACGGTTCAGTCAGGTTCGCACCCTCAGGCCCGACCGGCACCGTGGGCTGCTGCAACACATCGCCGCTGAAGCCCGCGGGCGTCGCCACCTTGCGCCGATCAGCCTCGACAGACGCCGCGGTGCTCTCGTGCGCCTGCGGCGGCACCGTCTTCTGTTCCACCGCCGCGTCAAGCGCGAGGCGCGCCTTGCGGGCGTCTTCTTCCGTCATATCAAGCTGCCGAGCGATTTCCTGGTCGAGCGTGTGCCCGCCCACGGCAATCATGCGTGCAAACACAAGGTCGCGCCCGTGGCTGATCATGATCTTGGTCGAAGTCGCGCCGATGTCGATGTACATCGACTTCTGATTGAGGTCAACCTCGCGCCGATGCAGGTGGTCAAACGCACGCAGCGTGCAGATGAATTCGCTGTGCATGCCCACGGGTTCAACCTTGCTTGCAAGCAACGCGCCCATGAAGCGATTCACCACCTCACGCTGCACGGAGACGATGATGACATCGATCTTGTTGCTGCCCTTCTCGCTCTGAATCTCGATGAAGCGATACACCAGCGTGTGCGGGTCAACGCCCATCTGCTGCGGAATCGCCGCTTCCACGAGCTGCGCAATCGGCACGCCATCTACGCGCGGGAACTGAATGTGCTTGACGGATGTCTGCCACGCCGGAATCGCCGCCGCCGCGCGCTTGCCGACAAACCCGCCCCGCTTGATCAGCTTGGGCAGCGCCTCAAGTTGAAACTCCAGACGCCTCTTGTGATCCGTGATCATCGACGTGGGGGTTTCCAGGCACGCCGCCGCGACCAGCTTGGGCGGATCGCCCGCATCCAGTTGCAGGATTTTCAACGCGCCCGTGCCAAAATCAATGGCAATGGGCAAGTCCTTGGGCGCATTCTTGCCGACCTGCGACGAAAGCACTTCACCCAGCTTGTTCAGCTTGGTGTTGTTCTTCAAGGGGTTGAAAAGGGAAGCCAATCCCATCCTGTGCGCACGCTCCACGCCGACGCCGCACAGCGCACTCCGCGCTTGCAACTCGTCGTTCTCATACCATCGGAATCGGACCCGCCCATCGTCAGTGCGGCTTGTACCTCTGCGCACGACAACCCTTTCCCAACCTTCGTTGTCGGCACAATCGTCAGAGGCTGGCCTTTGAAACACTCCCCACGAACTCGTGCGTCGCGCTATCGGTCCACGCGCACAATCACACGCCCGAGAAGCCCCGCGAGCGAATGCAGCGCGCCGCGAATATCCCACTGCTGCTTGCTGCGGTCGCCCGTGTAGTTTGAAATCGCCCGCACTTCGCAGAACGCAACGCCCAGCCGCTTGCACGCGAGCGCAACCGCCGCGCCTTCCATCGTTTCGGCAATCGCTCCCGTCCGTCGAGCGATTTCAGCCGCAAGCGCATCCGTCCCCGAGCAAATCGACACCGTCGCGATATCGCCTCGCAACGCACCCGCGCTCTCAAACGCCTCGACCACTCGCGAATCACATGGAAAAGCCGCTCCGCACTCGGGATCAATCGCAAACCCCATCGTTGCAAGGTCCTGATATCCGTCCGCCGTGACCAATCCCTCATCCGCAAACACGCATCGCTCGCCGACAACGGTGCTTCCCGGCACCAGCGCAAAAACGCCGCGACTATCAGGCAGCGCTCCGGCGATACCGATGCTCAGGACAAGTCCATCTGTAGATGCATCCATCCCCGCCACCACCGCCCCAGCCGCGTTCGCCTTGCTCACGCCGGTGTGAATGAGGTCAACACCCGAATATCGCATCGAACCCACACGTACCGGCCCGCACACGCCAGACCGCGTCCACAGCCCCGGCACCTGACGTTGCGTGCAAACCACCCCAAACACCGCCAGAACCTCTACCATCTCCACCGGCGCGGCGACCGCCAACACAAGTTTGCGATTCTCTTGGACGGAACTGGGCAACAAAGGCATCACGACATCGTATAAACCCTGAACAAACCTATCTGGGGCGGGGTACTTGTGGGACGTCGCGGCAGGGGGAATGGGGCTTGTCAGAGTTTTTGAACTTCACCGGAATCACAATGACATCAAAATCCAACAAGTTTCTCCGCTCGCGCGGTGCCATCATCACCAAAGCCGCGATCGCCCTAGTCCTCCTCGCCGGCGGCTCCGTCGGTGTCCACTCGCTCTCGCAAAGCGACAATACAACAGATGCCCCGCGCAGCGCGGACCAAACTGCAACCAAGCAGTCAACCGACAAGTCGCCAAGCAAGGCCCGCACCGCCGACCTCGCGGAAGTGAAGCGCCAAGCCTTTGAAATCACCACCGTCGCCAACGGCGATCTCCAAGCGCGAAACCAAATCGAAGTCCGCAGCCCCCTCGAGCAGCAGTCCACGATCCAGTTCATAGTCCCCGAAGGCACGCGCGTCAAAAAGGGCGACTTGATTGTCCAGCTCAACGCCGACCAGATTCAGCGACAGATCGACGAAGAATCGCCGCGGCTCGCCAGCGCTCGCGCGGAATTGGTCTCCGCCGAAAACCAACTGCAAATCCAGACCAACGACAATTCAAGCAGCCTTCGCAAAGCAGAACTTGAACTGACACTCGCTGAACTCGCGCTCAATCAGTGGCGCGAAGGCGACGCCGTGAAAATGCGGCAGAACCATATCGTCAAACTCGACACATCCAAGCTCGAACTCGAACGCCTCGCCGAAAAGTACCTCCGCAGCCAGGAACTGCTGGCTGAAGGCTTCCTCAGCAAAGACGAGTGCGACCGCGACGAAGTCTCATACATCCGCGCGATTTCAGACTATCAGACCGCGATTCTCGATCTCCAAGTCTTCGACAGCTTCGAATTCGTCCGCACCGACAAACAGAAAATCTCTGATGTCGCAGAACGCCGCGCCGAAGTCGAGCGCGTCCGCCTGAACAACGACAGTCAACTGACCAGCCGCAAGGCCGACCGCGACAATCGCTCAACGCAAGTCACGCTCACCGAATCGCGCCTGAAAAAACTCCAAGACCAGTTGAGCGGTGCAAAGATGGTCGCGCCCACCGACGGCCTTGTCGTCTACAGCACCAGCGTCGAGGGCATGCGCTGGGGCGGCAGCGGCGAAACGCTGCAGATTGGCCAACAGGTCTACCCCAACCAACTCATCATCGCCCTTCCAGACACCAGCGACATGCTCGCCGTCGTGCGAGTTCACGAAGCCATGGCCGGGCGCATCCGCCCAGGTCAGGACGTTGCCGTGAAGATCGACGCCGCGGGCGGCAAGGTGTTCCAAGGCAAGGTCGACAGCATCGGCGTGATGGCCGAGTCCGGCGGCTGGCGCGACCCAAATCTCCGCGAGTACTCGGTGAAAATCGCGCTGCAGGATGTCTCGGCGGAAGACGGTCTGAAGCCCGCGATGCGCGTTGAAGGCCGCGTCATGCTGGACAAAGTGCCTGAGGCGCTCACCGTCCCCGTGCAGGCGCTCTTCGCGGAAGGTGCGTTGCAATTCGTCTACCGCCCCGAAGGCAACAAGTTCGTGAAGCACCCGGTGAGAGCGGGTCGGCGCAGCGACACCATGGCCGAAATCGCAGCTGGGCTAAACGAGCGTGATGTCGTCCTGCTCCGCACGCCCCAGCCCGGCGAAGTGCTGACGAAAACCTGGGACGAAGCTGCGCTCAAACTCGCTGGCTACAAGCGTGACGAGCAAGGCCAGATTGTCGCCGAGCGACCCGCGGGGCGACCGGGTGGCACGGGTGGGGCGCCAGGCGGGGGTCGAGGCGAAGGGCGACGCACACAGCAAGCGGACAAGGACGCAAAGCCGATCGCACCGACGACTGAATCCAAGGAGCCTGCGGCGAAGGCCGACGAGGCCGCGGCAAAGCCGGCAGCGAGCGACACAACCGAGACGTCAACGACGAAGGCGCAATAAGCCGGGAAGCATCCGCAGGCGATGCTCCACAGTCAATCTCCGCGCACAGATGAAAACCCAAGGGCGTGCCATCGAACTCGGCATTGCGACTTCGGTGCGTTCTGCGCACATCGGCGCGATTCGTGCCGTGTGCTTGCGCACTTCCGTTCTTGTTGAGATGCCTCACGCGGCTTTCGGTTGACAAACTCCCTCATCACCCAGGCCGCGCAGCATCGCTTCGATCCGCTCTCGTATCAACGCCATCGCTTCATCACTCGACATCGCAAGCAGTGTCTCCGCGCTGATCGGATCGCCGTACTGCACAGTCACGCGAGACTTCCAAGGCGTCGGCAGCGCATTGCGCCGAGGCCACGCCTTGTATGCGCCGGTGATCGCCACAGGCACAACCGGACACTTGGTTTTTCGCACCAGCAGCAGAACACCCGCCGCAAACGGTTGGAGTGTGCCGTCTTCCGTGCGAGAGCCTTCGGGAAAAATCAGCGTCGCCCGCCCCTGGTTGAGCCTCCCGATGACTTCACGAATCGACGCCGCGTCCTTCCCGCCCGCGCCGCTCACCGGTATCGAGTTCAGCGCGCGAATCCAGGGCCCGAGCAGCGGCACCTTGAACAACCCCGCACGCGCGATGTAGTCAAGGTTGCGGGTCATGATCTGCCCGCCGATGAACGGCGGATCAAAGTAACTCTGATGATTCGCCGCGAGCACGAGCGGGCCTGTCGCCGGCACCTTGTGAATGTCGATCGCGCGCAGTCCCCAGAAGATGCGCCCGGCAGTGCACGCACACCGCGCGACGAATCGGTAGAACAAAATGCTGCGCACCGTCGCGCCGGGCTGCATGGGTCTGAGTGAGTCAAACATGGGGCGATGTTAGCTGACTACAGCACGGTCATGATG
>CAZEZV010000069.1:0-16359 GCA_964516725.1 uncultured Phycisphaeraceae bacterium
TGTACTACCGCCTGAGCGTGCTGCCGGTGACGATTCCCTCGCTCCGCGAACGGCTGGAAGACGTGCCCGAACTCGTGCAGTACTTCGTGCAGGCATCGTGCTCGCGCGAGGGCAGGCCTGTGCCTCATATCGAGCCTGAAGCGATCTCGCTCATGCAGAACTACGCGTGGCCCGGCAACGTGCGTGAACTCCAGAACATCTGCGAACGTGCGATTGTGCTGTCGGCAATCGGCGGCGGCAAGGACGCCGTGATCTCCAAGGCGCTGATCGAGCCGTGGCTCAGTCGCCAGCTGCTCGGGCCGGTTGGCTCTGTCGGTGCGTTCGCAAACATGAACGGCTCGCACAACGGGCTAGCGGAGCCGAAGATCGGCGTCGCCCCGGGCGCAATCGTGCCGACGACCATCGACGGCACCGTCAAGCAACTTGACTCAATCGAGCGTGAGGCCATCGTGCAGACGCTCGTTCGCTTCAAGGGCCACCGCCAAAAGACGGCCCACGCGCTGGGCATCGGCGTCCGCACACTGGGACTCAAACTCAAGAAGTGGAAGCAGACGGGCTTGGTGGCGGAGAATTTGTAGGTTGGAGAGGATCGGGGCGTTATTTTTGAACGCAGAGGAAGACAGAGGGAAGAGAGAGGAAGACGGAGGATTTTCTGAGTGATTTGTGAGCGAGCGCCTTGGTGGCGCTCGCTTTTTTTCTACATTTTTGACGACACACATGTCCTCTCTCTCATGTTCCCCTCTGTTTTCCTCTCTCTTCCCTCTGTCTTCCTCTGCGTTCCCCCTTTTCTTCCCCCGGCACGCCCCTTGCGTACGTCACTGCGTGATCAAGTCCCTCATCCAATCCGACGCCTCACCCGTCTTGGAGCAGATGATGCGTTTCACCGCGCAGCGCCAGCGGCTGATCGCGCACAACATCGCCAACCTGGATACGCCCAACTTCACCCAGCTCGACGCGTCGCGCAAGTCATTTCAAGCCGAACTTCGCCGTGCCGTGCAGGCTCGACGCGAGGGCAAGGCCGGGCAGGGCGAACTTGCGCAGCTGGGTGCGCTGAACCTGCGCGACACGAGAGAAGTGCGCTTCTTTGAAAACGGGGAGTTGGAATTGAAGCCCGGCACACCCTCCGGCAACGTCATGTACCACGACCGCAACAACCGCGACCTCGAAGGCCTCATGCAAGACCTCGCGGAAAACGGCGTGGCGTTCAGAGTGGCGACGGACCTGCTCCGGCGCGAAAACGACATGCTTAGGACAGCGATTTCGCAGCGCGTGTAGAGAAGTGAACGGTGAGCGGTGAACCGCGAGCCGTACGAAGAGATTGTCCGTTCACCGTTCCCTGTTCACTGTTCCCCTTCTCCCCATGTTCGGACTCCTCGACATCTCCACCTCCGGCATGATGGCCCAGCGAACGCGGCTGACTGCCATCTCCGCCAACATCGCCAATCGCAACTCCATCGAGCCAGACGGCACGCCCTTCCGAGCCCGTATGGTCATGTTCTCGCCCGGCAACCCCGGAGCCGAGTCCGCCGACGGCCGAAATCTTGGCGTTCACGTGTCATCAATCGAGCAAGATCAGTCAGCGTTCAACCTCCGGTTCGAGCCGGGCGACCCCCGCGCCCTCAAGAGCGGGCCGTACAAGGGCTATGTGCAGGACAGCAACGTGAACATGGTCACGGAACAAGTGAACATGATGCAGGCCGTGCGGTCCTACGAGGCAAATGCTGCTGCGGCGGAGGCAACGCGGTCGATGATGAATCAGGCACTGCGTTTGCTTGGCTGATTCCGGTGGCACGGGCGTCCTCGCCCGTGATCGAAGAAAGTCCGGGCACCGCAGGATGCACCGCCCTATTGAATTGCCGAACGCCCTAGACTGTTGCGTTCCGCACGTGTGAGAGCATCCATGGCAGATCCGTTGGGATTCATTTCGGGCAGTGGGGGAGTCAAGGGGCCGCAGTTCCCGCAGGCCAAGCCGCAGTCGGCTGAAGTCGGGGGTGGCTCCACCTTCAAAGACGCGCTGCTCGCAAACCTGCGCGAAGCCAACGAAGCGCAGCAGCAAGCGACCCGCGCCGTCGAAGACCTCCAGACCGGCGAACGCTCCGACGTCGAGGGCGTAATTCTCGCAACACAGAAGGCAGACAACGCCTTCCGCATGTTGCAGCAGTTGCGCAATCGCATGATGGAGGCGTACGACGAAGTGAAGCAGATGCGCGTCTGAGGTACGTCGTCCCTCCGGGACGGCGAGTATTTTTTTCATCAACAGAGAAGAACGCCGTCCACTGTTTGTGTCGGCGCTTGTGTTTTTGGGCAAGCAGAGCACCGCCGCCTCAGAGAGGCGGCGTACCTCACTCACGGCACATCGCTCAGCGAAAGCCCCGGAATCATCTCTCCCCACACACTCTGCAAATCACTCTTCAGCGGCTGCTTCGTGATCTGCCTTCCTCCCCAGTTGGGCAAAGCCCGCCCCCACAGCCGCCCGTGCTGACCCAGGCTTTGTGTGCCCGCCCACTTCGGCCTGAAGAAGTTGATGATCCAGCGCTGCGCGAGGTCAACCTTGGGCAACCCGCCGTGCAGGCCAATGGGGCCAGTGATGACAGCGCGATCAAGCCCTTCGCCAAGCCAGTGCATGTCCTGACGCTGCAGGACCACGGTGTTCTTCCAACTATCAGCCCAAGGCGGCATCGCGCCCAGCAGCGGCACGGTCTCGTCGCCCGTGTCGAATGTCGTGCCGTCCCACTCATCGCCGCACGAACACTTTTCCATATCAAACCATGTGTGGCCGTACTGATCCTTGCCGACTTTCGTGCGAGTCATCGTTCTTTCGCCAGCGCCCACAATCGCAAGCCACGCGCCGCCCTTGTTCGCAGGCAAGAGGTGCATCGCGGGCGAGACTTGGTCAACCAGTTCCCGGTATCGACGCGCGGAGTCAAGCAGCTCATCGAACAACTGCACCGCAATCTTGCGGCACGCTGGCTTGTCACCCGAGATGGTCGCATCGTTCACGACTTCCTGCACAAACTCGGCAAGCGTGTCGCGGATGGATGGTTGAAAAGTCTTGGGATCAAACATCAGATCGGCGGTTGTCGTGCCGCCAACATCAAGCGGTTTGTCGTTCGGGTCGCGCAGCGCGGCCGGAAATGACGGCAGCAATTGATACACGCTGGGCGTGACCCGAGCCATCGTGCGTTCGCGTTCGCTGCCGCCCCGCATGAGGAAGCCGTCACCGCCAATCGCCAACTTGCGAATCGAAGCATTCGCACCTCGGAATGGCGTGCCCAGCGTCACAACGCGCCGGACAATCGGCGTGCCGTTGTCGTCGCGCAGCAAGTTCGAAGCCAGACAGCCTGAAATCACCAACCCGCCCATCGAGTGGCCCACGAGGTCAACGCTCTCGCACAGCGGGGAGCGAACCTTCGTGCTGTCGTACCGCATCTGGTTGGTGCGTTCAATCACTTCACGCACAAACGCGGCGAAGTGGCGGATCGTGTAAAAGTTGTTCTGCCGCCAGTCATAGGCGTAGGTGTAGACCGGCTGCACGGGCGTCTTGGCGTACGAAAGATTGTGCTTGAGTTCGGCGAGCAGTTCGCCGTAGATCATTTTATGGGCTTCGCTCGCGCGGACGAGGCTGGGCGAGCGTGCTTCATAGCGCGGGTGTTCATCCGGCAGGTTGGTCGCCGGGTACAGAGCGATGCGGTCAAACAGCTTGAACACCTGTTCACCCGGCCCCCAGACGCGCTCCTGGTCGATCGGATAATGATCGTGCAAGCCACCGGCCGTGATGGCGTGAACGATGATGATGGGATGGATCTTTTCCTGTGCTGATGCGTCGGGCATGCATCAGGGTAGATCGGCCGTCCCCCCCGATCCGCGTTGGTACGTTGGCGGTCCCACGCCAACCCCCGATCCGTCTTCATCGACGGTCTCCGTCGATGAAGACACACGGCATTTCTACCAATCCAACGTCCCCATCCACGCCTTCGCAAGGACTTCGACATTCCAAGTTTCTCGCTCGCCGCTGCTCGTCAGGATCGAAAGTTCGCCCGTGTCGTCCAACGCCCCGATTGTTGACCACCCAACCCCCGCATACTGCTTGACGATTTTGTCGATGGCATCCAGCGCTGCATCGTCGCTCTCAACCTCAAGCACATACCGGCTCGGTGCTTCGCCAAACAGTTCCGCAACATCCGGCCCCGCACCGTGCAGGCACAAACCCGCGCCAATGGGCTTCTCACGCGTCGATCCCGCGATCAGCATCTCCGCGATCGCCGTCAGCAATCCGCCTTCTGAGCAGTCGTGAGCGCTGTGGACGAACCCGCGCTTGATGAGTTCATGCACAGCCTTCGCCGCGTTGGGGCCGCCGACGACGCTGACACGGGGCAATGCGTGAACGCGTTGGTCGCCATCGCCGCGAGATTCGCCGACATCGGTATCCGGCATGCCAAACAACTGCGAATGCAACGAACCCACAAGCCCAGCGACGTTTTCGCCCTGTCCGCCAACAACGATGAGAGCTCGCCCCGCCTTCTTCGCGTCCATCGTGACGCTCTTGGCAATGTCGGGCACGATGCCCATGCCCGTTATGAGCAACGTCGGCGGAACTTCAATGAGTGTCTGTTCGCCAGTCGCAGGATCAACGTACCGCAACTGATTCGACAGCGAGTCCTTGCCACTCACAAACGGCGTGCGATACGCCTTCGCACCGTCATAACACCCCCACGCGGCTCGCACAAGCGCGCCGAGGTTCTCCGGTTTTTCGCAGCTCGCCCAGCAGAAGTTGTCAAGGATTGCGATGTTCGTTGGATCGGTCCCGACGCACACAAGGTTGCGCACGCATTCGTCAATGCTCGCAAGCGTCATCCAATACGGATCGCTGCCGGAATGTGCCAACGCAGGATCGCCGATGCTCGATTGCAAACCTTGCGAAATCGCAAGGCCGCGACCCGTGCCTGGAACCGGCTCGATGATCGCCGCATCACCCGGCCCGCGAGTCTGCGGCCCCACGAGCGGCTTGAGCACCGTGTTGCCCTGCACTTCGTGGTCGTACTGGCGGATGATCCAGTGCTTGCTCGCGACGGTGGGATGAGAGAGGATGGAGAGAAGGGCGTTGTGGAGTGAGGCACTGGGGGCGAGGCTCTGGGCACTAGCAGAGAGCGCGAAATCGGCCGGGGATTTGCCAGTGCCCAGTGCCCAGTGCCCCGTGCCTTCTTCCGCTCGTTCGCTTCCCTTCCACACCGCCTCCCGCGTCGGGTTCGGCAACCCTTCGTGCAAAAAGTGCATTGACAGCCGCCCCACTTCGTTGCCCTGATACGTCAGCACAAGCGCGGCGTTGCCCTTCTCGTCTGTCGCTCCAAACTCGCCAAGGTCAGCAAGTTCAACACCTTCTTCGTCGCAAATCTTCTGAAGCGCCGCGACATTTGCAGGCGGCACGGCCAGCACAATGCGCTCCTGCGCCTCGCTGATCCAGATTTCTGTATATGACAGCCCCGCGTACTTCACCGGTGCTTGTTCAAGCGTGACGCGAGCGCCGAGTTCGCCCGCCATTTCGCCGATGGCAGATGAGAAACCGCCAGCCCCGCAGTCGGTGAGGCCGCTGTAAAGCGGAGAGGCATTCGCCATTCGTGATCCGGCATTCGTGATTGGTGCGCCGGCCCTCGCGTGCGACGAATGCCGACGGGTCTGTCCACCGTCACGAGCGCGAAGTATCGCATCCAACAACCGCTTCTCCTCAATCGCATTCCCAATCTGCACCGCATGCGCAAACTCCGTCGCGCTGCTGCTCTGCAGTTCGCCGCTGCTGAATGTCGCGCCGTGGATGCCGTCGCGGCCCGTCCGCCCGCCCAGCGCGATGATGCGGTCGCCCTTGTGCGCTTTGCCGTGCACCATGTCGCGCGGGATGAGCCCGATGCAGCCACAGAAGACAAGCGGGTTGCCGACATAGCGATCATCGAAGAAGACACCGCCGCTGACGGTGGGGATGCCCATGCGATTGCCGTAGTCGCGAACGCCAGCGACAACTTCCTGAAGGACGCGCTTGGGCGGGAGAACGCCCGGCGGAAGAGACTTGACCGCGAAAGGCGCGATGGGGCGCGAAGAAAAAGATGACGTATTGTGTTGCGTGTTGGGAGAAGTGCCATTGTCCCCTTCGCGTTCCTTCGCGCCCTTCGCGTTCCAATTGCTTGGATCCGCCACACAAAACACATCCGTACTCGCAATCGGCTTCGCTCCAAGCCCAGTCGCTATCACGTCGCGAATGCAGCCGCCAATTCCCGTTGCTGCGCCGCCATAGGGCTCGATTGCGCTGGGGCGATTGTGCGTTTCGACCTTGATATTGACAGCCCATTGATCGTCGAACGCGATGACGCCCGAGTTGTCTTTGAACACTGAGAGCGTCCAGTCGATCCCATCCGCGATAAGTTCATGCGTCGCCGCCGCAACAGTGCGCTTCAAGAGGTTGTCGATCGTTATCGAGCCGTCGGGGTTGGTAGTATGACCCGGGCGCGTCGCTGCATGAGACGATGAAGTCGCACTCCCCTCGTTCGCTCGCTCGCTCGTTCGCTCGTTCGCTTCCCTATACCGCACCGTCGCCTTCAACGTCTTATGCACACAATGCTCGCTCCACGTCTGCGCAATCGTCTCCAGTTCGATGTCCGACGGATCGCGCCCCAGCGACTTGAAGTGCCCCTGCACAGCCCTCATCTCCTCGAGATTGAGGAACAGGTGCCCGTCCTTGCTGAGTTTCTGGAGTCCAGCGTCATTGAGCGCAAGCAGCGGCACAGTGATCTTCCTGAACTGGTACGAGTGCCCCTTGGGCAACTCAGTTGGCTTCCACGGCCCGGTCGTGATCTGGTGCACCACGGTGTTCGCAAGCGCGGCCTTTGCAATGCGCTCACCCTCGCTCGCGCTGATGCCCGTGAAGTCATAGCGCGTCCCCGTCGACACCAACACACGTTTCTTCGTCAGATTGAGAATCGAATCCGTCACCGTCTGCGCCGCAGGATCCATCACGCCCGGCAGCGGATGCACTTCAATGATCGCGGCCTGCGAAGCCGGATTCGCAACACCGATCATCGCTTCTTCCGTCACCGGATCGGCGAGCAACTTGTCAATGACATGCGCAACGTCGTCCGTGCTCAGCGCGCCCTCGATCAAGTACACGCGAGCACTCGACGCTTCAGTCACAGGAAACCCAAGATTCCGCGCCTTCGCCGCGGCACTCTGTGCCCGCGGATCAAGCACGCCCTTCTTATTGCGAACCTCAACACGGACAAGCGACTGCTGCATCACCCATCGTACGAACCGCGCACCAACGTGTGCCATCAATCCAGTCGGCTTTGCGATCAGATTGATGCAAACCTCCAATCACGCCCCAACCCCCTCACCCACCCCCAAAATCACGCACATCAACCGCCTTTGTGCGCAAAAACACGGTCACTCATAGTTTCCCTCTTGCTTTTCTGATCGCCTCATGTCATGATCTCTCATGCTCTGGGAAACCTCACAACAACTCGCCGATCTCCCGCCCATTCCACCCGAAACCCGCCGCTTCATCGCCGCGTTCCTCAATTGCGATCAGGACATCAACGAACTCGCGGCTCAACTCAACGAAGACTTCTTCGACGCCGTGCGAAGGCTCTCAGAGCCCGCAACCAGACTGTGGATCGCAGCCATCAACGCCCTCAAAAACAACGAACGCCGCGAGCGAGCCCTCCGTGCCCTCGACGCCGCTCTCACCACTGAGCACAATCCCAACACCATCCGCCGCGCCGCCACGCGCATCCTCCGCCACCTCGAGCTCTCGCGCCCCCGAACCCCCCGCGCCCCGCACGTCGACACGGGCGATCATCCACCTTCTCCTGAACCCACCAATCCCAAACAACCTTCTACCCAAGTCCATCCCAATCCGATTCCTCCGACCGACCAGACTCGTCCGACCTATCCAACCCTCCACCCCCACACCCGGCCATCACCAAACCCCGCAAGCAATCCACCCGAAACCGCGATACGCTTGCCAGTCTGCGGCCCTTCCCCATAGACCGTTTCCTGTTCCCCGTTTTCGAGGTTTTCACATGGCTCATCCCGGCAAGTCCACCGATCCCAATGTCTTCATCCTGCCCGACCTGGGCGAAGGCGTCCACGAAGGCGAATTGCTCAAGTGGCGCGTCAAGGAAGGCCAGCACGTCGCCGAACTCGATGTGCTCGCCGACATGGAAACCGACAAAGCCGTGGTCGAAGTCCCCAGCCCCCGTGCCGGCACGATCAAGAAGTTGCACGGTAGTGAGGGCGAAATCCTCAAGGTCGGCAATCCGCTCGTGACGTATGTGGGCGGCGCGACGGACTCACGAACCCCACGCGCAGGCGGGGGCGAACACGAAAATGGCGCGACTCCGACGGTGGCCGTCGGAAAAAACAACGCAGTTGGGACCGCTGCATCCACCCACGCAACCCCTCGCAACGTCATGGACGACATTCCAGAGCCAACCGAACGCACCGAAGACGCCGGCACCGTGGTCGGCAAAGTGGGCGGTGCCACACCCGGCCTCACAGCCGAACAAGGCAAAGCCCTCGCGACGCCCGCAGTCCGTCGCTTGGCGCGCGACCTTGGTGTTGATATTGACCGCGTCACCGGCTCCGGCATCGGTGGTCGTGTGTTGGAGAAAGATGTGCGTGCGGGGGCGGGGGCGGGCGCGGGGGCGGGGGGCGGCGGTGTTTCCTCATCCCAAAAGTCTTCACTTTCCCCAGCCGTGTACGTCGAACCAGCGCCGATGCAGTCCCGTCAATTTTCATCGCCCGCTGCGACGACGCCCGCGGCTTCGTCCTCGCCTCGGAGCAGCGATGGACCAGAGACAACGCGCATTCCCTTCCGCGGCGTGCGCCGCACGATCGCCAATCGCCTCCGCGAAAGCATCAACCAAGCCGTCCACTTCACAGTGATGGACGAGGCAGACGTGTCCGCGCTCGACAGCCTGCGCCGCAAACTCGCCGCAGCCAGCGGCGAGAAAGTCAGCTTCCTCCCCTTCGTGTGCAGCGCAGTCGCGCGGGTGCTGGGCAACGCACAGTTCAGGCCGCTCAACGCAACGGTTGATGAGAAGCCAAGCGACGCGAGTTACGACGCCGCGATCATTCAGCATCGCAGCGTGCATCTGGGTATCGCAACCGACACCGACAGCGGCCTCATGGTCCCCGTCATCCGCGACACAGATCGCCTGGGCGTTCTTGAGATTGGCCGAGCCGTCGAGCAGATCGCGGCGAGCGCCCGCAATCGCAGCATCCCGCGCGAACAACTCATGGGCAGCACATTCACAATCAGCAACGTGGGCAGCTACGCAGGCCGCTTCGCAACGCCCGTCATCAACTATCCGGAAGTCGGCATCCTCGCCGTGGGCCGCGCCCGCGAAGGCGTTGTCGTGAACAAAGGCGCGATGCGCGTGGGCTTGCTCATGCCCCTCAGCCTCGCGTGCGATCATCGCGTGGTGGACGGAGCCACGGCGGCGCTGGCGCTGGCAGAGATCGTGAAGATGTTGCAGGAGCCCGAGCAGTTGATGGGACCGGCAAGGGGGTGACGTTCGCAGAACGAACTTGCACAAGAATGCGTCCGTAAACACTCTGTTCGTGTCCGAGTTTGTGCGAGCGTCTGGAAACTCCGAGAGTATTTGAGATATTTCGTGCATTCCGAGGTGAGTTTGGCCGCACGGACTCAGGCAGCGAACAATATTCCCATCATCAGGTGGCGGTGATATTTCTGTTGGTGCGCGCGGAACGAGTGTGCGATGCGCGGGTGATGCTCGGTGGGGGGTGGAGTGCGGTTGAATTCGGCTGAGACCATTTGGATTCTGCGCTGCGACCTGTGCGGGCATTACAAGCCGGCATGGCGGTGGCTGACTCGTCTGTGGACGCCGGTGATCGGCTCGAGGCGGTTGCGTTGGTGCCCCAACTGCAAGTTTCTGCGCCGGATGCGGCATGAGCGCACGTTTTATGACACTGTCGAGCGCGAGCAGGCTCGCAATCTGGCGATGAGGAACGGCGAGTTTGATCCATCGCGCGTCGTGATCGATCCGCTCTCCCCGCCCTTTGATCCCCTCGACGCGCGATACGTGAAGCAGATAGGAGTGAAGGACTTTAACGAATTCGACAGCGCGATGCCGGGGTTGATCGCGCTCTCGGGCCTTGATGGCCTGGAGAAGCGCCACGCGCAGACGACCATGGTGTCGCCCGATGTCATCCGCGACGCAACGCACGACGATCACGACATTCACATGGAGCATGACCCGGATGTCGAGCACCTCGCATCGCCCGCGCTGCCGGAGGAGACGCCGCGGACTTTAGCGCCGATCCCGGCGGAGGAACCGACTCCGGCTCCAGAGGCGCAGTCGGAGGTCGTTCGCGAGGATCAACACCCGCAGCGTGTCTCAGAGCGGACCGACGACCTTGTACATCTCAACGGGCATGCGACTGTTGAAGCGCAGCCAGCGCCGGATCGCACCGACGTCGTGAATCAACCATCGACCCTTCCACGTGACGAGGTCGCCGCGTACGACGAGGGCCTGTACGACGGCCCGCCCGTGGTCATCGGATTGTCCGGCGGTATCGCGGCTGGCAAGACAACCGTTGCGAAGACACTGGGCGACATGGGATTCCACGTGATCGACGTTGACGCGCAGGCAAAGTCGGCCTTGCAGCAGCCCGACGTGCGCGAGTCGCTTGTCTCGATGTGGGGTCGTTCGATTCTGAATCCACATGGTGAGATTGATCGCGTGCAGGTTGCGTCGATGGTTCTCAAAGACCCCGCAAAGCGCCGCGTGCTCGAGGAAGTCGTAAGGCCGTACGTTCGCATCGATCGAGCCAGAGCGTTGCGGCAGGCGCATGACGCGGGCAAGACCGGCGTTGTGCTTGATGCCCCGCAGTTGTTTGAAACAGGGCAGAACGCCGAGTGCGATCTGGTGATGTTCGTCGAAGCCTCGCCAGCCCAGCGCGTGTCGCGAGCCGTCGAGCGAGGCTGGACGATGGAGCATCACGCAAGGCGTGAATCAGCACAGTTGTCTATCGAAGAAAAGCGAGCACGCTCGCACGCGATCATCGTGAATGACTCAACCCCCGCCGCGCTCGCGGCAGACGTGAAGGCTGTGGTGCGGCAGGTGCGAGCGCTCGTGACAAGGTGATGCTGGATGGAAACGCACGCCACTTTGCAATCAAGCATGATGTCCTCCCGCATGGCGACCTTTCTTCAGCGCGGCGACGGCTTCGTACACGAATACGCCAGCAAGCCCCAGCAGCAGCACCGCCGCGCCCGCGTTGACGGCTTCCGGCGATTGCCACGCCCCCGACTGCGAAACCTTCCGCACGCCTTCAAAGACTTGGATCGCCAGTGCTGTGACTGTGATGCACATCACGAACGTCATCGGAATCGCGACGTACCACACACGCTTGCCGTTGCGTTTGAGCCAGACGGTGATGCCCAGCAGTGTGAGGGCCGCGAGCAGCTGGTTGCTGGTGCCAAAGAGAGTCCAGAAGACCTGCCATGCCGGAGTTTTGCCCGGCGCGGCGGATGCGGGGCCAAGCAGGAGCATGAGGGGGATGCCTGCGGTGACCGCGGACGCGATCACGCCGCCGATCTTGGACTTGATGCCGAGCAGTTCGGTGAGCAGATAGCGTCCCAAGCGTGCGGAGACGTCGAGCGTGTCGAAGACAAAGGTGCTGAACGCCATCGCGCCGAACGTCGCGGCGAGGAGGAAGTACTTGGACTGTGTCCACGAGCCATCCTTGATGCTTGCGCGATCGAAGAAACTGGTGAGGTACATGGCGAGGCCATCGCCGTACAGGACGGCGGGCGTGCGGCCTGCCTGCGCCTTTGTCGCGACGATCATCACGGTTGAGAGTGCGACGACCGCGACCAGGCCTTCGAGCAGCATCGCGCCGAAGCCGACGGACTTGCAATGCGATTCCTTCGCGATCTGTTTGCTTGTTGTCCCGCCGCAGATGAGGCCGTGGAAGCCGCTGCACGCGCCGCAGGCAATGGTGACGAAGAGGAACGGGAAGATGAGGCCGGTCATCTTTGGTGCGGAAGCACCTTCGGGGGCACCGAAGAAGTATGCGGAGTACATCGCGCCTTGCGAGAGTGACTGCGGGTCTTGTACTTCGAAGGGACCGCGTTGCCATTCGAAGCCGCCGAACATGATTCCGAGAATGCCCACGGCGCACGCGAGATACAACATCCAGCCACCGAGGTAGCCGCGGGGTTGTTGGAGGAGCCACACGGGCAGCAGCGACGCGGCGAAGCAGTAGATGAGGATGATCGCGTACCACGCCTGCGGGCTCGTGATATTGATGAGGTCGGGGAACTTGCTGCCGATCCAGACGCAGGCGAGAGTCGCGGGGACGCCGATGAGTGTGGCGAGCCAGTCTTTCATTTTCGTAAAGCGCTGCACGACGCCCAGCACGCATGCGAGGGTGAGGTAGAGGCCGCTGGCGAGGGCGACGCTGCCGCCTTTGTTGATCGTGTCTGGGCGGGCGAGGAGTTCTTCGGAGAGGCCTCGGAACGTCTGCGCCGTGACATCGGTGAAGGCGACGATGACGTAGATGAGGGCGATGTAGATGAAGATGGTGAGGACGAGCCAAGCGCGATTGCCCAGGTGTGCTTTGGCGACGTGCGCGATGGACGTTGCGCCGTGCCGGATGCTCGCCACCAGCGCGGAGAAGTCATGGACCGCGCCGATGAAAATCACGCCCAGCAGAATCCACAGGAGGCACGGGCCCCAGCCGAACATCAGGCACGCCGTGATCGGGCCGACGATGGGCCCGGCGGCGGCGATCGCGGAGAAGTGTTGTCCAAGCAGGTAAAACGGGCGAGTGGGGATGAAGTCCACGCCGTCCTGCTTGGTTACGGCGGGAGTTGTGGTTGTGTCATCGAGTTTGTACTGACGAGCGATGTAGCCGCCGTAGAGGAAGTAGCCTGCGATGAGGATGGCCATGGCGGCGAGGGCGAGCGCGGTGAGCATGGGGCAAGTCTAACGTGCACCGTGATGGCACAGGCGAGGACGGCTGTGCCGCCATTGAGCAAAAGAAAACGCCGCGAACTTTCGTTCGCGGCGTTTTGGTTTTGGGGGTTCGTTTTTCGCTCAGTCGGGACGACTGAGCGGAAGACGGATTGGCGGGGGACCGCCAATGTACTCGGAGCTACCCATTAGTCAACGTAGTTGACCTGCTCGTCGTTGCGGACGGCGCGGGTCTGGTCGCTGGTGGTGACGGACTGCACGACGAACTGACCGCTCTTCGTGCCTGTTCCGATGAAGTTGAAGGACACGATCTGACCGGCCTTGACGGTACCGATCTTCCAAGTCACGACGCCGCCGTTGGCGGTTGCGCCGCCGGTCCAGCTGGTGCTCTTGTACTCCAGGCCAGGCTCGAAGGTCATTTCGACCTTGACGTTGGTCAGGTCGATCTGGCCCTGGTTCTTGACTTCGTAGCGGAAGGTGTGCGGCGTGCCGACGTTGACGACGCCGTCGTCGTCGGTGATCTGCGTGCCGATGTCCGGGACGCCCTGGAGGGTGACGGTGCAGCTATCCGACACGGCTGCCGCACAGGTGCAGCTGGCCGTTGCGGTGTTCTGGACCTGGCCCTGAGCGCCGCCGCTGAAGGTGACGCTGACGGTCTTGCTCTGGCCTGGGTTCAGGTTGCCGACGTTCCAACTGACGTTGTTGCCGGTTGCTGCGCCGCCCTCGGTGGCGCTGACGAAGCGAGCGCCGGCCGGGATTGCGTCGTTGATGACGGTGTTCTGAGCGACCGCCGTGCCCGTGTTGGTCACGACGATGTCGAACTTCATGTTCTGACCCTGGCGAATCTTGTCGGGGCACTTCTTGTCGATCGTCAGGACGGCCTGCTTGATGACGGTGTTGGTGGTGTTGGAGGTCGCGCTGAGGCCGCCCTGAGCGGTCGCGGTCGCGGTGTTGGCGAAGGAGCCGGTCTTGTCAGCCTTCACGTTGAAGGTGACTTCCTTGCTCGCGCCGCCGGCGAGATCGCCGACGTTGAACTCGGTGCCGCCGCCGACAGACGAGAGGCCAGCCGGGAGCGCGTCCTTGATGACGACGCCGCGAGCGGTGCCCGTGCCAGTGTTGGTGACAACCAGCTTGACCGGCCACGTGTCGCAAGGCGTGCCTTCAGCAGGTGCCGTCTTGGTGAGCGTGAGGGCCGGGCTGACAACGTTCACGGTCATGCAGACCGGCACGCTGTAGCTCGCGTCGGCGCAGCTGCTGTAGCTGCCTGACTTGGCGAAGGAACCCTTGACGCTGATGGTCTTGGATTCACCGGCGTTGAGGCCGCCCAAGTTGAAGCCCCACTTGTTGCCCATCTGGGTTGCGGGGGGGTTGGTGCCGGTGACGTTGAAGCCACCGATCTGGCCTTCTTCGATCGTCACGTCTTCCAGGCGAGTGCTGGAGATGTTGGTGACCTTGATCATGTACTCGATGGGGGTGTTGGCGGCGATTTCGCCAGGGCCCATTTTCTCGACCATGAGGGCCGAGGAGGAGCGGACGCCCGTGGGGTAGTACGCCACGTTGCCGCCCATCATGGGGGCGGGGGCGGGAGCGTTGGCGTTTGCGTTGGCCGCGTTGCGGGCGCGGGCGTCAGCAGCAGCCTTGTCAGCGGCCGCCTTCTCAGCAGCCGCGGCCTTATCGGCGGCGGCCTTGTCAGCAGCAGCGTTGCTGGAGGAGTGGCTGGTGTTGTTTGACGCGATGGTGGAGCCCGAGCTCGTGCCCGTTCCTGTGCCGCCGCCGATCGGCACCGTCACGCCACCGGGCTTGCTGTAGCTCTCGCAGCCAACAAGTCCGCCCGCGACGAGGGGAAGAGCAACCAGGAGTGCATTGACGTTTTTCGAGCGAACCATTTCAAAAACCCTTTCTCAACTCGACAACCCCACGACCCTTCGACCATGAAGGAATGAGGTGCGAACCTATAAACCTAACCGCAGTTTAGTTGATAGCCGGTACACTGGCAAGGGGATATGGCGTGTTTCTCCAGATCGAGTGCATAGTCGTCACATGTTCGTGCGAACAAGCAGATGATTGCGCTGAATGCGAGCGCAAGTTTGACTCTTGCAGAAACTTAGATTGCGTTCTGCAATTTGACTACGATGTGACATTGCTCGGTTTGCACGCAACGAGGGCACTTCTTCATGATCGATTACGAAAAACTTGGAAGTTTCTATCTTGGCAAGACTTACGACATTGATCTTGGGTCCAAGACTGAAGACCTCTTGCTCTACGACGCGAAAGACCTCGTCACACACGCCGTGTGCGTGGGGATGACTGGCTCGGGCAAGACTGGATTATGTTTGGATTTGCTCGAGGAAGCCGCGATTGACGGGATTCCTGCAATCTTGATCGACCCTAAGGGAGATTTGGGCAATCTGTGCCTCACTTTCCCGAATTTGCAGGCCGCGGACTTTAGACCATGGATCAACGAGGCTGACGCGCAGACCAAGGGCTTGACGCCTGACGCATTCGCGCAGCAGCAGGCGGACCTCTGGAGAAAGGGGCTCGAGAAGTGGCATCAGTCGCCCGATCGCATCACGCGATTGCGCAACGCGGCGGATGTGGTCATCTACACGCCCGGGAGCAACGCGGGTATTCCGGTGTCGATCCTGAAGAGTTTCGATTGCCCGCCGTTTGAGATCGTTGATGACGCCGAACTGTTGCGCGATCGCATCAACACGACTGTGTCGAGCCTGCTTGGGCTTGCGGGCGTGAAGGCTGATCCGATTCGGAGTCGGGAGCATATTTTGCTTTCGACGATTCTCATGCACGCGTGGCAGCAGAGCCAGAGCATTGATCTCGCGGGCATCATCGGACAAGTGCAGAATCCGCCATTCACGAAAGTGGGCGTGCTCGACATGGAAGCGTTCTTCCCGAGTAAAGAGCGCTTTGAACTCGCGATGACGCTCAACAATCTTCTGGCCAGCCCGCAGTTCGCGGCGTGGACGCAGGGGGAGGCGCTTGATGTCGGGAAGATGCTGTACGGCCCGACGGGCAAGCCTCGCCTCGCGGTGGTGAGCATCGCGCATCTTGATGACTCGCAGCGAATGTTCTTCGTCGCGCTGCTGATGAATCAGATTCTGGGCTGGGTTCGCCAGCAGAGCGGTACGACGAGCCTGCGCGCGCTTGTGTACATGGATGAAATCGCCGGGTACTTTCCGCCGGTTGCGAATCCGCCCAGCAAGCAGGCGATGCTGACGTTGATGAAGCAGGCACGCGCGTTCGGCGTGGGCATGGTGCTGGCGACTCAGAATCCGGTTGACCTTGATTACAAAGGTCTGGCGAATGCGGGGACGTGGTTCATCGGGCGATTGCAGACTGAGCAGGACAAGGCGAGGTT
>CAZEZV010000070.1:0-16317 GCA_964516725.1 uncultured Phycisphaeraceae bacterium
CTGCTGCTCTGAGCGGTCGGTGTGACATTTTTTTGTATCAAAGCACCGACTGTGCAGAGCCACAGTCGGTGGCACGGCACTCACGGCGCGACGAACGCGGCGGGTCTTGCAACCAGCCCCGCCGCACCCAGCACGAGCAAGCGATCGACCTTTGGCGTGCGTTCGTGCGTGAATCTTCGCGTTGACTTGCTGTTTCTTGCCCATGCGAGCACCGCATCGCGAAGCGCGGCGTCGCGGGCGAGCGTGCGTTGTGCTTCGTCGAGCGAGACAAGTGTCCAGGGCGGAATGCCGCGCTCGCGCAGCGCGCGGGCGAGCGCGATGTCTCGGCGCGAATCCGGGAACTGGACTCGGCGCAGGCCGCAGCGCTCGAACAGCGGCGAGAATCGTCCGAACGATGCGAGCGTTTCCGTGAGCGGGGTTTGCGGATTGTCGAGATACGCGCGAACGAGCAGGCTTGCGATGCCGGAGCCGCGATCCGCCGGCGCGACGATGACGCGGGAGATCGTGCGCACGTAGAGATTGACAATCGCGGCGTTGTTCGATGGCGAGAGAGGGGGGCTAAAGAGTTCGGGCCATGCTCGCGCTCGCCAGGGTGCGTTGAGCGTTGGAATACTGACACACAGCACGCCAGCAATGTGGCCTGTGTTGTTGCACGCCGCGAGCACACGCACGCAGGTGGAAGGCATGCCCGCGCGATAGTGGAGCGTGGCGAAGCGCTCGAGCGTGTTTGTTCGTTCGCGTCCTTCGAGCGCTCGCACAAGCCACGTTGACTGTGATGGTGGGGTGGGCCTCTGGCCCGCCCCGACGTTTTCGTGTTCGTTATTGATCGCTCTCAAGTGAAACCTCCCCCCATGTGCCGAATGAAACTACCAGATCAGCGTCGAGCCAATCTCGAACGTCGTCGTGCGCCGTCGCGAGAACCAATGACAGCGTGCGCTTTGTGCTCGCTCTGGTCAGTCGTGCAATCGCGATGCACAGCGCCCGCGCGGTTGCGCGATCCAGCACGCTTGCGAACTCGTCGATGAATAAGACGCTGTGGTGTGGCTGTGCGCTCGGCGAAGATTGTGTTTTCATCATCGTCGCGATCGCGCACGCGATTCGCAGCCTCGCGCTCTGTCCCTCAGAAAGCGTGTTTGGATCCTGCGCGAGCAGCAGTGCATCGCCAAGGCCCACCGCGTTGAGTAGATCGAGCGCATCATCGCACGCGCAGCGCATGGTATCGAGCACGCTGGAAGATTCCGCGCGTGTTGCCCATCGGCCCAGGTCAAGCACGCGGGTACGAGCGCCTTTCTTGACCGCGCCAAGCCGTGCGGCTCGCAGGTGCGTGCTCTTGCCGCAGCCGCTCATACCGGTGAGAAGCGTGACAGTTCGCGGCTTGCATGCTGTGTTCACGATCTCACGCAGAACATGGGCGCGAAAGTGATCTGGCACTGGCTCATCGCGATGGCGTTTGCGAACTCCAACGCCGAACGCGGCGAGGGTTCGCAGCACGCGCGGGGACGGGGTCGCTAAGACTGGGATGATGCGGATGATGGGTTCGTGAGCAGGCGCCGCTGGCGCGATGTTGCTTTTGGCACTTATTCTCTGATTCATGGTTCCCCTTTGCGGTGGTGCGTGGTGTTTTTGTGGAGATTGCGGCCTGAGCAGTTCCGATGATTGAGTGCCAAGGAAGCCACTCCCTGACGGTCGGGCTATATGTTCAAGACAAGCCCTCCCTTTCAGTCGGGCTGTATGTTCAAGGACACAGTCACCCGGCAAGCCGCTCGCCTGTCTTGATGCTCATGAGTTCCGCTTGATTGCGAATCGCGGCCACGTGACTGCGGACCGTGTGGATCGTGAGACCGAGTTTTTTCGCCGCGTCGCGGATCGAGACACCATGGACGAAGCACTCGCGCGCGATGTTCCGGCGGGTTGCAGTGCCGGCGATGCTGCTCTTGTTTGCGAGCAGGCGGATCGAGAAGCGACATTCGGAGCTGACGATGCGCCGGAGCAACCGACGCGCGTGGAGACGAATCTGGCGAGGAGACTTGCCGAAGGTGGCAGCGAACGAACTTGCCTTCTGGCCCCGCACGGTGATCCCCAAGGCCAGCTCGCGGTCCTGTTCAGACAGGAACGGTGCGGCGTCGTACACACATTCAGTCAGCCGGGTTGCCATTTTCCTGCGAAGGTCCGGTTGTTCTTCAAAGTCGACGCCCGCGTGATTGAATCCTGCGCGAGCGTGCCCCGCTGACCTGCCCCGATTCGACCTATTTCCCGTTGATTCCAACATCGAAGTACCCTCCCGCACTGAAGAAAGCCCAAATCTTGCCCAGTCGCTTTTCTGCCCCGTTGGCAAGGACCAACGAACTATCCGAAGAAAAACGTACACAAACTTGAGAACGACTGGTATATGTTCTACCATGTCAACATGATTTACAAGGGCAATGTTTGGTGATACCATGAAATGGCGCACAAACCCGGTCGATGTCTGTTAGGAATTGTTGTCGATTGCCGGATCGGGCTCACTCACGCGCGGCTCAGTCACCATGTATTGGGTGGCACGCGCTTGGATTGGCTCACGCCGTTGCCTCGGGAGTTTGGCAGATGAAACGAGCACAGCAGTCGGACAATCAGCAAAGCGACGATGCACCCTCGCGTCAGGAGAGTCTCTCGTCGACGCACGCTCAAGATGAACCGCAAGTCAAAGCACGCAGCGAGCACGCGCGAGTCGGCGCGATGATCCGCGAAGCGCGCGAGCGGGCGAACTTGTCGTTGCAGGACCTTGCGGATCGCGTGGGGTGCGTCAAGAGTTACTTGAGCGCGATCGAAACAGATCGGCGCAGCGTGCCGGGTGATGATGTGCTCATCAAGATCGAAGCGGCGCTCGGGCTTGTGAAAGGCCGACTCGTGTACGCCGCGCGGTGGCAGAAGAGTTTGGAAGTGGGCGGCGTTGCTGTGCAGCGAGATCTTGCGGAGATGCAGAAGCAGCACGTCGCGGCGAAGCGGCTGGCGACGCTGCTGCAGGAATTCCGCTCGCGCGATGCGGGCAAGAGCAAGAATACATCGAGCTCCGCTTCGAATGCTTCAACTGAATCATCTCAATCATCGGGCACGATGGACATCCACGCGGGCAGTCCGCTCGACGCGGCGTATCACTCGGGCGAACTCGCAAAACTCGTTGATCAGATTTCACCACCCCCTCTGAGCGCAGCAGACATGACCGGTCGCGGCGGGAGGGGCGGACGCGGCGACGCGATCGTGCCCGTGCCGCTGCCGCTTGAGGTGCCGCTCATCAACAGCGTCGCGGCGGGGTATCCGACGGAGTTCACCGACCTTGGATACCCGGCCCGCGTCGCCGATGAATACGTGCGCTGCCCGGACGTTCACGACGCGGACGCGTTCGCCGCGAGAGTCGTGGGCGATTCGATGGAGCCGATTTACTTCGAGGGCGACATCGTGGTGTTCAGCCCGCTCAAGGCCCTCGCGAGCGGCCAGGACTGCTTCGCTCGCATCGAGCCGGATCACTCAACGACGTTCAAGCGCGTGTTCTTCGAGAAGAACCCGGCGGGGCTGGATGTGATCAGGCTGCAACCCTTGAACAACAGGTATCCGCCGAGTGTGTACTTGCGGGAGCAAGTCGCGGGGTTGTATGCGGCGGTGAATGTGATTCGGAAGATTCCTTGACACGATCCGGCCCCGAACGGGCGCTTTCCTTGGGGAGCGGGTGTGGGCGGGATCACGGCGACTGCGGACGGAGGGTGGGGACGGGCGCGTTGTGCTTGGGTACCGATGGTTTGGACCCGGGGACGGGCGGGTTGGACACGGGTCCGGATCTTCCGGAACCGGGTCCGGAACTTCTGGACTTGAGTACGGAACGTTCGGAACTGAGTACTGATCATCCGGACTCGGGTACGGACGGGTGGGACCCGGGGACGGAACGTTTGGATTCGGGTACGGGGCAGCGGTACCCGAGAGCGGCCGAGACGGTCCCGGGCGGAGTGACGCGCGGGGGCCGCGCACGCGCTTGGCTCCGCTCCCGGAACAAAGAACACCCGGACGCCACACCGCGCATGAATTGCCGGTCAAGGATCTGCGGTTCGGGCGACCCCCCGCACGCTCGCGCGGCCTCACGGCCCGGGCGGGTCGTACTTGCGGAGCGCGTCGGCGACGTCCTTGGTGTCGGGATGATCGGGGCCGAGGGCTTTGAGGCGGATGGGGTAGGACTTGCGCCACAGGGCCACGGCTTCGGGAATCTTACCTTGATCGATGGCGATGTGGGCGAGGTTGTTGTAGCGGATCGCCAAGTTCGGGTGATCCGGGGCGAAGTGCGCTGGATTTGTGACCATGACTCCACTTACATACGGCGTAGACAGATCGAGAAAACAAGTCGCGAATCTACAAACATTGTGGAACGCAAACTTGTTGTGTCAATTGGCCTGACAGACTCATGCTTAACAACCAAGGTCACGCTTTGCCTTGTCAATCATCTGAATTCTGTAGTGATGTGCGCCCAGTTTCTTTGTGAGTATCTTCAGTGCCGTTGAAAAAGATCGGCATGCTTCTGAAGAGTTGCGTTTGGCCGCGTGGATCAACCCTAGCCTATACAGATTCATGCCATGGTAAACGTGATCAGCCGCAAAGTGCTGCTCATCGATCTGCATTGCCACGCGAATCGTAACTTCCGCGTCAGTCAGTTCGCCCTGCGCGAGTTGTATCATGGCGAGATTTGAGTATCTGGCAGCGAAGGTCGGATGGTTTGGCTCGAAGTGCGATCGTTCAATCTTTATTGCGAGTTCAATGCTGGACCTCGCCTCCTTCAACTTACGCTGTGCCAAGAGAAGCATCGCACGTTTAGAGTAGAGGCTGGCGAAGCTCCTGTGATTACATTCGAAACTCTTGATTCGTATGCTGATGGCTTCTGAAATGCTATCCATCGCCTCTGTAAGTTGGTTGCGGTCGAATTGAATTACTGCGAGAAATGCTCGAAACTTCGAAGCAAGCATGTGATTCTGCCCAGGAACTTGATCAATAATGTCAATCGCACGAAGGACTCTCTCGTGCGCGACTTCCAATTCGCCTTGCTGACGCCGTATCCAGGCCAAGTTTGCGTAGCACAAGGCAACTTCTTCCGCTCCCAGCACGTCTCTCACAGCCTGTTCGTGCGTGCAAATCGGAGAGAGACAATCAGCCGCCTCGGCAAATCGACCAAGGTCCTGCAAAACCAACCCGAGCCAGCTCCCAATACTCGCCGCACCGCTAACCACGTTTGTTGTCCAGAGGTGCGCACACAAGGCGGCAAGTGGTGTCACTTCCCATCTCAGCTTGTGGTCCGTGACTGCCGCATGGTCGTTTACGTCGCGATACTCGCCAGCCACAGTTGTGCCAACGATCACCGCACGCCGCTTCGCCGCGCAGGCGGCGATGGCGAACAAGAGCGGTACAACACTGCGTTCGTTCGCCAGCACACGCTCGCGCGTGGTCTCGCGCAGCACGCGGTGCATAGCCACCAGTTCGCTGTGCGTCTGTGTCTCTCGCAACAATCCCAGCGTGCGCAGGTGGGCGATGGCCCAATCGGCGTGGGTTGCGTATCCGGGCTTGGGCGCGCTGGGTGGCAGCGCGGCGTCCTGCAACAAGAGCGTGCGCAGCCATGGCAGGGGCACCATGTCTTCGGGCAGGAGTGCGGCGTAGTCGAGCGCGACTCGCTCCAAAGGAGTTAACTGACTCATCGCCCGCTCGAAGGCCCTGTCGAATCGTTCCTTGTACGTGATCTTGCTGACGACTTCTTCGTGCGTGGCGCGAGCGGCGCTCAGGCCCTTGGCACCAAGGTCCTTCGCGTAAGCCTCCCACGACAACTGCTTGTTCAAGGCCATGTACACGCCCACGACAAGCAGACCGGCGCCCAGACCACCGAACCACGCCGAGATGCCGCGGGCAAACGGCAGGTTCTTTTCTTCCCCAGCATCGGGCCGGTGGCGGGCCAAGATCGCCGCGCCTTCGCTGGGCGTGAACGTGTCGAGGCTTTGCATCTGAACGTTGTCCAGATAGTTGGCCCGCGTGGTGATGAGGCGGCGGCAGGGCCAACTGGGCAGGCAGGCGGTGTATGCGGCGTCGGTCCAGCGCTCGCCCTCCGGGACGTTGTCCAAGATGAGCAGGCTGTCGCCGCGCTGCAGGGCCGCGCGGACATCGATCGCGACATCAGACTCTGGGCGCGGCGTGGGCGGGTTGCCGGGGACCGTGCTGGGAATGCCGAGGAACGGAGCGAGCGCGGCGAGTTGCGGAATCAGCGACGCCGAATCGGCGTTGATCTTGAAGACACCGGCGGGATAGTCCTTGATGTGCAGCCAGCCGTAGTGCTCGGCGAGCATGGTCTTGCCCACGCCGCCGTCGGCCCAAACGGCCGCTGCTTGGCCGAGGCCCGCCGAACCCGTGGAGCGGAGCGTGTCGTGCAAGTCGAGGAGTGCTTTGGCACGCGCGGTGAAGCGAGGCGAAGGGTCGGGGAGGTTGGTGGGAGTTGAAGTAGTGGGACGCGGGCCGGAGGTGAGCTTCTGAACGTCCGCTTCGATGCGCTTGATGCGCTCGATGGCGTCTGGCAGAAGGTCTGTGTTGGTCTTGATGCCTTCAAGCAACTTCGCCAGACGCTGCTCTACGCCCGCGACCTGAGTGCCCAGCGTCTTGGCTTCTGCTTCGATGATCGCGATGATCCGCGCGTCGTCGCGTTGGATGGCTTCGCCCATTTCTTGGAGGCGCTGCAGGACCGACATGGGCAGGCGGTCTAACTGCTTGCTCATCGTGGCTTCGACTGCGGCGACGAGATCTAGTTTGTCGCTCGCGGCGAGCGTCACGCCCGAAGCTTGCACTGAATCCCAGATGCGTTCGAGTTTGAGAGTGTCGGTCGCGGCGGACTTGGCGATATCATCGACCTGATCGGCGAGCTTCTTGGCGGTCTCGCGGTTCTTGCAGGCGTTGACGAGGCCCAAGCCGCCGAGGCCGGCGATGATGAGCATCGCCGACAGCGTTCCGCCGTTACCGATGCCGACTTGTTGCAGCGCCATACTAAGCGAGCCGGTCTCACCCAACTTCATGAGCATGCCGGCGACGCCGTTGCAGAGCAGGCCCACGGGCACCGTGCCGGTTCGCTCGCATATGCCTGTGATGAACTTCCCCAGACTCATCGGGTATGCCCCCGTTTGAACGCGCGTGTGAGACAGTGTGGGAGTATATGGATGGAGTGCGCCGGAACTTTGCTCGCTCGCAAAGGCGCAGTTGCGTGTGGTGCGAATGTTTGGCGGTGCTACGTGCGACAAGTGCGGATCGGGGGGCGCTCATGCCGGGGCTGCTGCCCCCGGCACCCCCACTTTTGGAAGTGTGGTGAGTGCGGGTTGTTTGGCGAATGCCGAATCTCGAATGCCGAATGCCGCGGCGTTGGTTGGTGATGGCGTGGGATGTTGGGTTTGGGCTTAGCACGATCCCCCGACGGGGACCGCAGAGGAAAACGGTGTTGGCGGGGACCGCCAACCTACTCCAAGGCGTGTACACTCGGACACTATGAAGGTCATTTGCGATCGCGGCGCCTTGATGGACGCCATAAATCTCGTGTCGGGTGCTGTTGCGCAGCGTTCTCCCAAGCCTCAACTGGGCTGCATCAGGATGGTGGCGTCGAAGGCGGGCGGCGCGGGGGATCTCACGCTGTCCGCGACGGACGCTGAGGTCGCGCTCAAGCTGTCCATCTCGCAGGTGGATGTTCAGAAGCCGGGCGAAGTGTTGATCCCGGCGGACAAGTTGAAGGCGATTGTGTCCGCCGAAGAGGGCGAGCCGACGCTCACGCTTGAAGCCGAGGGCGAGATGTGCACCATTCGCGGCGCGGACGCGTACTTCAAGGTCTATGGATACCCGGCGGCGGAGTTCCCGCCGATTCCAGAGTTCGCGGATGTGGTGAGTGGCAAGGGCGATGCTCCAAAGGCGAAAGCCGTGATGACGCACCCGGCGGGGTCGTTGGCGCAGCTCGTCGCGCGGACGTTGTTCGCGACAGCGCGCGAGACGAGTCGGTATGCGATCAATGGCGTGCTCTTCAAGCGCGATGGGAAGCGATTGGAGATGGTCGCGACGGATGGCCGGCGCCTCGCGCTCGCGCGTGCGCCGCTGACTGGTGGCGACAAAGATGCGAAGGCTGTGTCGTGCATCATTCCGAGCAAGGGCCTGGGCATGTTGCAGCGTTTGATTCAGCAGCACGAAGAGCCCGTGCAGATCGCGATTACGGATTCGCAAATTCTGTTCAGCTTTGGCACAGCCGCAAGCCCAGGCCGCGCCGTGCTCGTCAGCAATCTCGTTGAAGGCTCGTTCCCTCCGTACGAGGACGTCATTCCCAAGGATCAGGACAAGAAAGTCACGTTCGATCGCGACGTGCTCGCGAGCGCGGTGCGGCGTGCTGCGTTGCTCACCAATGAAGAAAGCCGCGGCGTGCGGATGAACTTCAAGGGCAAGGACAAGACGCTCGAACTCTCCAGCCGAGCCGCGGAAGTTGGCGAAGCACAGATCCGCTGCGACCTCGCGGGCTACGACGGCGACGACGTCGAGATCGGCTTCAACCCGCAGTTCATCACCGATGCACTGAAAGTGATCGCCGAGCCCGAAGTCATCATGGAACTTAAGGCGGGCAACAAGCCCGGCCTCATGAAGAGCGGCAGCGACTTCATGTATGTCGTGATGCCGGTGAGTTTGCAGTGACGCAGCGAATAATCGAAAATTGACGAAACAGCGACCCCGACTTCAAGGTATGGTCTCATACCGAATCTCGAGGAGGTGTCATGTTGTCACTATTTCGCTCCTTCAACGCCTCAAAGCACAGCGCCTTGTGCCTGTTCTTTGCCTGCGGATCGACTGCAATCGGCCAATGTCCGCAAGCAGCCTGGGTGCATGACGAACACTCCGGATACCGAGGGTTTTTGCTGGGCGGCGGGTTCATCTTGTCCGCAACTGCATGGGACGATGATGGAGCGGGCCCGGGCACCGAAAAACTGGTTGTCGGCGGCAGTTTTCTGGGTGTGGAGACTGTCATCACCAATGGAATCTCGCTCTTCGACGGCTTGAACTGGCATCCGATTGGAAGCGGCGTCACATCGTCCGGAGGGATGGTCAACGCACTCACAACTTGGAATCAACTCCTGATAGCTGGCGGGAACTTCGCCGAAATGGGCGGTTCGCAAGGCACACGTGCAGTCGCCGCGTGGGACGGAACACAGTGGTCTCCGCTCGGCGAAGGCGTACTCGGAAACGTGATGTGCGCGGAGGTGTTCCAGGACAGCCTTTATGTTGGAGGCCAATTTTCAGTTGCGGGCACCGTTGCATCAAGAGGTATTGCAAAGTGGAACGGTGTTGATTGGGAGAGCCTGAACGGAGGCATCGCCGCAGGAACGCTGGTGTTTGTGCGAGACATGACGGTCCACAACGGGACACTGGTTGCGGGCGGCGCTTTCACGGGCGCGGGAGGAATTCTGTCGCGCAACGCCATCGCTTGGGACGGCACTCAGTGGCACGCGCTCGGCGGCGGGCTCACGCGAAACTGCGCCGCGCTGGCAACCTTCAACGATTCGCTCTTTGCCGGCACGTCCACAACCGATGGTTGTCGACTCTGGCGATTGGATGAGGGCGGATGGACGACGGAGTACGACTTCCCTCCAATCAGCATTCGCGAAGTCGTCGCGACGGACGATTCGTTGATTGTTGTGACAAATCGCGGCGATGCAATTCCAAACGGCATATGGCGAAAGCGCGACGGGATCGCTTGGCAGCAATTGGCAACATCCGATGTCGCTCCGCCTTCAGCAATTGCACGCGTGAATAGTCAGACAGTTGTCGTGGGCGCAGAGTCTCGCAACTCGGGTTGTCAATACTCCAACGGGTATCTGACCGATTCGGGCTTGGTTCCTATGGCCACCAATTCGTTCCCCTACACCATCCAGCAATTCGGAAACTCGGGAGGTCGCCTGTTTGCACGCGCCGGGCAGTGCGCCAATGACCCCGATCACTTCACCGGGGTTGAGGTCTTGGAAGGAAACAAGTGGCGTCAAATTGAAACTCCGCCTGGCCGCATGACAGACCTGCGCTCGATCGATGACAGGCTTTTTCTCTGCGTTCACGACGAAAACCAGAACGGCACGCTGCACTTGTACGAGCACATCGGAACGTCTTGGCAAGCGGTTGGACCGCCCATGGTGTTCTCAGGAACTTCCAACAGGCAATCGAGGACAAGAGGAATAACGCCATTCCAAGGAACCCTCGCGTTGTGCGGACGGCTCGGCATGGACGGCATCTTCTCGCCGTTTGTACTCCACGAGCATCGCTGGTCGCCGCTGGGAAGTGGCTTTCTGCTGTGCGCACCGAACAGCGAACCCATATTTTCAGACATCCTCGTGTTCGATGGTTCGCTCGTTGTCGGCGGGCGATTTGTGATCGAGGCACGGGGTCCGTGCGAAGGCGTTGCTCGTTGGAGCGGAACCAAGTGGGAGCCGATGGGCTCGAGCTTTGATGGCGAAGTGACCACCCTTGAAACATTTCGCGGCGAGTTGTACGCGGGTGGATCCATGCGAAACTCTGGAGCACTGCCGACAAGTGGTATTGCCCGTTGGAACGGCGCGAATTGGCTGTCCGTAGGAGGCGGTCTTTCGATTCAATTCGGCAATCCAGTCGGTCGCGTACTCCTGAGGCACAACGGCGAACTCTGGGTTGCGGGCGAATTCAATGCCGCTGGTTCGGTTCCAACATCATGCCTCGCCGCATGGGACGGTGAGCATTGGCGGGGATTCATCGAAGGCCCAAGTTCAGCTTTCATCAACGATCCACCAACCGTCATCGCCCTTGCTTCCTATGAAGGCCAACTGCATATGAGTGGGCTCTTCAGCCTTGTGGATGATCTGCCTTCATACGGCTGGGCACGCCTCAATCAACCCGGCCCCCGAATTCTCGAATCTCCCCGAGACCAAACAATCTGCCTCGGCTCACCTATGACACTTCACGTTAGAACCGACGCAACAGACGCAACCTATCAATGGCGCTTCCGCGGCGCAGACCTCCCTGGCGAAGTCATGCAAGACCTCACCATCAGCGCGATATCAGCCGCTCAGGCCGGCTGGTATGACTGCCTCGTCACATCCTCATGCGGGACGCAGTACTCCGCTGACGCGTATGTGCAGGTCCTGCCGCACTGCGCGCTGCCGTGCGACTCCATCGACTTTAATGGCGACGGCGCGTACTTTGACCCCGTGGACATCGACGCCTTTCTTTCCGTGTATTCAGAGGGTCCGTGCATTCCAGCAACGGCGCTGTGCGGCGACATCGACTTCAACAATGACACGAGCCTCTTTGACCCGCGAGACATCGAGAGTTTCCTGAGCGTGTACGGCGAAGGACCGTGTATTTAACCATCGGTCGGATTCCTGCGGTCTTGAACATCGCTGGGATCGGCGTTGTACACGTCAAGAGAATCCCGACGATTGACTTCATACCGTTCGCACGATGATCACCCGCATCACCGGCAAACTTGATGAACTCGACGGCTCGCGCGCGGTGATTTCGCCGGCTGGTAATGCGTTCGCGTATGAAGTCCTGCTCCCCGCGTTTCTCGCCGTGGAGTTCACGCCGCGGATTGGGCAGACTGTGACGCTCATCACGCTGCAGTACTTTGAAGGCCAGGGGCAGGGCAGCAGCTTTGTGCCGAGGTTGCTTGGGTTTGAAACAACTCAGCAGCGGGCGTTCTTTGAGTTGTTCACGACGGTGAATGGGATCGGCAACCGCAAAGCGCTGCGTGCGTTCGCGCACAAGCCGTCGATCATCGCCCGCGCGATTCACGAGAAGGATGCGCGGCTGCTCGCCACGCTGCCCGAGATCGGCAAACGCATGGCAGAGCGGATCATCGCGGAGCTGGACGGCAAGGTCGACGCATATCTGGCGACCGATGGCGACGGCAAGGGTGGACGCGACGCTGCAATACCTCGCGTTGAGTTGAAACCCGCCGGGCGCATGCTGGACGATCCGATTCAGGAAGATGCCGTCGCCGCGCTCATGGCGCTCGGACAGTCGCGCGGCGAGGCGGAAGAGAACGTATTGCGAGCGGTGCAGCGGGCTGGAAAGTCCGGGAAAAAGCTGGCAACGCCAGAGCAATTAGTTGAAGCAGTGTTTGCTGGCTGACGGTAGGGGGGGCGGGGTTCTACTCTCCGCAATGCGGTACGCGATGATCATGGCCGGCGGCGCGGGCACACGCCTTTGGCCCATGAGCCGGAAGGACAAGCCCAAGCAGTTGCTTCGCTTCATTCAGCGAGATGGCGAGAAGCAGCCTCGCGCGCTGCTTGAGCTTGCGGACAAGCGACTCGACGGCCTCATCGATCAGAAGCGCCGCTACGTGTGTACCGCCGAGCAGTACCGCGATGCCGTCGCGGACTTGCTCACGAAGTACGACGATGATCACATTCTGGGTGAGCCCGCCGCACGCGACACGGTGAACGCAGTCGGTTTCGCCGCGGCGATTCTCGCGAAGGAAGATGAGGACGCGATCTTCGCCGTGCTCACGGCGGATCATGTCATCGAACCCGTCGACACGTTCCAGGAGCGCATGGACCTTGGCTTCCGCCTCGTCGAGCAAGACCCAAGCCGATTCGTGACGTTCAGCATCAAGCCGACATATCCAGCAACAGGCTTTGGATACGTCGAACAAGGCAGCCCGATCCGCGACGCGAAAGACGGCAAGAAACTCGCCATCGATGGCGCGAAGGACAAGGCGTATTACGTGCAGCGCTTCGTCGAAAAGCCCGATCGCGCGCGAGCCGAGGTGTATGTTGAGTCCGGCGACTACGCCTGGAACAGCGGCATGTTCGTCTGGCGTGCTCAAACGTTCCTCGACGCGCTCGCCCGCTACAAGCCCGAGAGCTACGACGGCTTGATGCAGATTCAGAAAGCGTGGGGCGGCAAGAAGTTCAAGAGCGTCCTGAACGAGGTGTATCCGAACTTGCCGAAAATCAGCGTCGATTTTGCGATTTTGGAGCCTGCCTCAAAGGACGCCGTGAAAGCCGCAGCGAGTGCAGGAAAATCGGGGGCGAAAAAGCCCGACGCACACTTCAGCGTCTGCACCGTGCAGATGGACCTCACGTGGCTCGACGTGGGCAGTTGGCCCAGTTACGCGGAAACTGTGAGAGCCGACAAGTCAGGCAATCGCGCCGCAGGCGAGGGCGCGAGCGTGCTTGTGGATTGCAAGAACACGCTGAGCATTGCAGGCAAAGGGCACACGGTGTCGGTGCTTGGGATGGACGACGTGATTGTGATTCATACGCCTGATGCGACGCTGGTCATGCCCAAGAGCAAGAGCGAGGAGCTTAAGAAGTTGCATGGGGTGTTGGAGGAGGGGTTGAAGTAATCCGCGCGGCAAGGAACTCGGGATGCTCTTCAAGAGGAAGACATATGAAGAGATTGAAGCCACTGGATGCACAACAAGTTCCGGTTGTTTCAAGGTTGAGAGCGATGGCAATCGCTTTTCCGTCGTTCCACGCAGTATCGTTGATTGGCGCGTCGTGGTCGGAGTGGCCTTTGCGATTTTGCTTTCGCTCTGCGCTCGTTACATCGATCCAAAGAATGCCATTGGCGAGGCTGGCTTTGAAGTCACGTACATCTTTCCGGCTATTGCGACGTTTATCGCCATCATTATTCTGTTCGCACACGTGAAGGGCCAGCGCGACGAAGTTCGACTGGGCCCAGTGCTTCATGTCGACTTCTCGAAGCAGTTGGTGTACTTGCCCAGAATAAACGTCGAACTGCCGGCGACAACAGTTACGCGCCTTGAACTTGTTGAGATGAGATGCCCCGCCGACGCCAACAGTGATAGCCAATGGAAAGTCTTTCACTCGATCAGGCTCGTAATACAGTCCGAAAATCAAGCAGAAGTGAGGTACGCTCTAATTTCAGAGCCATGGTTTGCAAAATCACTATCCAAAGCGATTTCGTCCGCAACGGGCTGGCCCTTGAAACACGTATTTCTTGAAGGCCGCAAACAATTGTCTGGATCCGACGTATGACGTTTTCTCGCACCAGCATTACGGAGGTACATTCATGAACACTCTGAACTCGGATTTGAACCAAAAGATTTCTCCCCGCCCACGAATTTCGATCATCCGTACGTTGTTGTTTGCGGGATTGTTGTCCGTGCTGATCGTCGCCGGGCTGTCGATCATTCCGTTTGTCAACTTTGGCAAACTCGGCACAACGCCACCCTTTGTCCCGGCGCTGTCAGGCAACTCAATTCAGACTTCGACTGTCACAGTCGAACACAAAACTGGCAGCCTTGCAGATGCCAGCAGAATTGCCGCGTACAAGAGCACCAACGAAGGAATGAAGTCTGGCGCGATCGAACATGCGAGTCCTTTCGTCGTGAATGCGTGTGCGTCTGAGTTGGAAGAAGGCGATCCGAGCGCTCCTCGAGTTGGCAGCGAGTTGGAAGTTGTTTCGACAGGCTGGCCCCTTCGCTCATTCGCCACACGCACGCTCAACGATCTTTCGCCTCAGCCCGTAGTTGCGACTCCAGTCGCGATGACTCAGTCGTACGAAGTCCGGAAGTCAGGCGGCGAATGGGCACCGTCTGTCGACGCAAAGCCGGGAGAACGCGTCGAGTGGCGTGCAGTTGTCCACTGCGATGTTGACAGAACAGTTGTGGGCTCGACACAACTACCCCCATACATCAATTGGCGCAACACCGCGCTCAACCTTCTAGTCTTTTGGGGTGCGACCGCCGCGATTCTCTTCGTCGGGCTGCGAGTGATCCGCTCGCGTTGATAGAAAGTCACCTTTTTTATGCGGCGGCGGCGTGTGGCTTTCAATCGATCCACACGCCCTGAGCGTGTCTGCGCGTACGCTGTGCAAGCTTCGCATGACCCGATACCTTTCCATCGACCTCGGCGACAAACGCACCGGCATCGCCACGGCGGACTCCATCGTGCGCATTGCGTCGCCCGTTGCGGTGCTCGAAGTGCCCATCGCACAGCGCGAGGGTGAGGCGTTGCTGGACGCGATTGTCGGCATCATCGATCAGTTCTGGACGCCGCGCGACGCGGGCGAACTCGTTGTTGGCCTGCCGCTCAACATGGACGGCACCGAAGGCCCTCGCTCCAAGCTCGTGCGCGACTTCGCGGCGAGAATCGCGACCCGCACCAAGCGACCCATCCATTTTTTCGACGAACGCTTGTCGTCGGTGGATGCGGACTGGAAAATGAGCCAGTCAGGCTTCACGCACGGGCAAAAGAAAGCACGAAGAGACGCAATCGCCGCTGCTGGGATACTCGATGGGTTCTTGCAGCAGGCAAAGTAGACATGCAGCCCGACCGTGAGGGAGGGCTTACAAGCGAGGCACGGAGTCTTAAACAAAGACAATTCCACAACGCGGCTTTACGTGGGAGCAATCAAATTAACCCTGTACCGACGGACGAGGCGCTACGCGTTGATCATTGCGATGAGCGTGTTGCTTGGTGTACTCACGATATACGGCATCGCCTGGTGGACCGCGCTCTATCCACCGGTCACTCGTTACGTGGAATTCTCAATGAGAAGGGACGGCCGGCTTCGTTGTCCCGACGGAAGGCGATACGGATCTCGCGTGTTTGACGCGTACACCCTCCAGCTACGCCAAAATCACGCGTTCCCGGAAGATACCGTGCAACTTCCGGTATCAGGTCAGACGCCTGACGAGTGGTGGATGCTCTACCGAGGCGCGCTTACTGATGTTGAGCCTACCTGGACCCTGACTGATCTGGCGAACGCTGTCCGCACCGCAGAAACCAGAAACGCTGATTGCTACCGCATGAGCGTGCCCTTTCTCATCGATTGCCGCTCTTTTGGATGGCCAGAGCGCGCCGTCCGCCTCGTGTCCATCAACAAGTTCAGCGGCGGTATTTCAGACCCAGTCATTCCCAAGTCCGGCAACATACTCGGCGTTTCGTGGAACATTCCAAATGACCTGCCAATAAAACCAATCTGGCGCGGCTTCCTCATTAACAACTCGCTCTACACACTCGCGTGGCTCATCGCAATCGAAGTGATCAGCCGGGCGATTTGCAAGTACCAATGCGTCCGCCGCCTTCAACGCGGCTTGTGCGTGAACTGCCGGTATGACTTGAAAGGCACGCCAGTCGACGTGCCGTGTCCGGAGTGCGGTGCGACACATGAAGGCAGCGCAGGCAAAATGAAAAACGCCCCGATTGCTCGGGGCGATTGATTTCAATGTGTTTTACTTTCACACTCCCGCCTCGGAGAGGCGGCCTACCTCACTGCCCGCAAGGCGTGCAAGGCCCTTCGCTGAACACCAGC
>CAZEZV010000071.1:0-16290 GCA_964516725.1 uncultured Phycisphaeraceae bacterium
ACTTGGGCGTCATGGCTGTATCCATCCAGAACTGAGTCCAATTCAGAGAACCACCAGCCTTTGCCGTGATACTCAGGTTTATTGGGCACTTCTAGTCGTTTACTCCACACCGGAATCCGATGCCCCCACCAGAGCTGCCGGGAGATGCACCAGTCGCGGATGTTGTCGTGCCAGTGTTCGTAGGACTTGGCGTAGCGTTCGGGGAAGAAGGTCAGCGAGCCTTCGGTACCTGACGAGCCCTCCGCGCGAGCGGAGGTGGACGCCGACGTGGTCGGTGAACCGGCGCGATGTCCGGACTCACTCGCGTTCGGCCCACGCTCGCGCGTGGGGTTCGTTGAGTTCGTGGTGCGTTGCGACGCGACCAACACCTCATTCGCCGCCTTCGCCATGCGAGGATCGGTCACCTTCACGTACCACTGATCGCTCAGGTATGGCTCGATGATCGCTTTGCTGCGATCGCTGTGCTTGACGCTGTGGCGAGTGGGTTTGCTGCCCTCAAAGAGATTGCGGGCTTTGAATTCTTCGACGACCTTTGCGCGGGCCTTCTCGCGTGGAAGGCCAACGAGCAAGTGGGCGTCGCCCACGTCGCTGAAGCCGTGCTTATCGCTGATCCTGCCGTCGGGCGAGAAGATGTTGATCATGTTCAGCTTGTGACGCTGACCAATTTCATAGTCGTTGGGATCGTGCGCGGGCGTGACTTTCAAGAACCCCGTAGCCATCTTGGCTTTGGGATCGTTCTTCTCTTCCTCGTCACGCGCGTACCGCTCTGGCAGCACGACGTAGGGGTCTTCGATGATCGGAATGACTCGGCCCACGAGCGGCAGTTCGGCGAAGATGCCACGCAAGGCTTTGGCGCGGGGATCATGCGGATTGATCGCGACGGCGGAGTCGCCCAAGTATGTTTCTGGGCGCGTGGTCGCGACCGTGAGCCATGCTTGTTGATCCGACGGATGCGACTCCGCACCGGGATATCCACGTGCAACGAGTTCGTCCCACGTGACTGGCCGCGGCGCAACATCGTGCGTGTGACCCTTGCCGAATCCGGCGTGAGGCGTGCCGGGTTCAAGCGCGAGGGCGTGCACGAGCGGATATCGCAAATAGTAGAAGTTGCCGTCGATTTCCTCGTCGTAGCATTCGTCGTCGGCAACCGCGGTTTGCAGCACTGGGTCCCAGTTCACAAGACGCTTGCCGCGATAGATGAGGCCGTCGCGGAACAAAATGAAGAACGCTTCGCGCACCGCGGCGGCGCACTGCGCGTCCATCGTGAATCGCTGACGGTCCCAGTCGCACGAGCAACCCATTTTCTTCAGTTGGTTCGTGATCGTCGCTTCGTACTCGTCCTTGAACGCCTGAATCTTCGCGACAAAGTCCTCGCGCGAGAAGTCGGTGCGGCGTTTCTTCTCTTCCTTCATCACGCGCTTCTCGACCACTGCCTGCGTCGCGATGCCCGCGTGATCTGTCCCCGCCATCCACAACGTCTCAAACCCCTGCATCCGCTTGGAGCGAATCAGAATGTCCTGGATCGTGTTGTTGAGCGCGTGCCCGAGGTGCAACGCCGCCGTCACGTTGGGCGGCGGAATGAAAATGCAATATGGCTCTGCGATGCCGTCAAGAACCCGCTGGGGTTCCGCATGAAACGACTTCGCCGCGACCCACTTGTCCCAAACGCGATTCTCGTGTTCGCTGGGCTTGTATTTTTGCGGTAATTCGCCGGAAACTGCCTTTTCTTTGGCATCGCCGGAGGCAGAGTTGGAAGTTGTTTGGGACATTGTGGTTGATTCTAGCGCGCGGGGGCGAAGCGATGAAACAATGAAGCGATCCGTGGGCCTCACGGAAACGCGGCTGGTCGCAGCTGTTCATCGCTTCATCGTTTGATCGCTTCATCGCTTTTCACCAGCCCCCATTCAACCCTCCGATACCCTCCCCCCATGTCCCCTCGCTCCACCCCCATCCTCATCGCCGCGCTCGTGGTTGCCGCCGCCGCCGTCGGTTACTTCGCTCTCACCTCCGCAAGCAGCACCAAAACCAATCTCACGAACAATCCCAATCCAGCCGGCCCGAGCGCGGCGGAGATGAAGTCGCTCGACGAAGCGCTCAACACCGTTCTCGACCTCAAGCGCGACAACAAGTGGTCGCAGGCTGAGGCGATTCTGAAGGAAACGATCCTCAAGCACGCCGACGAGCAGGCACTGTACATCCAACTCGCCGAGGTCTACGTCGGCATGGAGAAGCCAGAAGACGCGTACACGAACTATGAAAAAGCTCTCGCGATCGGCCCGCGTGAAGGCGAACTCGAATTCGCCGCCGGCACCGCTGCGAACGCCGCGGGTAAAGTCGATCGGGCTGTTGAGCATTATCAATCAGCAGAAGTCGCACTCAAGACCGATCACCGCCCGCCGCTCTATCTCGCGCAGGTGCTCATCAAGCAGAACAAGTTCGACGAAGCCAAGGTCCGCTTGCTCCGTGTGCAGATGATGAAGCCTGATGAACCCATCGGCTTTGGCTCAATGGCCGAAATCTTCCTCCGCGAAAATCACCCCGACCTCGCGCTCCAGCATGTTGCAACAGCGAGAAAACTCCAGCCCGACTATCTCACCTGGAGACTCGTCGAAGCAAGAGCCTTGAAGCGAACCGCGCAGCCTCAGCAAGCCCTCGACCTCCTGACGAGCCTCTCCGACGCACAAAAACTCGAACCGGGCGTCCTTACCCTGCTTGGCGAGTGCTACGGCATGCTCCAACAACCCGCCAAAGCCGCGACCGAGTTTGCACGCATGGCGGATCAGTTTCCAGAAAAGGGCGACCTGTGTTTGGACGCCGCGCTCTGGCTGGAGCGTGCTGGTGACAAGGCAAGTGCGAGGAAGTACGCGGAACGCGCGAAGATGCTCGCGGTCGCCGGCGCGGACGAACTCATGAGCAGACTCGATCGCTAACCGCGATCAGTTCTGTGGCGGCTGAAAGCTAATCGTCTGCCGCGACGCGTCGTCATCAAGGATCGGTGCGTTAACGCCCACAACGAATGCTTCTGCTGATGCTGCGCCAGGTCCCTGCAGCCCAAATGTCGCGGTGCTGCCACGCATGTTGGCGCACGTGGAGAAGCCAGAATACGACGCGCGAATGAGATTTGAACCCTCGTGCACCGACACCATGACAGTCATCTGATTGCTGCCGCACGGAATCGTGTCACGCAGGCGCATACGGAAGTACAAGTTGAACACTCTGCCTCCCGGAGAGCCAAACGTCGCATATTCAAAGAACTCGCCAGTTCCAAAGTCTTGGAGGTCGTCCCAGAAAAAGGCGAAGATCGGATCGACGCTGATGGTCGACGGCAATGCTGTATTGTTCCAATCCACTGAACAGTTTGATCCAAAGAACAACAACCCGTTGCTCGAAACGCTGACAGATGTGTTCGACCTGCCCCAGCCCGTAAATGTGAATCCCAGTGGAATGCTCGGAAAACAGGTATCATCCCCGAGTGTTTCAACGTGAGTCCAGCCCACCCGATCATTCGCACTGAACTGCGTGTCAATCGCCGCGACGATCCTCGTCGGACCTGCAGGCCCTTGCGGTCCCTGCGCGCCTGTCGCACCTTGCGGCCCAACCGGACCTTGCGACCCCTGCACTCCCGCAGGCCCCTGCGCACCTTGTGGACCAACTACACCAGCGAGCCCCTGAGCACCCTGTGGACCAACTGGCCCTTGCGGCCCCATCGGCCCCTGCGCACCCTGCGGCCCGACGGGTCCCTGCGGCCCCGCCGGACTGTTCAGCGCGAACATCGAGTACGGCGCTGGTGTGATTGCCTGCCGAGGCGCGAGCGTTGTATACGGCGCGCCGCTGGGATTGGTGCTGACAGCGATTTCCAACCACAACGCCTGACCGGTGTAGGCCTCAGCGCCATAGTTGAGTTGAACCGTAAATCGACCTTGCGTTAACACAACACCCGGCGCTGTCAACTCCGGACCAATCTGCGTGCCGCCTGTTGGGGCACTAAACAACCTGAACTTCATGTCGCGCGTGCCATCCAGCGGCACATTGTTGGACTTAAGCTCTCCCTGGTATGTGATTGGCGGCAATACACCTGCATGCGCAGCGTTCGCAATCCACGACACCAGCACAGCGAGAACCGTCCACATTCCCCATCGGTCTGCACTCAGAACCTTCATCGTTGACAGCCTTTCTTGAATGGTAACAACGCAGCGACAAGTGACTCCAGGAACCCGCTCGCACTGGGGAGTCGTACGATCGATCCCATTTGCAGTGATCCACAGCATACCAAAATTCGGTCGCACGTCAATGTGTAATCAATCCCATCCCTACGCTGGCACAAGCGCCGCTTCAAAAGTCACCGTAGAACTCGTAGTTTCATTCTGATTTGTCGACTTCACGACCGAGAACCACATCGACAAGCGAATCCCATGCTCTCCCGCCTCCTCATACTGGTCGCGTTCCTCGTCATCCTTGGCGTTCCCCTGGGCGTGAAACTCACGCAGCGAGAAGTCGCGCCGCCCGCGAACGCCCGCCGCCTCGTCATCGTCACGCCTCACGTCCCGCAAATCCGCCGCGAGTTCGGCGAAGCCTTTGCCGCGTGGCACCAGCGCGAGTTTGGCGAGCCCGCGTTTGTCGATTGGCGTTCGCCCGGCGCAGGCACGACTGAAATAATTAAAATCCTCGGCGCTCAATTCACCGCCGCTGCGAAGGAAGGCAAGTTTGACTTCAGTGACCCGAAAAACCCAACCGCACCGAAAGGCACCATCGCCTTCGACATGATGTTCGGCGGCGGCTCCTTCGACCACAACCGCCTCAAGACTGACCTCAAAATTAAACTCGCTTCACCTGACGGCGCGAAGGACGAGCAAGGAAATCCTCTTCAAGTCGAATTGGCGCTCCCGATGTCGGCGCCCGCAGGATTCACGCAAGAACAACTCGATGCCTGGTTTGGCGAGAACGCCGTCGGTGCCGAACTCCTCTACGACCCGAATCAATATTGGCTCGGCACCGCACTCTCCGGCTTCGGCATCGTCTTCAACCGCGACCGTTTCCGCGAACTTGGCCTCAGCACTCCTCGCGGCTTTGCCGACCTCACCAGCCCGAAACTCCAAGGCGAACTCATCCTCGCCGATCCGCGTCAGTCGGGCAGCGTGACCACCGCCATCGACTCGATCCTCAACGCTGAACTTTGGGTAACCGCTCGCCGCGAAGGCTGGGAATCAGAACTCGATACAGCGTTCAAGCAAGAACGCGCCGACAAAACCCCGTGGGAGCAGTCGCTGAGCAAAGAACGCATGGCCAGCGTCGATCAGGCATTCGATCGCGCATGGCGCTCGCTCCGTGAAATCACCGCGAATGCTCGCGCCTACACCGCCGCCGCGACGCGTCCACCCATCGACGTCTCGGCTGGCGAGGGTGCCGCCGGTATCGCCATTGACTTCTACGGCCGAAGCCAAGCTCAATCACTCGTTCACGCTGGCGAAGATCCCAACTCGAGCCGTGTCGGATACGTCGACCCCGAAGGCGCGGCCTATATCGACGCAGATCCTGCAAGTATCTTGCGAGCAGGCCCCGACCCCGAACTCGCCAAACGATTCCTCACCTTTTCGCTGAGCGAAGAAGGCCAGGCCCTCTGGCAGTTTCTTTCAGTGAGATCGCTCGACTCCATGCAAACCAAAGGCGAAAATCCGCCGCGGCCCAAGGACGAGGCAGGCCACGCGCTGGGCCCAGCCAACTACGAACTCCGCCGGCTCCCCGTCCGCCGCGTCATGTACGACAAGTACCTCCCGCACTTCATCGACCGCATCAACCCCTTCGACATCGCCAGCGGCAACCGCCCCGCGGGTTGGCGAGCCGCGCTGGGCGTGATGATCGGCGCGTTTTCGATTGACGTGCTTGAGGATCAGCGAGAGGCGTGGCGGGCACTGAATCTCGCAAGGTCTGCGAACAAAGCAGCGAACGCCGGAATCGATGACGCCACGCTCGCACAAATGGAGCATGCGTTCTACGCCTTTCCAAAAACAACGGGCAAGGACGGAACTGCGCTTCCCTTTACAGGCTCCAACTTCCGCCAAATCCGCGAAGCATGGCGGCCGATGTCGACAAAGGACCGCGCCACACTGCCCGCAAGTTACCGCACCATGAGCGAACTCGAAGTGGACTACACGAACTTCTTCCGCAAACAATACCGTGAAGTTGTCCGCCTCTGGGATTCACGTTCCAAGACATAGCGCCCGCACACTTCATCCCAGGCTCTGAAGCACCCGGCGCAGCGACTTGGAACCAGCGATGCTCTCCCGCACGTAGATCAGTAAAGTGTTGCGAGCAGCACATCGCCCTTGTGAGCACGCCACGGTATCCGCGTCACCTCTCCAACCTCATCAAAGATTCAGTCGACCACCACCCGTCAATTGCGCACTGCGCACTTCCCAACGTGGCTTGCAGATCGCCGGGCGTCGTGCAGTCGAGAACAAGAACGCCTCGGCGGGGGCGTGCGGAATCCGTAAACTCTCCCGACCACACGATGAGTTTCTCTTGCTTCGCGGCGTGAAGCACAGTGATGGTCTTGTCATAGTGCTCCGTGGTGACGATCGTGTACTTGCGCAGTCCCGGCGGCATCTTATTCGCCGCCGCAGATTCGTCCTTGGGCTTGGCTTTCAACTCTGCTTGAAGTTCCTGCTCCAAGTCATATGTCTTGCGCAGCGCCGCCGTGCTCTTCATTTCATGAGCCTCCGCGATGAACTCGCCCGCGATCACGCCCGGGTCAGTCGCGGCGAGCGCGGCGGCTTCCTGGGCCGTCGCCACATCCATCACGAAGATGCCCCGCAGCGTCTTGTCGGCGGGAGCGTCATACGGACCGGCGATCAGCAGTTTGCGTTCCTCGGCAAGCCGCTTGATGTTCCCCATGTGGCCCGCGAACATCTTCTGCCGGGCTTCCTTGTCGCCTTGCCCGGAGTTTGGACCGGACTTGAGATAGATGAAGACGTAGGGAGTGTTGAGCTTCGAGGTTGCGCAGCCGGTGAGCGTGCTCATGAACAGTGCGGCGACGAAGAGCAGAGCGGTTGCGAGTGAGCGAGTCATGCGGAACAGTAGACGAGAGTGAATTGCGTATGCAGCGCGTCGCAGACACCATGTTGCGATCAAGACTGAAGTCGCTCTACTCCAACACAAAGTGCGCTACATCGCACGCAAGGAACCGTTCGGTTTCCGGCTCAAAAGTGGAGTTCACATATCGAAACCCGTTTTTCTGAAGCACCTTGATCGAGGCGACATTGGTCGCTGCGGTGTTGGCGTAGAGAGGCCGTGGCTGCGGCATGTGACTCAACTCGCCGAGAAGAAGTGCGAGTGCTTTGGAGGCGAACCCCTTTCCCCAATGCGGGCGCGCGATGAAGTAGCCGACAAAGTTCTTGCTGTCGCGGTGGAAGCGGTTGATGGTGCCGACGATTTCCGTGCCCGCTTCTCCGTCGTGAATCATGACGCGCGGGACGATGATCGAGGCCGAGTTCTTCTGCGCAGGATCGTTCATGTCTGCAAAGATTTTGTCCCACGTTGCGAAAAACGCCTCACGGGAGCGGGGCTTGGTGCCGGCCATGAGGTTGGTGGCGGCATCAAGCTGCTGCGTGAAGAGCGTCTCGAGGTCTGCGGGAGTTGTGAGGCGGAGGTGCATGAGTGACAGAATGACTGAAACGCATCGCGGGAACAAAAAAGCCAGCAACCGCTCGAATGATACAACTCTTTCAGCAGGCTACAATCCCGAGCATCCAGCCGTGAAAGTCGGCTTCTCTGGCCCGGTCGAAGTCTCGACGCTGGGGCTCAGGCGGCGCTGATGATTATCCGATCACCAGCACCAACCCGAAGCCACGGCTGCAATACAGACGATTCCCATGCCAGAGACCAGCCCCACCCCCAGCCTTTTCCTCCAGCACCTCGCCAAGCGTCGCATCGTTTTCGATGGCGCGATGGGCACCGCCACGCACGCCGCGAATCTTCATGTCGAGAAGGACTACTGGGGCAAGGAAAACTGCCCAGAAATCCTCGTCAAGAGCCGCCCAGACCTCATCCAATCGATCCACGAGAGTTTTCTCGCCGTGGGTGCCGACGCAGTCGAAACCGACACCTTTGGCGGCATGCCCCACGTGCTTGCCGAGTTCGAACTCCAAGACCAAGCCTTTGACCTCTGCAAGACCGCTGCCGAGATCGCACGAGCCGCGTGCAATAAGTATTCAACGAGCAACAAGCCCCGCTTCGTCGCGGGCAGCCTCGGCCCGGGCACCAAACTCATCACCCTCGGCAACATCGATTGGGACGCAATGTTCGTCAGTTACCGAGAAGCCGCGCGAGGATTGATTGCCGGCGGCGCGGACCTCTTCATCATTGAAACCTGCCAAGACCTCCTGCAAGTCAAGTGCGTCATCAACGCCGTCCTCGCCGCGCTCGCTGAGAAAGGCCTGACCACAGAGCACAAGCCGATCATGGCAAGTGTCACGATTGAGAACACCGGCACGATGCTGCTCGGCACCGAAATCGAAGCAGCGGCGGTTGCGCTGGAGCAATATCCGATCTGTTCGCTGGGCCTCAATTGCGCCACAGGTCCGACCGAAATGCGAGACCATATCAAGTGGCTCGGCAAGCATCTGCAGTATCGCGCCATCAGCGTCATGCCTAACGCGGGTCTTCCCATCCTCGTCAACGGCCATACCGAGTTTCCTCTCGAGCCAGAACCCTTTGCGCAAGCGATGGAGCGGTTCATTCGCGAGGACAACGTCTCAATCGTCGGCGGCTGCTGCGGAACCAAGCCGGAACACATCAAGCGACTCGTGCAGATTGTGGAAGAAACGGAAAGGCACGCAGGCACGCAGACACGCAGGCACGAAGTGCCTTCGGAATCTGCCTCCACTTCTTGCCTCAGTGCCTCCGTGCCCTCGTGCCTTCCCTCCGCCATCACTTCCCTCTACTCCACCCAAGACTACCGCCAAGACAACTCCATCCTCATCATCGGCGAACGAATGAACGCCTCCGGCTCGCGAGCCTTCAAGCGGCTGCTCGAAGCCGAGGACTGGGACGGCATCGTTTCGCTCGCTCGTGAGCAAGTCCGCCATGACGGCGCGCACGTCCTCGACATCAACGTCGACTACGCGGGCCGAGACAACGCTGCCGATATGGCGGAAGTCGTCCGTCGCGTCGTGCGTCAAGTCAACATCCCCCTGATGCTCGACAGCACCCAGTACAAGACGATCGAAGCAGGCCTGCGCCTCGCCGGCGGCAAGTGCATTATCAACAGCGCGAACTTTGAAGATGGCGAAGAGAAGTTCGATAAGTTCTGCGAGCTTGCAAAGAAGTTTGGTGCCGCTCTCGTCATCGGCTCCATCGACGAAGACAAAGAAAACTCCATGGCCCGCACGGCGGACCGCAAACTCGCGATCGCTCAGCGTGCCTATGACCGTGCGACCAAACTCCACGGTCTCGCACCCGATGACCTCCTCTTCGATCCCCTTGTTCTCCCCATCAGCACCGGCATGGAAGCCGACCGCCGCAGCGCTCTCGAAACCATCGAAGGCGTCCGCCGCATCAGCAACGCACTTCCACTCGCACAAACCACCGTCGGTCTGAGCAATGTGAGTTTCGGCCTCTCGCCCGCCGCGAGAATCGTGCTCAACAGCGCGTTCCTTCACGAACTCCAAGAAGCTGGCCTCACCAGCGCCATCATCCACTTTAGCAAAATCCTCCCTCGCAACAAAATCCCCGACGATCAGTGGGCTGCGGCGCTCGATTTGATTTACGATCGGCGCAGCGCAACGGGTGATCCTCTCCAACGCTTCATCGAACTCTTCAAGGACGCGACGACAACAGCCACAACCAAAAAGAGATCTCTCGCCGACCTCACAATCGAAGAACGCCTGCGCTCCCACATCATCGATGGCGAAAAAGAAGCCCTCACCGACACCATCCAAACCGCCCTGAAGAAGTACAAACCCCTCGACATCATCAACGACCATCTCCTCGACGGCATGAAAACCGTCGGCGAACTCTTCGGCAGCGGCAAGATGCAGCTGCCCTTTGTGCTGCAATCCGCCGAAGTCATGAAAGCAGCAGTGGGGCAGCTAGAACCTCTGATGGAAAAATTGGAAGGCTCCAGCAAAGGCTCGATCGTGCTCGCAACGGTTCAAGGCGACGTCCACGACATCGGCAAAAATCTCGTAGACATCATCCTCAGCAACAACGGCTACACCGTCCACAACATCGGCATCAAGCAGCATGTCAACGACATCATCAAGGCGTGGGAAACCCACAAAGCCGACGCCATCGGCATGTCGGGCCTGCTCGTAAAGTCCGTCACTGTGATGGAAGAAAATCTCCGTGAACTCAACGCGCGAGGCCTGAAACCCCGCGTCCTTCTTGGCGGCGCGGCTCTCACCCGCCACTACTGCGAAAGCCACCTCAGAAGCGTCTATCAGGGCGAAGTCTTTTATGGCAAGGACGCCTTCGAAGGCCTTCGCACGATGGACGTGCTCGCAACGGGCGACACCAATGTTCTCAAAACTGAAATCGAACAACGCCTCGCGAAACGCAGCGACGCCGAAGAGACCATCAATAAAACTCGTATCGCAAAGCTTGCGGCGGCAAATGCAGGCGCGGTGGCACAGGCGTCCCCGCCTGTGCCGGGCGTTGCTGGTGGCCAGTCACAGGCGAGGACGCCCCCCGAGCCAGTGCCGCCAACCCGCTCCGCCGTCTCCACCACCAACTCAATCCCAAATCCTCCCTTCCTCGGCACCCGTGTCATCGACAACATCGATTTGGCCGACATCTACCCATTCATTAACCCCATCGCCCTCTTCCGCGGCCAATGGCAGGTGAAAAAAGGCGCGATGACCGACGCCGAATACGACGCCTTCCTCGAAGACAAGATCATCCCCGTTTTCGAGTACTGGAAACACCGCTGCCTCACCGAAAAAATTCTCCAACCCAAGCTCGTTTACGGCTACTTCGCGTGCAACAGCGATGGTGATGATCTTGTGATTTGGGATCCCAGCGCGGTGGCACAGGCGTCCCCGCCTGTTCCGGGAGTTGCAGGTGGTCCGTCACAGGCGAGGACGCCTGTGCCACAACGTTCCGAACTTCTCCGCTTCACCTTCCCGCGTCAAGCCGCCAACCGCAACCTCTGCATCTCCGACTACTTCCGCCCCATCTCCTCCGGCGAACACGACATCATCGGCATGCACTGCGTCACGGTGGGCCATCGCGCCACCGAAGAAGCCCAGAAGCTCTTCAAGGCCAACGACTACACGAACTATCTTTACCTCCATGGCCTCGCCGTCGAAACCGCCGAAGCCCTTGCCGAGTTCTGGCACAAGCGCATGCGCCAAGAGTTGAGCATTGCCAACGAAGATAGCCCGAAGATCAAGGACCTCTTCACGCAGAAGTATCGAGGCTCCCGCTACTCCTTCGGCTACCCCGCCTGCCCGAACCTGCAGGACCAGGAAAAACTCTTCGCGCTGCTTGAGCCGTCTCGCATTGGCTGTGTGCTGACCGAAAACTGGCTAATCGACCCCGAGCAGAGTACCAGCGCAATCATCGTGCATCATCCGGAGGCGAAGTACTTCAACGTGTGACGTAGGCCCGGCGTCTCGCCGGGCACCGTTTTCACTTCAACTTCCCAAATACCTCAATCGCCCTCGCCCGCGTCTTGCTCAAGTCCACTATCGGCTCCGGATACTCAAATCGACTCCTCGCCAGCGCTGGCATGGTCCAAGGCTCGTGTATCGCGTCGCCAGCAACATGCGCCAATTCCGGCACATACTTTCGGATGTACTTGCCCTCCATATCAAACCTCTGACTCTGGCTCACCGGATTGAAAATCCGAAAGTATGGCGCGGCGTCCGTCCCCGTGCTCGCGCTCCACTGCCACCCGCCGTTGTTGCTTGCGAGAAATCCATCGACGAGGTGCTGCATGAACCACTTCTCGCCCACGCGCCAATCAAGAAACAGGTTTTTTGAAAAGTACATCGCCGTAATCATCCGCACGCGGTTGTGCATCCACCCCGTCGCAAGCAACTGCCTCATCCCCGCATCGACAATCGGCACACCGGTCTTGCCTTGCTTCCACGCTTCCAGATGCTCTGCATTCTCGTTCCACACAATCCGCTCCGTCGCCGGCTGAAACGCCCGATGCTTGCACACGCGCGGAAAGCCGCGCAGAATGTGAATGTAGAACTCGCGCCACAACACTTCGCTGATCCAGCACAAGCACCCGTCATTGCCCGAATCAAGCCACGTCTCCAAACCCATCGTGGCACTCGCACCACCCCTTGAAAACTCACGATTGGCCTCCATCGCCGCGATCAAGCATTGCCGTGGTGAAATCGCTCCAATCGCGAGATAGGGCGACAACGTGCTCGTCCCATCCATCGCCGGAAAGTCCCGCGACAACTTGTAGGTGTGGATCGACTTCTGCGCAAACGCCGCGAGCCGTTTCTTTGCGTGCTTCTCACCCGCGCGCCACGTCTCCGCTGGCACATCACTCTCAAACTCTTTGAGACCTGTCGGCACTTCATCCGGCGCACCCACCATCTCCTTCTGCTTCTTCGCTGCCGGGTACTCCGCCACGCCTCGCTTCTGCAAGTGCGCAATCGCTGACTTCTTGAACGGCGTGAACACGGTGTAATACCGCCCCTCCCCCGTCCGCACATCGCCCGGCTCAATCAACGACTGATCCGTGTACTCCCGCACCGTCACGCCAGCTTTCTCGCACACCTCGCGCACTTTCGCGTCGCGAGCCGCCTCGTTGACTTCATACTCTCGATTGAAACACACTTCGTCGCACTCAAACTCCTTCATCACTTTCGCGACGACCTTTGGAACGTCCTGCGCAGTTGCCGCAATCCGCACGACCAACGCGATGTTGAGCGACTGCAACTGCGCCGACAACTCCGCGAGCGTTCGCAGAATGAAGTGTACCTTCACGGGCGCATAGTCATGCGCCCGCCACTCGCCCGGCGACACAACAAACAATGCAACCACGCCCTTCGTTGCGTTCCGCGTCGCCGCGCTCAGTGCCGCATGATCGGTCGTTCGCAAACAAGATCGAAACCAGACGAGTGCTCGCATGGAATAAGGCTACGTCGCGCACGCCACACGCTCCATTCCCATCACACAAAAACAGCAACCGCCACACTCCTCCGTGCGGCGGCTGTCTGCGTGAAACGAACACTGCACTTGCAACTTCGTCCAATTCGACTATCTTGTCGTCAACGACGAGCCGGCGCGACGCCCGAAACAGTGACACCCACCAGCGCACATCGCTGCGCCCAACTTCGCCGTTCGCTTCTCGTTGTATCGAGTCGCCGCTTTCCTAAATGCACGGCCCTTCGCCAAACATGCTCAAGAACGCGTCAATATCAATGGGATCAAACACCGACCCGTCGTTGTTGAAGTCGATGTCATTGCAAGTGTTCGTCTCAGGAATGCACGACCCCTCGCTGAACACGCTCAGGAACGCGTCGATGTCTTGCGGGTCAAAGAAACTCTCGTCGTTGTTGAAGTCAATCGAGTCGCACAGGCCGTCGAAAACGAGATCGACGCTGCCGACGCCGTAGACCACACGGAACCCTGGCGCAGAGACCGTGCCGAATGTCGTACCAAACAGCGAGCCGCCCTGCGCGATTCGATAGACGGTGCCGCGCGGCGGATAGTAATTGCCGACGCGGTTCACGAGCAGGCTTGCACTGTTCAGGTCGAGGTCGTCGACGGTGGAAATCGTGTCGAAGTCGCCCGGCTGGTCGCCCTCGATATCAATGTGCAGCGAACCGGCAACGCCGAAGCTGAGCGTGATGAAGTCGATGGCTCCTGTTGGATCAGTGCTCACGATCCCAGGCTCGATGCGACCATTCATGAAGCAGTCGTCGTTGACTTGGCCAGTCCCAGTCAGCCTGGGCAGAGTTCCGCCTTGGAATCGCAATCCGGTCAACCCTGTCAACTCGCCGTTGTTGAGGTGTACCGTGCCGCCGATGCGAGCACCGTCAGAGTCAAAGCACTCGATGCTGGCGTTTGTGATGTTCATCACACCGTCAAACTCAACGCCCGTCGGTGATGTCAGACGTCCCATCGTGATGAACCCGCTTGGCGTGAATGTCGATCCAGCGTCAGCATCGATGTCACAGTTAAGAACGCCGTCGCCCGTGTACGACGAACCGTGTGCGAAAGTGAGCTTGCTGCCAAGAATGCCAGCGCCGTTGTCGCTCAGCTGCCTCGTCAAGGTGAACCCCGCACCGGTTGGCAGAATCTGGCCCGTGTTCACCACATTCGCGTTAATGGTTCCGTTCCCGCTGAGCGTCGCGCCGTTGAGTGACAGACTCGGCGCGTTGATGACGCTGCTGATCATCGAAAGCGGCGTGACCGTGTTGCTGTATTCGATCTCGTCGGCAGCGTTCATCGTTCCGTTGTTCATCGTCAAAGAGCCACCCGCGCCACCGATCTGTCGGAACTGAATCGACGCGGCCGAGGGTTCTATGCGAGTGGAGGTGAGCGCTGCGCCGTCGGTGATCGAGACCTGACACGCCCCACCTGTTCCGCCCGCGCTGTGGCCGACGCGCATAAGAGCCGCAGTGTTGAACGTCGTGCCCGCGCCGCTGAGTGTGCATGAAACCGTGTCGCCCGTACTCCCGCCAAAGCCAACCACACCACAAGTCACGCTCGACCCGCCACTGACCGACAGTGAACTGCCCGCACCATTCAAACCAAACGATGCATTGGTTGTAAACGTTGAGCCATCCGAGATGTTGAGCGTACCGCGCTGATTGCTGATGCCGATCCGAAACTCTGAGCCAGTGTGCGAGAAGTCTGCACCGGTCTGAAGGTTAAAAGTGGACCCAGCACCGACGGACGTCATAAACACCTGATTCGCCGAGGCGCCGGGCCTCGGCAACACCCACTGTGCATTGTTACGAAGCGTGAGCACCGCTCCACCACTGCCGCTGCCAGCGATGAAGAAGATGCCGCCTCCAGAGTTGATTGAGAGTGCTCCAGTGTCGATGATAATGGTCCCGCTTGAGTGCACCATCGTGCCTGTGGTACCGATCGTGGACAGGCCGTGAGTCAGGAAAGTGCCGCCGCTGACTTCGAGCATGCCATTACTGGGCGAGGCGTCGCCGATTGTCGTTTGGCCCGCGACCGTCACCGATCCGCCGGTGCGCACTCGGACAGTCCCGACGCCTCCCCCGCCCGCCGCGTTGTTGTTGGCGATAAAGAGCGAGCCTGGAATAGACATAGTTGCCTCTTGTCCATTCAGTGCACCTTCGACGACGATCGCTCCCTGCACATTCGGCACGGGGCCAGCGAGCACGTCTCCGGGCATAGCCGCAAGCGCGCCGTCGAGGATGTTGACATCACCTTGTGCACCATCGCCCACGCGCAGAGTGTTTGCCGCGCCGATGAGTTGAAGCGTGGACCGATCTATGGGAGACCCCGTGACGCCAGTGACTTCCAGTATCCCTCGCTGACCCACGCCGACCCGCACCGGACAGTGGCTCGTCAGTGTCGCACCGCTTCGAACCCACATTCTGCCCTCGTTGTTGCCCCCAAGCACAAAGCTGTTATTCACCCTCATGCTCGCGTTGGTGCCGTTGACAGAACACTGCCCGTCGACAGCTGTCGTCGGCGCAACGCCGACGGTCAGGTCACCGACCGTGAATGCACCGTTTGTAATCGTCAGCGCCGCACCCGCGACAGAAGTGTTTGTCTGCACGTTGCAAGCCCCTGTGACCGTCAGCGGCGTTGTCAGCGAGAGGCCAAGGTTGCTCAGACCCACAGAGAGCCCGGCGATGGCGGACGGAGAGCCAGCGCCCCAGTTCACAATATAGCCGCCGACGATATCAAAGTTTGCCGTATCAGTTGACGTCGGCATCACCTGCGGATTCCAGTTCGCGAGCGTCGTTGCGCTGCCGCCGGACGCATTGGACCAGTTGATCACCGCGGCGTCCGCGCTGTGGGCAGCGAACACGGAGCCGGCAAACAGTGCAAGGGCGAGCGGGTTGAAGCGACTTCGTTGCGAGTGCATGAACACGGTCTCCAGAGTGAACAAGTGGCTGAGTTGCGAAATAGTGAGTTGCACAAATCCAGCGCACACCGCGTTGGCGGCGTGCCCCGGGGGAAGAAGAATCACTCAAACGTGACACGGCCCTTCGCTGTAGACGCTCAGGAACGAGTCGATATCCGCGGGATCAAACACCGAGCAGTCGTTGTTGAAGTCGATGTCGTCGCACGTCGCGCCCGTGGGGATGCAAGGCCCTTCGCTGTACACGGACAGGAATG
>CAZEZV010000072.1:0-16225 GCA_964516725.1 uncultured Phycisphaeraceae bacterium
CACCTCGATCTTTGATCCACTTGATATCGACGACTTCCTCAGCGTCTACGGCGAAGGCCCCTGCTCCACCAACAACTGCGACGACATCGACTTCAACAACGACACATCAATCTTCGACCCCATCGACATCGATGCGTTCCTGAGAGTCTTTGGCGAAGGCCCGTGCATCGAATAAACAAGAGCCGAGGTGCATAAGCACCCGGCACGAGGCACAGCAAGTCACTTCTGCCCAATAGCGACAACCACCCGATACTCGCCCTTCCCTTCCGTCTTGACATAGCTTGTTTCCCCGCACTCCGGACATAGCACTGGGCCGTCCGCCTGCGGCACTAAGCCAATCAAGTTGTATTTGCAATGCGCACAGCGAAAATCGTTGACGCGCCGTTTTACAGCGAAGTGCACTTGAGCAACAAACAATGTAAACCAAATCACGAGAGTTGTCAGTACAACTGCTCCGCCCCACCAATACTGTCCAGAGTCTTCCCAGAAAAACCTGTCGCCGCCAAAGATGAGCCAAAGTCTTCGGGCGATGGCTGGCCAAAGCGGCATGCCGATCTTTCGCAAAACAATTCCCGAAAGAAAAAATCCGAAAATCAAGAAGGCAGTACGCTGACTTGCCCATCGACCTCCATACAGCCCAAGCGCTTCTTCAGCAATGCGTACACTCTCATTCAGCTCCAACTCACGCAGGTCACGCACATACTTCGTGAGTCGTCGTAAGAAGAACCGCCGCGGACCTCCCCGCACTTGAATAAGTTCTAGGCTCGACACCTTGCCTGTTGACAGCCGCCCAAGCACAAAGGCTAACAACAGCAGCACCAACAAAAAGGCGTAACAACCCATGTGTGTTCCCGTCGCACGTCACAATAAAGGCGAACTTCTATCGTCAGGTAATTTCACGCCGGCAACGCAAACTTCGCGCACAACCCCTTCACTTCCTCGCGCACCTTGCCGCTCTCAGCAACCAGCGCGTCCTGCCCCTTGAGTCCCGCACTCAACACCCGATCAATAAACCCCGCCACCATCTTCATCTCACTTTCCTTAAACCCGCGCGTCGTCGTCGCCGGCGTCCCCAACCGAATCCCGCTCGTCTGCTTTGGCGGCCGCGGATCCTGCGGCACGCCGTTCTTGTTACAAATTAGCCCCGCCATCTCCAGCCACTTCTCCGCGTCCGCACCGATCAGGTCCGCACTCTTCCCGCGCAGATCCACAAGCATCAAGTGATTGTCGGTGCCCCCGCTCGTGATGCGGAACCCGCGCTCCGTGAGCGCCCCCGCAAGCGCCCGCGCGTTCTTCACAACCTGTTCTGAGTATGTCTTGAACTCAGGCCGCAGCGCCTCCCCAAACGCCACCGCCTTCGCCGCGATGATGTGCATCAGCGGCCCGCCCTGAATCCCGGGAAACAGCGAGCGATCATACTTCTTTGCAAGTTCTTCGTCTTTCGTCAGGAACAAACCGCCACGCGGCCCGCGAAGTGTCTTGTGCGTCGTCGTTGTGACGACATGGCAATGCGGGAACGGAGACGGATGCACGCCGCTCGCAACGAGGCCGGCGATGTGTGCGATATCCGCGTGCAGCAGCACGCCACACTTGTCCGCGATCGCGCGGAACCGCGCGAAGTCAATCACACGTGGATACGCCGAATACCCGCACATCAACAGTTTGAACTTGTCCCCATGCACCTGCTTCGCCTCAAGGCACACGCGCTCCACCGCGTCGTAATCAATCCGCTCATGATTCGCCGAAGCCTTGTCATACACCAACGGATAATGCACAGGCGAAAACCACTTGCCCGACATGTTGACTTTCAGTCCATGCGTCAAGTGACCGCCATCCGCAAGTACCAGACTCGCAAACACATCGCCCGGCGACAAGTACGCAAAGAACAACGCCTGATTCGCCGTCGCCCCCGAGTGCGGCTGCACATTCGCAAACTTGCAGTTAAACAACTTGCACGCCCGCTCAATCGCGATGCGCTCGACATCATCATGAAACACACACCCGCCGTAATACCGCGCCCCCGGATACCCCTCCGCATACTTGTTGGTCAAACACGTCCCCATCGCATGCATCACCGCCGCCGACACATGATTCTCGCTCGCAATCAGTTCGATCGTCTCCGCCTGCCGCTGCGCCTCTTTTCCAACGAGGTCGCCGATTGCTGGGTCATGCTTGGAAAGTTCTGCGAGGATGGAAGAAGTGATAGGGTCGTGTGCCATGCTTCATCGTAGTGACGCGACATTCAAAAAGCCCCTCCTCTCGCGGGTGGGAGTGGCTTGGCGTTGGCGAACGCCAAAGAGCACTCTTTCAAACTGTGTCCATTACCATCTCCGCCGCCCCACCGCACAAGCCAACGACCAACACCGAGAGCAGCGTCGCCACTGTTGCCAACAGCCAGCCAACCAGTTGAGGCCGGGGCAACTTGAGGTAGTATCGTGAATACACGGCCCACCAGGTGCCAACAAGCACATATCCAAGCACTGCAGGCAGCCACACGGCAATCGCCAGCAGCGCAAACGGAACCATTGTGATTCCCCAACCGCCAAACAGGTCGAAAGCCGAAAACACAACCAACCCTAATGCTTGCAGGTGCGTCGCGAGCATGAACCACCCTATCGAGTACAGCCAACCTCGAACCAGGTGCACGCGCCGCACCTTTGCTTTCCTGAGCGAAATCGGCATCAGCAAAAAGCAGAGAGGCATCAGCGAACATTGGGCTGCGCACACGGCAAACCACACCCCAGACACAAGCGGCTCATACAACTCCGCATTCCAATCGCCCTCCGCAAGCACTCCAAGTGGAACAATCGGCCGCCATTGCCAAGGCGAACCGCCCCACGACGTGATGGGCCACGTGCCTGCAAACAAGTCACGAATCGGGCCTGAATTCTCCAACACGAACCACGGCACCGCAACAATCAAGTACCCCACGGCAAACAACGCGAGCATCACCGTCGCAATTCGATCCAGCCGCACCTCGTGCTGCATCTTCAGCCGCTGCCACAATGGCCAACACCACATCGCGGCCCATATCGTGGACAACAGCGCGCGCACCCGCCGCTTGTCATCCACTTCATACAGCCCCGTCACCTGCCGCACCGGCGCAAACAAGTCCGCCCACTCAAACCGCAGCCCGCACTCGCTGCAAGTCCCCTCCAGCGGACAAGCCGCCCCCACGCACCCTTCATCGTCCACCACCTGCGAGTCACGCGCCTCCGCCTTCGCCGCGTTGACCCACGCCGAATACGCCGGATGCCACGCATCCACCTGCCCACGCAAGTCATACCCGCATCGCGGACACGCTGCCGACGGAGTTTTGTGTTCGCTCGTGCGCATCTGAAGTCACGCTCGCAAAAGACCGCAGCCCTCGACAACCCTGAGTCCAGCATCAAACCCGCGGCCCGCACTAAAACTGCGGATAGTTGTACGCAATCGCAGTCACCACCATCAACGCCACCGGCACCGCGCACGCAACATATGCCACCACCGCCTCCTCCATCCGCCACCACTTCCGCATCACCTGCCACCAGTACACGCAGCACCAGATCGCCGTCGCGCATATGAGCAGTCCTCGAAAATCACGAGACCACATCGCGCGCCCCAGCTCGCGTAAAAACTCCTGCAGATCAAAAGACATTGCAGACCGCCTCGTTGCAACCGGCAGCAGACTCGCAACGCCTTCAACAACCGCCGCGAACGTCTCGATCAACGCCGGAAACGCCAGCCACGTGATCGCATACGCCGCCGCGCGCACCACATGCGACGTGTGCACCTTCGCCTTCGCTCGCGTGTAAGGCAGCACCATCATCATCGTCGCGAATCCGAGCGATGAAAAAACTCCAACAAAGAACCAGTTGCTTCCACCCGCGAATCGCATGGTCAAGATCACATGGAGCAAGTCCTTCGGCGTGCTGGCAAAGACAAGATACGTCGCCCCGCCAAACGACTTCCCCAGTTGCTGCCACAGAACAACCACACCCCACATCTGCCTGAGCACGAACGAAATTGGCGGCAGCACCACAACCCACATCGCCAAGTACCACACCACCCGATCCCACCGCCGCGGCGTTTCAATCCGCACCCCGCCGCGCGACCGGAAAAATGGAAACAACCAAAGCACCCTCAGCGCCGTTCCAACAAACGCACGCAGGGCCGACACTCGCCGCGTCTCCACAAACCAAGCTGGCCCCGCCAATTCCGGCCTAAAGACAAACTTCCATTCAAACAAAAGCCCGCACTCGCTGCATGTGCCCTCCACAGGGCACTTCGCGCCGACTTCACTCTCCAAAACCTCTCCTCGCTCGAATCGCACCACGTCCGCCTGCGAGCTCAGCGGCACGCGCCAAGTATCCACCTGCCCCTGCAAGTCATACTCGCACCGCGGACACACCACCGATTTCGCCGCCGACTTGCCCATGCTTCACCCGCGTTCGTACCTCTCGCCAAACAGTCGATTGATGCTGAAAAAATGCGATCTGAGCATCACGTCACCGCCCCATCAAGTCAGGCCGCCTCACAAAAGTCCTCTTCAGCCGCTGCTCGTGCCGCCACTTGGCAATCGCCACGTGATCCCCCGACAACAAAACCTCCGGCACCTCCCGCCCCATCCACTCGCGCGGCTTGGTAAACTGCGGGCAATCCAGCAGCCTATTCGCCTGCTTCGCTGACGCAAGCCCGTCCCGCGCCGTCGAAAATCCCTCCGGCGGGGAGAAGCTCGAAAAACTATCCTGCATCGCGCTCGCCTCGTCGCCCAGCGCACCGGGCAAGCACCGCGCAATCGCGTCGATCAACACCAGCGCCGCGATCTCGCCGCCAGAAACAACAAAATCACCCAGCGACACTTCCGTCGGCTCAAGCGCATCAATCACACGCTCATCAATCCCCTCATAATGCCCGCACAACATGACCAGCCACGCCTCCCGCGCCAACTCTTCGACCAACGCCTGCGTCAAAGGCTCGCCCTGCGGCGAGAGATACACCCGCCGGGCCTTGATCGCCGCGCCCGACACACCACTCGCCGAACGCGCCGTCGCGTGCTGCGCCTCAACGCTCTGCACCGCATCCCAAACAGGTTGACACATCATCACCATGCCCGGCCCGCCGCCAAATGGTCTGTCGTCCGTCTTGTGATGTGCATCATGCGTGAACGAACGGATGTCCGTCGCAACAACTTCGAGTTTTCCAGACTCAATCGCTCGCTTGGGAATACTCACGCCCAACACGCCGGGGGCTTGGCAAACGAACATTTCCGGGAATGTGGTGAGGACGTCGATGCGCACAATCGAGGGTAGTGTGCCAAACGCAAGCAACTCTGTGGGCAAAACAAACGAATAATTTGGTGTGTTCTGGACTCTTGCTTATGGCGGGTTCGATTTTGCCCACCCGGCAAATGACTACGTCGACACGCTGTGGGGCCTTTTCATTCTGATCATGCTTGCACTGACCGCATATGTCCCTTCGTCATTGATTGCACAAAAGCTCAAGGGCGGACTTCGACTGCTTGGACTACTGGTGTTTGGCGGCATCTTCATGCTTATCTCGCCGACCCTCGGAGTCATGGGTGAATTTGGACCGGCTCACGTCGCGATGCACGTGGGTATCTGGGCCTTTCCACTCTTCTTCGTCACACTCATCGCCAAAATCATCATCCTCATGTTCAAAGAACCCCATTGGACGAAACAAGACGATGACGTAAGCCCGGTGTCTCGCCGGGCATCTCCTACCCGAGCGCCAATGCCCGGCGGGCACGCCGGGCCTACATAGGTTGAGTGCAACTACTCTTCTGCGTGCCCCCCCTCATCGCAATCTCGCTGGGCGATCCGCTGGGAATCGGTCCTGAGGTCACGCTCAAGGCTTTGGGCGATGAATCGCTGCGCCGCCTCGCTCGCTGGGTCATCCTCGGGCCTTGTACAGTGCTGGAGCACGCCTCAAAGCAGGTCAATGTTTCTCGTTTCTGGGCTTCGCTTCCAGTCGCTGCGCTTGCCAGTCGCCAGCAGGTTCCAAAGAACGCGGGCGACGTTGTGTGCGTCGAAGTTGAACCCGTTCACGCCAACGCCAAGCCCGTCAAAGACCTTTCAACTCCCGAAGAAATTGCCGCGTGGTATCACGAACGCATCAAGCACCCGCGCGCCGCGACGCGCGAGTCAGGCTCCATCTCCAAAGCCGCCGTCGAGCAAGCGATCGCCCTCGCCAAGCGCCCCGCGAGCGACCCCTGGCACGCGGCCGCCGTCTGCACGGCTCCCATCAGCAAGCACGCATGGATGCTCGCCGGCTTTGACAAGTTCCCGGGCCACACCGAGCTCTTCGCCGCGAGATTCGGGGTTGACAAGTTCGCGATGATGTTCCATGCGCCGCCGACGACGCACCCGCGCGAAGGCCCGGGCCTCAACGTCATCCTCGCAACAGTCCACCAACCTCTCCGCACCGTTGCGCGCGACCTCACCAAGCAGCGCATCATCGACTGCATCGAACTCGGCGCGGCACAACTCCGTCGCCTGGGCATCTCATCGCCGCGCATCGCCGTTGCCGGACTCAACCCTCACGCCGGCGAACAAGGCCTGCTCGGCTCCGAAGACGACACCATCATCGCCCCGGCCATCGAAGCAGCCCGAACTCTCCCAGCCCTCGCGGGCTGCGAGGTTTCAGGACCTCACCCCGCGGACACCGTCTTCCAACGCGCCCTCGCGTGGCCCAATCAGCCACCGGAAAAGTTCGACCTCGTCGTCGCCATGTACCACGACCAAGGCCTGATCCCCCTCAAAACCCTTGCCTGGGACCGCGCCGTCAACTTGACCGTGGGTCTGCCGATCCTCCGAACAAGCCCAGACCACGGCACCGCCTACGACATCGCGGGCGATGGGCTTGCACACGAAGGCAGCATGAGAGCCGCGCTGCAACTCGCGGCGAATTCAGCACGCTGAAAAAAATGTGCAACCCGCTCGCCGCAAGCAACTACACAATGGTGCTGCTGCGGTAGCACCACAGATCGAACGCTGGAAAATCCCGCACTCTTCTAGTTCATTTTCAACACAAAGAGCGCAGAGAGCACAGAGACAGGAAAGAAGTCACAACCACAAATCCTCTCTGCGCTCTCCATGCTCTCTGTGTCAAATCGAATCACCACAAGTCCCGGTACGTTCATTCTGCACTTCACCCCGGAGCATCCCGTGAAACTCACTCTCACCCTCTGCCTCACCACCCTCCTCACCACACCAACCCTCGCCCAGCAATGCACCACAGGCCTCGTCCCCATGGGCTACATGGGCGTCTGCGACGAGAACGGCTCAACCTCCGCCTTGCCCTCCGCACGCACAAACGCCATGGCCCGCTGGGACCCCGACGGCGACGGCCCGCAGCCAGAACTCCTCGTCATCGGCGGCGCCTTCCGCTCCATCGATGGCGTCCCCGCCAACTCCATCGCCGCGTGGAATGGTTCAACCTGGCAAGCAATCGGCAACGGCTTCCCCAATCGCGCCACTCCTGGCGCGCTCAATCTAAACCAAGACTCCGAAGTCACCGCTCTCACCGTCCACAACGGCACGCTGTACGCAGCGGGCCGCCTCGCTTTCACAACACCTGACGGTGCACCCCTCCCCCTCCGCATCGCTCGCTGGACCGGCTCAACATGGGAACAAGTCGGTCTGGACAACTCAAGCCAAGGCGCCGCACGCATCAGTTCGCTCCAATTCGCCTACGGCCGCCTCTACGTCGGAGGAGCCTTCACCTATCTCTACAACGGCGCGACCAGCTACGCCTTTGGCTACTACGAAACACTGACCCCAACCTCTCCCCTCGTTCGGCTTAGCCCCATCAGCAACGACTCCCAGAACAACGTCCGCACAATGACCGTTCACAACGGCGAGTTGTTCGTCGGTGGCACGATCCGCACGGCTTTCAACTTCGACAACCGAGTCGTACGCGTGACTCAGAACGGCAGCGTGCTGCCTACGCAAATGGACTGCACCTCTTCCTGCTCCGGCTCCGCCCAGCAGCTCCTCAGCACAGGCAACCAACTCTACCTCGCAGGCGATTACACGTTTTCCAACGGCACCCGCCGCGCCGTTGCTCGCTATCTTGGAACAAACCTCGGCTGGGAGATCATCGGCACCAACCCAGTCAACATCGCCAACAACATCCAAGTCAGCATTGCACTCGATGAGAACGCCAACCTTGTTCGCTCCACCGGAGCCTTTGTCGAACGCTGGGACGGCTCGAACTGGCTGCCGCTGGGTGCACTCCAGGGTGGCACAACGCTCACCAACACGCAGGGTTCGTTCGCACGCCTGCTCGGTTCGTTCCAAGGCAAGCCGATCATCGGCGGCAAGTTCGCCGGTGTTCAAGATGGCGACGTGGCGGACAACAACATTCGATTCCTTGAATCGCTTGCGTTTGTCAACTCGGACGGGTACTTCATGCCGATCTCGCAAGGCATCGACAACAGCATCAGCGACATGGCGCTGCTTGGCAACGACATCATCGCCGTGGGCCGCGTGGGCAGCGCGGGGGCACAGCGGTGCAACAACATCGCGGTGTTTGGCAGTGACAACCGGTGGCGGCCTTGGGCGGGCAACAACGGATTTGAACGGCAAACGCGCTCGGTCGCGATCTATCAAGGTCAACCCATCGTGAGCGGTGGCTACACCGCCTTCGGTGACACACAAGATCCCTTCGTGCGCCGCTGGGACGGCTCGCAGTGGATCGATATGCCGCCGCCGCCCAACGGCGTGGTTGAGACCTTCACCGTCGCGGGTGATGAACTCTGGGCGGAAGTGCAGCCGACCCGGGGAGGCGGCAGCGTGCCCTATGTCTATCGCTGGAATGGCACCTCATGGGAAGAAAGCCCGGCAGGGCGCAGTATCTTCGGGCTCCAGAACTGCCTGGGCCAAGTCTGGGGCACACGAAGCGGCACGATTTACTCGTTGAAGGTCATGCGCTGGACCGGAAGTGTGTGGGATGAAGTCGGCCCGCTCACGAGCAGCGGCAAGTCGCTCTTGGGCGAGTATCAAGGCAGCGTCCTTGCACTAGGGTTTACACTGCCGATTCCAAATCAGCCCCGCACCAACATGTACCGCCTCGTCGACAACGAGTGGAGCTACCTTGGAGATTTCCCCACGCCACGATTGCTCTCCCAACAAAGCTCCTTGGGCTTAAGGACCCGCCGCATCACACAAACCGGCAATCTCCTCATTCCCAGCGGCACCGCGACAGGCGTTGACGGCTTCACGTACCCGGCTGGCGCGATTTGGGATGGTTCGGGCTGGTCCAACACGGGAGGCTTGCCTCTCAACATCCCGAACCAGGGCATCACGTGGGTCGGTTCCTCGCTTGGCGGCATCCCGATCTCGCGCGGCAACGATGTCTTCCTCGCCGGGGCCTTCATTGGTCGCTACGAGCGTTTCGGCGCAGGCTCTTCCGCGTTCCGTCGCGCCACGTCCTACTTCACGCGCCTAAGTCCCGGCTGGAATTCGCAGTTTTCACCCCACGAAGACTTCACCGTCGACCCGGGCGACGCGCTGGTCATCAACAGCGGCGCAACCAACTTTACCGCCGGCAACTGGCGTTTCAATGGGGCACTGCTCAGCGATGGTCAACGCGCCAGTGGCGCATTCGTCTCTGGCGCAACAACACAAGTCCTCACAATAACCGGCATGACGCAAGCGGAAGCCGGCTTGTATGACTTCAGCACAAGCCTCGGCGGTTGCGTCAGCACTCCCATCGGGAGTGCGCCACCGCCCGCTGCCGCTAGCGCTCGGCGCACGGTTTTCGTCAGCGTCGCCAACACGTGTGACTCTGTTGACTTCAACAACGATGGCTCGTCGCCTGATCCGCAAGATATCGAAGCGTTCTTGAGCGTGTTCAGCGAGGGGCCTTGCGTTCCGGACACTGCGACGTGCAACGACATCGACTTCAACAACGACGCGAGCGTCTTTGATCCACGGGATATTGAGTCGTTCTTGAGTGTTTATAGCGAGGGGGCGTGTTTGTAAAGCGAAATGTGATAGAGCGAAAAGCGAAAGTGAAGACAAGGCGCGATCACCTGTGTTGATTGTCGTTTTTCACTTTATCGATTTTCGCTTTATGCCCTCAGCGCCAGTTCGCACATCACTCGGATGCCAACCGGCAACGCGTCATCATTAAAGTCAAAGTCGGGCTGGTGGAGTGTCGGGTACGTTGCTGCGTCGGCGGGCTTGAGGCCCAGCATGTAGAAGCAACTCGGAACATGCTGCCCAAAGTACGCAAAGTCCTCGCCGCCCATCGTCGGGTTATCAACTCGCTCGACAGTCCCTGCCGGCATCACGCTTTCCGCAATCTCAAAGAACTTCGCCGCGGCTGCGGGGTCATTGTGCGTGACGGGGTAGCCGGGTTTCCACGTGACTTGTGCGACGCACCCCATCGCTCGCGCACCATGTTCAACCACTTCAAAGAACCGCTTCTTCGCCATCGCGCGCGTTTCCGCCTTCAGCGTGCGAATCGTCCCGATGAACGCGCACGTCTCCGGAATGATGTTGTCCGCCGTGCCCGCGTGAATCGCGCCGACCGTCACGACGCACGAATCGAGCGGCGACATATTCCGCGCGACGATGCTCTGCAACTGCGAAATCACCTGCGCGCTCGCAAGGATCGCGTCGTTGCCCTGATGCGGATACGCCCCGTGCGCCTGCGTCCCGCGCATCACAACTTCAAAGTCATCCGTCGCGGCGAGCAGGGGTCCGGCGCGCGAGGCAACTTTGCCAACTTCGACGGTGGGCCACCCATGCAGCCCAAACATCGTTCGCACCGGCGCTCCGATGCCGCGCCCCTTGTTTCCACTTTTCATCTGTGCATCACCCTCTAGCACACCCTCGTTGCACATGACTTCGGCGCCACCGCCGCCTTCTTCGGCGGGTTGGAAAACGAACGTGACGGGGTTTGGGCGGTGAACTTTGCTGAGGATTCTCGCGACGCCCAGCAGGATTGTGGTGTGACCATCGTGACCGCACGCATGCATCACGCCAGGTGTCTTCGAGCAGTATGCAACACCGGTGCGCTCCTCAATCGGCAGCGCGTCCATATCCGCCCGCAAGCCAACGCTGCCCTTTGCGTTGTCAGCGGCGTTGCTCGCGGGCAGGTGTGCGACAACACCAGTCCCCTTCCCAAGCCCTTCCTTATACTCAATCTTGAGCTTGCCCAGTTCACGCATCACGACGCGACTCGTCCGGACCTCCTGATACGACAACTCCGGGTGCTGATGCAAGTCGCGCCGAATCTCTCGCAGCGAGGGCAACTCGGACTCGATGAGCGAAGCGATGGTGTCTTTCATGGCAACCAAGTGTGCAGAATGCGGCTTTGGCTCCACGACGGAGCGCGGGTCAGTGGGCGGTGCGCTGGAAGAGGGCATGGAAAAGTTTAGGCCGTAGGCCCGGCGTCCCCGCCGGGCAGGCGACCGTGCGCGCGGTGCCCGGCGAGGACGCCGGGCCTACTTCGACTTCATCGCTTTGCGAGTTTTCGACTTCTCGCCCCTACGTCCGACCACCCGAGCAACCATCTCGCCAAATCCAATCCACGATGTAATGTCCAAAGTCAAACCCATGTCAGAAATTTCGCGAAGCAGGTTGGGCTCAATGCTGAACCCACAGGTTGGCGGACCCTCCCAAATATGGACTTCGAGGAACCGCCAACTACTTGGGTCAGCGCGTGTTACCGCTTCGATCTCTCTTGCGGTTATTCGTGCGCACAGTTTGCGAATGATCTTCGCGAGAGCAACTTGGTTTGACATTGCGTATCCGATTGTGTGCGCTTCAGCAAGTCGCAACTTCCATTGACCTCGTTTGTGAGACTTCCATCGTGCTCGATGCTTGCGACCTGCCAGCGTGTTCGGTGTCGGCTGCAACCGCATAAGCCTGGCAATGTGAAAATCGGTGAGTACATCCGAGCGAATGTGAAGCTGTACCTTGACCTTCATCTCGTTTGCCTTTCCTACTTCCTCTCCATCGCCAGCATCGCCGCCCCATAGATCCCTGCCGCGTCCTCAAGCTTGCTCGCAACAATGTCCACGCCCTGCGCCGCAGTCTTCGGAAAAATCAGCTCACGTGCGGCCTTTGTCACTCGCTCCACGAACAGCTTCCCGCACGCCTCAGTCAATCCTCCGCCCAACACCACGCGCTCAAGGCTCAGAAGCGTTACCGCGTTTGCCACGGCGTGCGCCACCATCTCCGCCGCGTCGTCAACAACTTGCACCACAAGATTGTCCTCTCGCTCGCCGCCCCGATAGTGCTGCGCGATGAGTTTGCTCTTGACTTCCTTGCCCCACTTTTCCGGATCGTCGCCTAGTTCGCTCGTGAGTTTGCTGCGATAGTTGCTGTTGATCAACTTGATGATGCGATTGCTAACGTTCGTCCGGCTCGCGTTGTTCTCCAGCGTGCGCGACCCCAGCGGATGAAACGGAAACAGAATCGTGTGCCCGACTTCACCCGCCGAGTTAAACTGCCCATAGTGCAATTCGCCATTGAGGATCAGGCCGCCGCCGATGCCGGTGCCGATCCAGATGCCCATCATGTGCTTGCTGCCCTTGCCCGCGCCGATGCGATTTTCGCCATACACGGCGACGTTGACATCGTTGTCGACAACAACCTTCAACTTCAGTCGCTTGCTCAGCATGTCCGCGAGTGGCACGTCATTCCACCGCAAGTTCACGGCTTCAACAACGACGCCCTTGGTGGGTTCAATCACGCCCGGCGCGCCGATGCCCAGCCCGCCCAGCGACTGAGGCGTCACATTCGCCGCCGCGCAGCATTCGTTGATGCCCTCGACGATGCGGTTGAGGACGCCTTCGACGCCGTCCTCTGCTCTGGTTTTCTTCTTGGCCTGCCCAAGCATTTTGCCTTCAGGCGAAACCACGCCCAGTTGCATGTTGGTTCCGCCGAGGTCAATTCCGAGATGGGGGCGAGTGGGGGGCATGGTGGTTCAGGGTAGATCGGCAGTCCCCCGCCGATCCGAAGTCTGCTGTGGTCATTCGCTCGTGAGACGGTGAGGATTGTATTTGCCGTTTGGCTTTGCTACTGACTCAATATCGGGTAATTTCCATCAAGCATTCAAGCAACCCCAACGCTCGCAAACTGCATTTTTCGGTGCAGCAATCCACACACGCCGTGCTTTCTTCAAGCCCGCAACGCGGGCACAGGTCGATTGCCACGGGCGAAGCCGGGGGTGCAGGTCGCTACGAGACAAGAGCCCGCGAAGCGAGGCGAAGGCAGCCGTGCTACTGCCCAGCCTTTGACAACCTACCCATCCACCAACCTCGTCAACATCACACCCGCCTCCCCCCCCAACTCCTCTCCCAGCCCCCCGCACACCCGCCTCACCCGCTCCATCATCCACTCCTCTTTCCCGCGCCTGGGCACCAGAAACACACAACTCCCCGACCCCGTGACATGCGCCGCGCTCCGAGTCACGTTCGACAAACTCGTCACCAGCTTCCCGAGCCTCGGTTCAACCGCGAACGCGGCCTTCGCAAGATCATTAAACAACAAGTCCGTGTCCAACTTCCCCTCGCGCACCATCCGCTCGACTCGCCCTCGCACCATCTGCTCCCGCGGCCCCGTACTTCGCTCTCTTCCCACATTCTGACCATGCTCCGCCGATACCGCCCGTTCCAACCGATACTCGCGCAGCTCCGCTTCCAGCGTCTCATCAAACGCCTTGTACACCGCTCCGGTCGCGCAGCCAAACGGCGGCACGACCAAAATGATCGGATACTCAAACGCCTCCGCGCGCTCAATCTCCTCCCCAAGCCCCGACACAATCGCCGGCCGCGGTACGTCAACAAATTCATCCGCGTCCGCAGAATCACCATCATCCAAGAAGTACGCGACATCACTCCCAAGACTCTTCGCCACTTCGCGCAGCGCATCGGCATCTACTTTCCACTCAAACGCCTCGCACACCGCAAGCAAACACGCCGCCGCATCGCTGCTCCCCCCGCCCAGCCCGCCGCCCACCGGAATCCGCTTCTTGACGCTCAGCGCAACAGGCCGTTTCTTTCCAGCCACCGCCTCCAGCGCCCGATGCGCCCGAACCGCCAGGTCTTTTTCGATGGGCCAATCGATCTCGCGCTTGAACTCGGGCGCGGCGTCATCCGCCCACGACACGTCATACCGCGACGCCTGACCATCCCCGAGCCGTTCCACACAGACGTCGTCAAATACATCGACGCACGAAAACCAACTGCAAATCGGGTGATACCCGGCCTTCTCATGCTGGGCAGGCAGCGCTTGTCCCACCGACAACATCAAGTTGATCTTCGCATACGCACGACGTGTGATGGAATGTGTCATGAAGTGCTTCGGGTAGATTGGCGGTCCCCCGCCAATCCGTCTTCATCGGCGGTCTCCGCCGATGAGACATCCATAGAGATTGTGATCCGATGATCCTGTGAGACGCCACGATTGTAATTGCCCGTTCACCGTATCACCGGTTGACCGGGTCGCCGCCTCAATTCCCAAGGTACGCCGATCCCAACGTACAGTTTCCCATGCTGACCCGCGACCTCGCCACCCTCATGCACACCATCGCCCCGCTCGACTACGCCGAGGACTGGGACAAGGTGGGCTTGCTCGTCGGCGACAGCGCACGCTCGCTCGCCGGCCCCGTCCTCCTCACCATCGACCTCTCCGAAGCCGTGATGAACGAAGCCATCCGCCTCAAAGCCGGCGCGATCATCGCCTATCACCCGCCCATCTTCGAACCCCTCTCTCGGATCACCGACGCCACCCCCCGCCAGCGCGTCATCCTCCGCGCTCTCGAACACCACGTCGCAATCTACTCGCCCCACACCGCACTCGACGCCATCTCGGGGGGCGTCACCGACTGGCTCTGCGAAGGTTTGTCCGGCTCAACCAAGCAAGGCCACATCGCAGGCGACTGCCGGGCTCTCTCGCCCAACGAGCATCAGCCGCACACCCAGCAGGTCAAAATCGCAACCTTTGTTCCAGCCAACGACGCCGAAAAAATCCGCAACGCCCTCGCCTCCGCTGGCGCTGGCCAGATCGGCAGATACCAAGTCTGCTCCTTCGCGACAGAAGGCACCGGCACATTCCTGGGCGACGCCTCCACAAATCCCGCCGTCGGCTCCTCGGGCCAGCTCGAATCCGTTCGCGAAGTGCGGCTTGAAATGGTCTGTTCCACGTCCGCCCTCGCCCTCGCCCTCGAAATCCTCCGTAAGTTCCACCCCTACGAAGAACCCGCCATCGACGTCTACGAACTCAAGCCCCAGCCCAAGCGCGGCGCCGGCGCAGGCCGCCGCCTCACCCTCGACAAACCCGCAACCATCCACGAACTCTCTCTCCGCCTCAAAGCCTGGGTGGGCCGAGACCAAGTCCGCTACGCCCTCGCCGCCACCGACGGCACCAATCCCGACAAACCCGTCTCCATCATCGGCGTCGTTCCCGGCGCGGGAGGCTCGCTGTCGCGGTTGGCACGCACCGAAGGCTGTGAAGTCTTCGTCACCGGAGAAATGAAACACCACGACGTCCTGGGTGCCCTCAACGCCGGCATGTCCGTCATCCTGGGCGGCCACACCAGCACCGAACGCGGCTACCTCCCCCGCCTCCGCGAAGAAATGATCAAGCGGATGCCCGGGTTGAATGTGATTGTGAGCACCGTGGACAAGACGCCGCTCATTGCAGTCTGAGGAACAAGTAACAAAGTGACGCTGTGTTCTCGCCTTCACTTCGTCTCTCCGTCACTTCGTCACTTTCTACCTCAGCCGCCTCGGGTTGGGCCTGGGCTTCCCGTCCGCATACTCCCACACCGTCACGGGCAGCGTCTTCGTCCCCCACTCTCTCGCCGCCTCGTGTGTCGGGAACAATAGATCCAGCCGAAATCCCTTGATCGCTCCGCCGCAGTCAAGCACGGGCACAACTCCCTCCGCCCCGGGCTCCTTCGCCCGCTCGTTCGCCCAGTTCGCCGTGATGTCCACGTCCGCAATCTTCTCCGCGTCCGCCGGCGCCGCGTACCCCGGAATCGTCAGCATCGACCCATACGGCAGCACTTTCGGATCCGCCGCGACCAGCAGGTGCGCATTCGTCGTAACACAGTGCATCGTCGCCGTGCGTCCGTCCGCCGAAGTCCCACAGCTCTTCTCATCAGGCGAATACGCCGTAACCTTCATCCACAAAACCTTCGCAGGCCGAATCGGCCGCCCGTTGAACCAGCGCAGCTGCTTGTCCGCCACAAACCAATCCGGCTC
>CAZEZV010000073.1:0-15984 GCA_964516725.1 uncultured Phycisphaeraceae bacterium
TGAACGTTTCTTTAACGATGGCACGGAAGATTTTTGCCTGCGCGGGTTCAGGGGGGCCACCGGGACGCAGGCGTCGTTTCTGGAACTGCTGGGAAGCCCAAAGCGAGTGGACGAGTTTGAACATCTCGCAATCATGCATTTGCTGCACTTGGTTGGCATCGAAGATTCTGTTTCAGAACAACAGGCGATTGAGACTGCTGTTCAAACTTTTATGCGAGAGCATGAATCAGATTTTGGATGCCCCGCTAAGTACTTTGAAAATGCTACCCGCGACCGCCGCCCTTTCAAGCTAACAGGACAAACGTATCCACGCTGGTACGACACCTTCATCCTCGCCGACCTCGCAAGCACCGCCGCCGTCCTCCACAAAATCGCCACCGACATCCGCCTGCTCTGTAACCGCAAGGAACTCGACGAGCCCTTCGAAACCAAGCAAATCGGTTCCTCCGCGATGCCTTACAAGCGCAACCCCATGCGTTGCGAGCGCATCTGCGGCCTCACCCGCTTCGTCATGAACCTCGTCGGCAACGCCTACGACACCGCCGCGACGCAGTGGCTCGAACGCACGCTCGACGACTCGTCCAACCGCCGACTCTCGCTTCCCGAAGCGTTCCTCGCGCTCGACGGCGCACTCGACCTCATGCACAACGTCGCGAGCGGCCTCATCGTCCACGAAGCGATGGTCAAGAAAAACCTCATGGCCGAACTGCCGTTCATGGCTACCGAAAACATCATGATGGCGTGCGTGAAACTGGGAGGAGACCGGCAGGAATATCACGAACTCATCCGCCAGCATGCACAAGCCGCGGGGCTACGCGTGAAGCAGGAAGGCCTCGACAACGACCTGCTCGATCGCCTCAAAGCCGACAAACACTTCTGGAGTACCAAGCGAGGCGGCCCGCTCCGCGAAGAACTCGATTGGGACAACTTGCTGGACCCCATGAAGTACATCGGGCGAAGCGTGGAGCAGACGGAGCGGTTCATTAAGGAAGTCGTCGAACCGCTACGCGAGCAGTACAAGGATGAACTTGCGAAGTTGGAAGAGAGTGGGCCGAAGGTCTAAACAAGAGCCGCGGGGCGCAAGCCCCCGGCGGGGCTTCTCAAGAAAAGCCCGGAGCCCGCAGAGAGTGCGGAGAAACGCAGAGCATTCAAAAAGAGAAAACAGGAGCCCTCTCCGCGTTTCTCCACACCCTTCGCGAACTCCGCGATCAGTTTTTCACACCTGCCGGGTGCTCGCGCACCTCGGCTCATGTTTTTGACGCAAACACGTGCAACTGATGACCGCGCATCGTGAGCCCGCGCTCTTTGCACAACTTCTCGCAGAGCGAGCGAACCTCCGGCAAGTCCAACACCACAAATCGGTCGCCGCTGGAATCGCTCACTGTCGCGCCGCTTTCAACGTCCGTTCTGATGATCAAGTGATTCGCCGCCTGCCCGTACGCACATTGAAAGTACGACTGTTCTTCCGTCACCAGCACCCGCTGCACGATACCCGCCTCAATCAGCAACTTCAGCGTGCGATACATCGTCGCCTTGCTCACATTGAATCCCGCCGAGCGCACGTCCTGCAGCACGCGCTCGGCTTCAAACGGCCCGCCGAGGCGGATCACCGTGTCCAACACTTGCGCACGCTCGGGCGTGTACTTGAGCCCTTCGCTTTTAAGTTTCCGCCGAAACACGGCACACAACGGTTCAAAGATCGTGAGTTCTTCCTCCCCGTGCTGCGCCGTTGCGTCCGCGTCGCCGGCGCCCGACGTGCCCGAATTGTGCTCTTTGGCGCTTGACGACATGCCGCGTTATCGTAGTGCGACGTTCCGTTGAACCCGCAAGCCGCCGATCGAGTCCGCATGCCCGTCTCAAGAAACACTAGCATCTCCGCGATTGCCCAAACCTTTTTCCCGGGCAAGTCCTTGCTATGGACAATCGCCGCGTTTCTGGCCGGCTTTGTCGCGTTCGCATGGAGCGGCGACGTTTCCCTGGGCCCAACCTGTTTCGTCGAAGCCATCACGCGATTGATGTCGGCGTGGTGCGTCCCGGCCGCATACATGCTCAGCGCGAGCGGACTGGGACGTGCCCTTGCCCAACTTCTGCTCCCATCCAAGCTGCAAGACACTTACCCGAACGGCCCCGCGTTCTCGCTGGGCCTCGGTCTTGCCGCACAACTTACAATCTCTCACGCTCTGGGAATGTTCGGAGCGTTCGCCCAGAACACAAGTTGGTGGATTCCATTTTCAATTGCACTCGGCGCACTCGTCCCGGGTCTGGTCTTGCGATATCGACACAGCGCTCGCACGATGCGCACGCTCAGGTCCGGCGGCGAGTACTCTCGCCCGTGGTTCCTCGAGTGGAACACAACCTGCACACGAATCTGTGCCGTCCTCTTCGCTTTCCTCGCAGGCCTGCTCTGTGCCGCGAGCGTTTCTACACCCGGCGTACTTTGGCGCAGCGAGTTTGGTGGCTTTGACGCGCTGTCCTATCACCTTCAATTGCCGCAGGAGTGGATTCTCGCGGGCCGCATCGCGCCGCTCGACAACAATGTCTATTCATATCTACCCAGTTACCTCGAAGCCGCGTTCACGCATCTTGCCGTCTCTTGGCCGCAAGCCGCATCCGCCACGAACCCGCTCCTCGAAGGCGGCGGCATTCCGATCTTCACCGCCCAAGTCTTCCACGCGTTGATTGCTGTCCTCGCCGCGATGCAGTGCGGCTCCGTCGCGCGTGCAATCGTGTCGCGGCTGAGCGTACATCGATGCCATCCAGACATCGCCGCGTGGGTCACAACGCTCGCTGTCCTCGCAACACCGTGGGCCATTGTCACAGGCTCGCTCGCGTACAACGACATGGGCGTCGTGCTCATGTTTGCTGCTGCGGTACTTGTGTCGCTCGAAACGAATATCTCTCCGCTGCGCCGCACCATCGCCGCCGCGATCATCATCGGCGCCGCGTGCGGCATCAAGCCGACGGCGTTGCTCTTCACCGGCATCCCGACCGGCATCGTTCTTCTCGCGACATTCCCGCGAGAACGCTGGCTCAAACACGCTGTGTTGTGCGCAAGCGTTGGCAGCATCGTCGGCCTGCTCATGCTCGCTCCGTGGATGGCCCGAAACTACCACGCGAGCGGCAACCCGGTGTTTCCATTCGCGGCGAGCATCTTCGCGAAGCAAGACGGCTCGATGGGCCACTGGAGCGCCGAACAAGTGACACGATTCGGGAGGTCGCACCACTTTGACGGCTCGCTCGCCGATCGCGTAAGACTCACCGTGTTGCCCGATCCGCACGATCCTTCAGGCAAAACACACCGAGGTCTCGCCCATCCCCAATGGGGCATCACCGCACTCGGGGGCATCTGCATCTGCTTCGGGCTGCTGCTTTGGACTTCACGCGACAAGTCGCAGGCTCTTCGCGCTCGCGTCGCCGTGTTGTTGCTCTGCGCTGCTCTTTCGCTGCAAGTCATTCTGTGGCTCTTCACGACACACATTCAGTCGCGATTTCTGATTCCCTGTCTGCTGCCCCTCGCCGTTGCGTGGGGTATCGCCGCGGGCGCGTTCTTCCACACGCGCCCCATCTTCGCAACGCTTTTGCCCATCGTTCTTTTCGCACTGAACGCCGTTCTCGCCGTGCCGTCGATGGGCCTGACAAGCGCTGGCACGCTCTTCCTGCCAACGCACGTCGCGGGCGACGCGGCATTCCAGAAAAGCATCGGCCGCAAAGATTGGACGGCGCAGCAAGTGATCAACCTCGTGCTGACAAAGTCAGATCACGTACTCCTGCTAGGCGACACCGCGCCGCTGTACTTTGACCCGCAGCGAACGACCTATGCAACCACGTGGGACAAGAATCCGTTCGTGACACGGCTCTGTCTTGCCACGTCCAAAACATCCTCCACCACGCTTCCACCGTCGGACACGTGGTCTACCGAACTCAAACGCGTCGGCTACACACACCTCTTGATCAACTTTGCCGAACTCAATCGCCTCAAAGTGTCCGGCTTTCTCGATCCCGCCATCGACCCCGAGCAAGTCTCCGATTGGGCGCAAACCATGGAACTCGTTCAGGCATGGCCACACACGGGTCAGGTTCTGATCAAACTCCGCTGACTTGATGCCGCGATGCCGCTCGGGTTCGGACGCGGACTCGGGCTCGGGCTCGGGCTCGGGGGGGGTGCGTCTTGCCTTCTACTTTTTCATGTCCGTTCACACGCCTCACAACGACTCAGCATCGGTCCCAGCCCCCATAAACTCCGCATGCGCATCGCGCTCTGCACTATCAACCCCACTGTCGGCGATCTGACGCTCAACGCCGACCTCATTCGCCGCGCCGCGCAGAACGCCGCGGCTCAGGGTGCCGATGTTGCGCTCCTTCCCGAACTCGCCTTGTCTGGCTATCCACCCAAGGACTTGCTGGCGCAGCAAGGGTTTATTGATGCGTGTCTGGAACATTCGCAGTCAATTGCGCGCGATCTCGCGAAGGATGACGCAACCAAGTCCCTGACTCTCATCTTCGGAACGCCGCTGCGCCGCACGAGTGACAACGCGAACACAAACTCACTGCTCGTGTGCAGCAAGGGCGTGATCACGCATCGCTACGACAAGCAACTTCTCCCTACTTACGACGTCTTCGACGAAGATCGTTACTTTGAGCCGGGAGACAACGATGTCTTGATCGACATCGTGTCCAAACACTCGGCCCAGCACACGCTGCGCATCGGCCTCACGATCTGCGAAGACCTCTGGAAGGGCGAGGACGCCGGGTTTTCATCTCGCTACGCGAACAACCAAGACCCCGTCGCCCAGCTCGTGGAAAAGGGCGCGAAACTCATCCTAAGTGCGAGCGCAAGCCCGTTTGTTCTTGGCAAAGGCCAGAAACACCGCGACATCCTCGCGGGCCACGCGAAGCGGCACAGCGTCATCGTCGCCTCCGTCAATCAACTCGGCGCGAACGACGAACTGATCTTCGATGGTCACCGGTACGTCTTTTCGCCTCGCGGCGAACTCGCAATGTCTGGCCACCTCTTTGACGACTTCGCGCTCGTCTTCGAAGTCGCGCCGGATTCGTCACTCGGCGGGCGCTCAAGTAACACTGTCGCCCCACCACTTTCTCTCACCGGCACGTCGCCTGCCGCGTCGCCCGCCGAGCACCTCTTTCACGCTCTGGTCACCGGCATCCGCGACTACCTCCGAAAAACAGGCTTCAAGTCTTCGCTCATCGGTCTCTCGGGCGGCATCGACTCGGCACTGACCGCTGCTCTCGCCGTCGCCGCGATTGGCCAACAAAACGTGCTGGGCCTCGCAATGCCAGGTCCCTACTCCTCTCAACATTCAATCGATGACGCCCTGGACCTTGCGAAGCGACTCGCCATGCGCTGCGATGTTGTGCCCATCGAGAAACCCATGGAAGGTTTCCGCACAACTGTCGACAACCAATTCACGTCGCTCAAGACAAAACGCCTCGGCGAGTCTCTCCCCGACCTCACCGAAGAAAATCTCCAATCACGCATCCGCGGCACGATGCTCATGACAGTTTCAAATCGCACCGGCGCAATCGTTCTCACCACCGGCAACAAAAGCGAAATGGCCGTGGGGTATGCAACGCTCTACGGCGACATGAATGGCGGCCTCGCCGTGCTCAGCGACGTCACCAAGCACTGGGTCTATGAAATCTCGCGATACATCAACGAACACTACAAGACCTTGCCGGGCCTGTCACATTGCACCAAGCCGCCGATCCCCGAGAACACCATCACCAAACCGCCCAGCGCCGAACTGCGCCCGAATCAAACCGACCAGGACTCACTCCCGCCGTACGACACACTCGACGAAATCATCGCCCGGTACATCGAACGCCACCAGAGCGCAACCACGATCGCCAAGGAAACCAACTTCGACATCACCCTCGTCAGAAAAATCACACGCATGATCGACATCGCAGAATACAAACGCCGGCAGGCTGCCGTGGGCCTCAAAGTGACGACCGTCGCCTTCGGCACGGGGCGGCGGTACCCGATTGCACAAAATTGGCGAACTCCGTGAAGCGACGCTTACTTTAAGTTCGCCTTCAGCACAGAGACACAGAGTTCAAGAGGGGGAAAGCGAGGGAATAGTGTAAGAAAACTCGATGCCTTGATGCCGTTCAGTGCTTCGTGCCTGCTTTTCTGTAGCACATCGTGTTCCTCCTCTGCCTCTTGATCTCTGTGTTTCTGTCCTGAAAAAAGAACCACCATGTGCGTTGTTTGTACACTTCGCCAATGTGCCGTCAGCTGACGGTCTCATGGGCGGAGACCGCCGACAATGACTCAATGGCGGGGGACCGCCAATCTACACCAATGCCCATCGTCTCCGTCATCCTCTCGACCCACAACAGCCCGCACTTCCTGGAGTTCGTGCTCGCGGGATACGCGCGCCAAAATGTCGCCGACTTTGAAGTCGTGATCGCCGACGACGGCTCTCGCGAACCAACGCGCGAATTCATCAAGTCAATCCGCCCAAAACTTCCCTTCCCCGTGGTCCACGTTTGGCAACCCCACAAAGGCTTCTACGGCAAGATGTCCATCATGAACCGCGCGATCATGGCGGCGAAGAGCGACTACCTCATTCTTGCCGACGGCGACGTCATCCCGCGCCACGACTTCATCAAGATGCACCAGACAATCCGCCGACCCAACTTCTTCGTCGCCGGCGCAGACTATCGCCTTGCCGAACCGACGACCACAGCGCTCACGCTCGACGACGTTCGAACCGGCCGCGCCTTTAAGTTCTCGTTCCTCCGCACCATCGGCCAACCGTTCTCGCGCCAATTCGTCAAGTTGCTCCCCGCAACCCCTTTCTCTCTCGCCTTCGACGCCGTCAACTTTTCTCCCGCCCGCTGGAGCGGCAGCAACGCCGCGGCGTGGAAAGCCGACCTCGTGAAGGTCGGCGGCTTCGACGAAACCATCCACGCGCCCGGCAAAGACGACACGGAACTGGGCCACCGCCTCTGGAACGCGGGCGTCAAAAGCCGCCACGCCCGCCACAACACCATCTGCCTCCACATGTACCACGGCTCGGGCAACTATTCGGCACCGGGCCGCCAACGCAACCTCGAAATCCTGCAAGACACCATCAAAACCAAGAGAACACAGGCACGACTGGGCATTCCCGACATCAAAGCGGGCGACCACACCATTGATCGTGGCTAACGTCCGCCTCTTTATCGTTTCATCGTTTTGCGCTTTATCGCTTTGCCATGCACATCTCCTCTCGCCCCATCTCCGCCACCACCATGCCCTACGTCATCGCGGAGTTGGGCGTCAATCACGACGGCTCTCCTCAGCGCGCTCTGCAACTCACCGAGCTCGCCTGCCGCGCTGGCGCAGACGCCATCAAGTTTCAACTCTTTGAAGCCGACCGCCTGATGAGCAAGGCGGCAAAGCTCGCGGCGTATCAGAAAGCGGCGGGCGAGCGCGATCCCATCGAGATGCTGCGTCGCCTTGAACTCACCATCGACCAACTCGCGCCCTGTGTTGCGCTCGCGCACTCGCTTGGCAAGCACGCGATCCTCAGCGTCTTCAGCCTTGAACTTGTTCCCGTCGCCGAACAACTGCCTTGGAACGCGTACAAGACCGCAAGCCCCGACATCATCAACAAGCCGCTGCTCGACGCGCTTGCTGCAACCGGCAAACCCCTCATCGTCAGCACCGGTGCTGCGACGTTGCAGGAAGTAGGCCGCGCCTGCTCTTGGCTCCGTGACATCCGTGACCGTCTCGCCGTCTTGCAATGCGTCAGCAGTTATCCAGCGCCCATCGAAAACGCCGAACTAGGCGGCATCGGAGCACTCGCCGACATCTTTGACGGCGCGATCGGCTACAGCGATCACACGTCGCTGGAAACCACGGGTGCCCCCGCCGTTGCCGCCGGCGCGATGATTCTCGAAAAGCACTTCACCTACGACAGAACCGCCCAAGGCCCCGACCACGGCGCCAGCCTCGAGCCCGAACAATTCCGCCGCTACCGCGCTTATGCACGCATCGCCAAGCGCTACGAGCAGGACCCACGCACGAAGCCATATCTAGATTCATTCGCGAATCTCGACCAGGAAATTCAGGCGCACGAAGTTGTCCAACAACTCCGCGCCCGTTGGCAGGCGATCCCGAAAGTCAAACAAGTCCTCCCAATCGAAGAAGACGTCCGACACGTCTCTCGCCAAAGTCTCGTCACTACTCGCGCGCTGCCCGCGGGCCACATCATCACACGCGCAGACCTCACCATCAAACGGCCGGGCACAGGCGTCGCTCCGTTCGAACTTGACGCCATGCTTGGCGCACAACTACTCGAACCACTCGACGCCGACATGCCGCTGGTGTCCGCCATCATCCGTAAGTAACTGCTCAATGTCCGCTTCCTCTCACACCTCTGGCACCCCCCGCCTCGCCTGCCTCATCTCCGGCGGCGGCCGCACTGTCCTCAATCTGCTCGACACCATCGAACGCGGCGATCTCTCCGCCACCATCCCGCTTGTCATCAGCAGCAGCGACACTGTGGCTGGCGTCCAACGCTGCCGAGACCGTGGCCTCTTCGTCAAGGTCATCCCGGGCGTCATCCCCGCCGACACCTTTGAATTCCTCCTCCGCGAGCACCACATCGACCTCGTCCTCCTCGCCGGCTACCTCAAACTGATCAAAATCCCGCCTTCCTACCACCACCGCATCCTCAACATCCACCCCTCCCTCCTCCCTAAGCACGGCGGCAAAGGCATGCACGGCCATCACGTCCACGAAGCCGTGCTCAAAGCCAAAGACCCCGAATCTGGCTGCACCGTCCACTACGTCGACGACCACTTCGACACCGGTTCCCCGATCCTCCAACTCCGCTGCCCCGTCCTCCCAACTGACACCCCAGACACCCTTGCAGCCCGTGTTTTTGAGCTGGAATGCGCGGCGTATCCGCAAGCCATTCAAAAGGTGCTTTCGCACACACCGATCACCCGCGACGAATAGTTGAAGTAGGCCCGGCGTCTCGCCGGGCTGCGAACGGGGACAGACTTCCCTGCCCCGCGAGACACCGGGCCTACCGCCGGATAATGCGATTGACCCCGCCACAGCACCCCTGAGCGCAACCCCCCACCCGGCAAACTACAATGGCGGCCTTAAAAGCGGCCGGTGGTACGGTCCGAACCCCTTGCCGGTCGCACACCGTTCACCGACAAATTCCTGCCTTTTCCCGCCCTCTCAACTAGAGCCCGAAAATGAAAAACGCATCCATCAAGTCCTGCCTGCTCCTGACCCTCGCTGCCTGCCTCTCGGCAAACGCGCAGGTCGTCACCCCCCCGCCCTCACAGGTGAATCCCATCGACTGGAACATCCCCAAAGATCCGCCCGCACCAGCGGAAGAATTGCAGCCGGTGAACCGCGTCACGGAACAGCGCCCCCAGACGCCGCCAATGGCTCCGCTGCCGCCGCTCGAATACAAGTCCCTCGTCGAAAAAGACGCCGACGGCAAGATCATCCAGCCCAAGGAGCCCATCCAGCTCGCCGCGATGCGTCGCAACCCGATGCTGCCGCCCGACTTCCTCCCCTCAATCCAGAAGTTCCTCGAAGATCGCCAAGTGTCGATCAATCACCTGACCGTTGCCAACCTTGACATCCTGGAGCGCGTCGACGACGGCGCGTTCGAGAACGTTGACTTCCAGAATCGCGCTTCGATCAGCTCGCTCACCAACATGATCAAGCCGCTGACCGGCTCCAACAAAACCATGTGCGAGCAGCTCAAAGCGGACCAGGTGATGACGCAGGAGCAGTACCGCTTTAACCACAAGATCAGCATGGAGTACATCAAGGCCATCACCGAGGAGCGCACCGCGACCAAGGGCCTCGACAAGGGCGCCTCGGCTCAAGCTCTTCTCATGGCGCTCTACAAGCAGAACGTCGACGAGTACATGACTACTTACACCAGAGCGATGGAAGTCGCTTGCTCACGCTGGAGCGAGGTTGTCTCAGGCATCCAGCTCGACGGGCCGGCGAAGGCCCGCGCCGACGAAGTGGGCAAAGCCGTTGCAAACGCCGCAACGCAAGCCGAGAAGCTCGTCGCTGCGAAAGGCCTCCGCGAAGGCCTGACCGTCGACCAGCGCAAACTCTTCGTCGAGCGTGCGATCAAGCTGTGGATGGAACAGAAGGCTTCCAACTAATCAGTGCCCACGACCGGGGGCTGCTGCTTACAGCAGTCGGTGCCAAAACAACCAATACCAACGATAAACACCAGCACATGTTGGTGTTTTTTCTTTTCCACGAATGCCGAACCGCGAATGCCGAACGCCGCGCCTTCACGTCAACCTCACCACCACCCGCCACACCTCATGCTTCCTCCAAGCATCCCCCAGCAACACGTCTGTTGACTCGTCTTCGCGCCTGACAAATCCAGCCCGCATCGCCACCCTCTTGCTCACTGCATTCTCCGGCGCAATCGCCGCGTCCAATTGCACGAGCGCCAATCCTCGGGGCGTGTCGGCAAACGCGTGCTCCACCATCGCTCGCACGCCCTCCGTCGCGAGCCCATGCCCCACAAATTCCTTGAACACCCACCACCCCGCGTCCGCCTTCGCGAGCAGCGCGTGATCAATTGCGAGCAAGTGAAACATGCACGCGATCCGCCCGTCCGCAAGCACGCCCACGCGCCGCCACTCCTTCGTGTGCATGTCCCCGGCGTGCGTCGCGTCCAGCAACCTCGCGAAGCACTGCTCGGGCGTTTCGCCCGCCTGCCTCACATTGATCCCCGCCGCGAGATATGCGTCACTGTCGCGCAGCGACTTCACAAACTGGTCGCGATCGCCCGAATGCAGCCCCCGGAGCGTCATCCTCGGCGTCTGAATCGTTTGCGGTGGCAACACCTCCACTGGCCGACCCGCGCCGCTACGCGGAAACGGCTTTGGTTCAATCACCGACGAGGCTTTCTTCGCACCGCCAAATGAAAACGGGCCGCCCCGATTCGCGCCATCGTTCACAAAGTTGTCCCTTGATTCAGACACGGATTCTGTATCGTCAACATCCGGACCCCGTCTCAAAAAGCCATGCACCGACATGCTGCCGCCGAGCCACCAACTGTCGAACGCGGTCGGTGACGCGGCACATATCTCCCGGTCCCCCACTACCGTTCCCCATGATGTCCCGCATGCTCCCATTCTGCCTCATCGCCACTCTCTGCACCCCCGCCATCATTCTCGCCCAAACCACACCAACAAGTGACGCCGCACCGCTCGACTCCCTCGACCCCACCCGTACCCGCGCCAAAGAAATGGCCCAGAAAGCCATCGCTTGGCTTCGCACCCAGCAAGACCAGAAGACCGGCGGCTGGGGCATCCGCGAAGGCGCTCCAGTCTTTCCTGCGATCACCGGCCTTGTCATCAGCGGCATGACTGCACACAAGCACACGTTGAACATTACCGACGACGACCCAAGCCTCCAAGCCGGCGTCAAGTTCATGCTCAACAGCCAACAACAGGACGGCGGCATCTATCAAGGACTGCTCCCCAGCTACAACACCGCCATCTGCCTCACCGCGCTCTCGAGCGTTCAAAAGCCGGCACAAGTCATCGATGCCCGCAAACGCGCCGTCGCCTTTCTCGCGTCGCTCCAATACGGCGACGCCGCGATCACCTACGAGAATCTCGGTGAGTCCGCAAAGGTCGTGAGTGAAGCCGACTCCTACTACGGCGGCTGGGGCTACGGCAGGCACGGCCGCCCCGATCTGTCCAACTCCGCATTCGCCATCGAAGCCCTGCGCGCCGCGGGAGTTTCCGAAAATGATCCTGTCTTCAAACGCGCCCTCGTATTCCTCAAGCGCTGCCAGATGGTCGAGAAGGTCGGCGACACGCAAGTCAACGACATGCCCTACGCCAAGGGCAGCACACAAGGCGGCTTTATCTACGCAACCGCCGTGAACAAAGACAGCGGCGGCGTGGGCCAGAGCCAGGCGGGCGACATCGCCGAGAGCCTGAGCGGCACCGCCGGCAGCGCGACGAAGGTCATCTTGTCTCAGAAAGGCAAAGACGACAAACCCGTCACGCTCGCCCGCAAGGAGATCGAGCCCCGCGTGCAGAAAGCCATCAACGACACCATCGACCTTTCGCGCGGCATCGTGCCAACCGAGTTTGTCGTTGTCCTGGGTCCCTCCAGCGACGGCACCACTTCAAACTCATTCACGATCCGCAGCAACGGCGCCCCGCTTCGCATGGCCGAGGTCCTGAAGCAGGTTTTCGAGACAGAGATTGCCGACACGGGCTCTGTCTCCAGCGAAGCCGTTGACAACTGGCGCGCCAAGATCGAACACCGCGCCTATGGCTCCATGACCTACGCCGGCTACAAGAGCATGATCTACGCGGGCCTCAAGCCCAACGACCCGCGTGTGCAAACCGCCCTCGGATGGATCGCCAACAACTACACGCTTGCCGAAAACCCGGGCATGGGCACCGACGGCTACTACTACTACCTGCTCACCTTCGCACGAGCGATGAAAGCCTCGGGCATCAGCACAATCCCGCCCGCGTCGCACCCAGCCGCGTCAGACGCAACCCCCCCACTCACCCGCGACTGGCGCGAGGATCTCGTCAACACACTCGCCAAACACCAAAACGAAGACGGCAGTTTCCGCCCCATCGACGACCGCTGGATGGAAGCTGATCCTGTTCTCGTGACTGCATACAGCCTCGTCGCGCTTGGTGCTGTGCAATAGCGAGCGTTTCTCGAACCGAACATCACCACAAAGGCACGAAGAACACGAAGAAGGGCAGAAGAGAAACGAGAATGGGAAAAATCGCGCAATCGAAGCGCGAACTTTTTTCTGTTCTCTTTTCTCCACTTTCTTTTCTTTTTCTTTGTGCTCTTTGTGTCTTTGTGGTGAACTCTCTTCCCCGCGAAGCGTCAAAGGCACGGCCCCTCGCTGTACACGCTCAGGAACGAGTCGATATCCATCGGGTCAAACACGCTCCCGTCGTTGTTGAAGTCGATGTCGTTGCACGTCGCGCCGAGGGGAAGGCACGGCCCCTCGCTGTACACACTCAGGAACGAGTCTATGTCCGCTGGATCGAAAACACTTGCGTCGTTGTTGAAGTCAATCGAGTCGCACGCAGTGAACGGCCCGGTGCCGATCTCATTGAGCGAAAACAAGTAGCCATTCGTCGTGCATCGAACGCGAATCGTGTTCAGCCCCGCGTGCAGGTTCGCATACACAGGCCCGAACCACTGCGGTCCCGGCTCAGCGCTTTGTTGAAGCGTGATCGCGCCAACCTCGCTCCCGTTGACACCAATGAATATGTCGCTGCTGGGAATAAACGACGTCGCACGCACAGCGATCGGATATCGCCCGGCGTTCTCAACACGCACAAGGTAATACCGCACGTCGTTGGGCCCCATCAACTCGTGAGGCAAGTTCTCCCACCCGCCGTGCCGTGCGAGGTGCCTCTTGGCATCGACCGCTCCCTGATACAACACACCAGCCGTCACCGCTGGCGGCCCGTTCTCCTGCATCAACTTGATCGCCTCGTACTTGGGCGAGGGTTCTGCGTACGACTCGATGATGCTCCAACTGCCGTTGGTGTTGATCCAGTTGCCCGCCCCGGCGTGGAACCACAGAAACGCGCCACCGCCCGCGCGGAACCAGTCCTCCAGATACTGCACGCAGATGTCGCGCATGCGCGGGTCATAACTCGCACGGCGCTTGGCTTCCTGATTGTGCGGCCCGCTCGTATCCGGCGCACCTTCGTACGCCACAAATGGTCTTAGCCCATACCACGCCGTCATCGTCGCAAGATATTCGTACTCATATCCGTCGCGCAGCGAGTTGAGATTTCGCTGGAATGCACTGAGCAGCGTGTCAATGTCCTGCCCCGGTGTATCGTCCTCAGGTCTCGCGTTGAAGTATGGCCCCACCGCCATCGCCCAAATGTGATTCGCGGGCGGTCCGTACACGTCGTTGATGAACGTGAGCATCTTGTCGTGCTGCCACGACGCGACGAACTGCGCACCCAAGACAGGCCGCACCCGCGTGTTGAGCGACCCTGCTCCGAACTCTTCCGCGAACATCCGCCCGATTTCAACCGTTCTTTTCGCGTACCGCCGATGCCGCCACGTGTCGATGTCCTGCGACCCGTCATACCGCAGGACGCTGCCGGGCTGCTCCGCCTCTTCCACAGCGCGGTCTAGATTCCAACTCGCCTGCACGAACATGTAGTTCCACACTTCGTTGCTGTATTCAACATACACGTTGAGCGACGGATCGAGATTGTCTCGAATCAGCCTCGCCAGCTCGCGCACAAACGCCTCGTCCGCCATGTGCGGCACGTTGATCCACATGTCCTGCTGTTGCATGTTGCACAGTTGCACGCAGACTTCGTACGGCACACCGCTCTTCCAGCGATACGTCGCATCTTCAACTCGCGTCCGCTGATGCCACCTCGAGGTCGTGCTGTCATTGATTCGATTCCACGGCATGAACCGAATCACGCCGAACGGCCGCACCTGCTCAATAAACTGCTGACTGAACAGGTCCCCTTCCTCTGCGCCGGGACGCAAGAACCTGAAGTCACGCAGTCCGTTCTTCGTGCTGCCCCACGACAAGATCATCTTCTCCCCGTCCTCCGGAAAAAAGTACTCGCCCTGCACAAGCCCGGTCTGCGCATCGCGCGTCATCGACAGCAGCGAGCCCGAACTGTCATACTTCCGCATCAGCGGCTCGCCCTCGCTGTAAAAACTGAATCGATACACGCCGCCAAGGCCGATGCTCGCGGGCTGCGCCGTGTAAAACACGCTGCCGCTATCAATGATCGGAAACCCGTGCGCGTCCGTTGGCACAGGGTCAAACCAAGGCCCCGGATGCGGCCCAAATTGCCTTGCCTGTTTCGTCAGGTCAGCAAACTCATGCGTGCGCATCCAGTCCGCCAGGCCGCCAAGGTTCGCGCCGATCTGCGGATTGCTCCGCCCGTGCTGCGCGCTTGCAACAGAACCACAACCCGACGCGCAAACCATCGCCGCGACCCACGCGGCCAGAGATGTTCGACTTCCTGTGCGGACGCGAGAGACCATGCGAGCCTCCATTCTTCACGAATGTTAGAACGCCTCTCAACGCGAACGTCACGAGAACAGTTCTCCACAAAGACACAAAGAGCACAAAGGAAAGAGAACACAAATGTTGAGCGCGATCCAACCGCTCTCCGTGCTTCGCTCTTTCCATCTTTGTGCTTTTCGTGTCTTTGTGGTGACAGTCCTTGTTGCCGCATGCACATGACGGCCTGTCGTTCTAGCTTGCTGTTTTTGCAAACGTCAACCCACCAGGCCCGGCATCCACACGAACGCGATCCCCATCACCGAACTCGCCCGACAAAATCCTCGTCGCCATCGCGTTCTCGACTCGCTGTTGGATCGTTCTCTTGAGAGGCCTTGCACCAAACACCGGGTCCCATCCTTCGGTCGCAAGCAACTGCTTCGCGCCGTCCGTGACATCCAGCGTGATGCCGCGCTCCGCAAGCCGCTTGCGAAGCCGACCCAACTGAATCTCGACAATCGCGCCCAGCGCGTGCTTGGGCAACTGATGGAACACAACCACTTCATCGATACGGTTGAGCAGTTCAGGCCTCATCAACCCGCCCCCCGAACCCTGCATCTGCATCGCCGCCCTGCTCATCACATCGCGCACTTTCGCCGGCACGCCCGCGGCTTTGCCAACTTCCTCCGTCATCATCGCCGCCGGTCCGCGCTTGAGCATCTCGCGGATCGCCGCCTCGATTTCCCAGTCCTCCGCGCCGCTCGCCGCGAGTTCCTGAATCTGCGAGCTGCCGTAGTTGCTGGTCATGACGACAAGCGTGTTGCGGAAGTCAACCGTGCGTCCCTGCCCGTCTGTCAAGCGCCCGTCATCGAGCACCTGCAGCAGGATGTTGAACACATCCGGATGCGCCTTCTCGATTTCATCGAGCAGCACAACGCAGTAGGGGCGGCGGCGCACAAGCTCGGTCAGTTGCCCGCCT
>CAZEZV010000074.1:0-15926 GCA_964516725.1 uncultured Phycisphaeraceae bacterium
AGCGGTGTTTCGCCCGCGACAAACCGCAGGCTCGACACAAACACCGCCGAGTCATAAATCTCATCGCCCGTATCAGCGACGACGATCGTGATCCTCTGTTGTTGTCCCGGCGTGAGTGGTGCAGTCAGTTCCAGCACGCGCGTCATGCCGTCGTACTCGATGGGGTTCACCATTGCCACCGACGCATCGGCCCAGTCGCCATTGGTCATGAAGTGCACGATGTCGTTCTGCGAGCACAGCGACACGGGCCTGCCATCGGGCAACTTCGCGTAGTTCACATCATCCACGATGAACGCAAACCCGTCGGCGAACATCGTGCCCGCGAACTCCGGAAATTCTTCCGACGCGTACACAAAGTCCGCCTGCACGCCCACGATCCCCTCCGGAACTTCGATGTCGAACGTGATTGCGTTGGCGTCTCGCTCTTGCAAGCGCCCGCTGTGGCGCGGGCTGCCCGTGTTCGCCGGGAAGTCGCGGAAGTAGTTGTTCCCGCCCGTGTTCGTGACATTTGAGTACCACCCCTGTGTGTTAGCGCTCGGCACACTCGTCACAAGCCCCGACGACAGCACAATGCCCTGCCCCAACGTCTGCGACGTGCCCTGCGCGCCGGCGAGCACCAGCGAATCAAACAACCCACCCTGCGAACCCGCGTTCACGAGCCCGACATACTCCAGGCTGTTTGATTGCACCGCAGACACCGGCACGCCGCTGTTTTCAAGTAAACGACTGACAAGCGTCATCCCCGTCGCGTCGTTGCTGCCCGTGATCGTGGCGAGCGAGGCAGTCGAACTAAGAGCAACACACATCAACGCGGCTGAATAATTCATCGCAGATCCTTTAGTACCCCAGCGACGCCGAAACAGATCGCGAGCGGAGGCAGGAGACCATGCGACGTCAGCAGGGCGCGAGTGTCAGGATTCCCGCGGGTCAAAATCTCGCGTTATGAAGCATTTTCGCACGCACCAAGAATCTGGCTCTGGCGTGCAATTCCGGAGGAAGTGAAAAAAGTACTTCGCCGTCTCACCGTCTCACGACCTCGACCGAAGTCTCATCGACTGAGACGGTCGATGAAGACGGATCGGCGGCGGACCACCAATCTACTTTTCACCCCGGCCCCTTGTCCTTCCCCGTCGAAATATCCTGCCCCCGGAAGTGCCGTGCCATGTCCCGCAGCATCGCCTGCCCGCGCGTGCGCTGCTGCGCGTTTGCGTGCCCGCCCACGTTGCCGTTGACGAAGGACAAGAACCGCCCCATCTCCTCGCCCGTGGGCGCGCGTTCCGGATCGCGCATCCGCTCGCGATCTCGCTCCACCTGCTTCTTCATGTCCGCGACGCGCTCTTCGTCGCTCTTGTCGCTGGGAGTGCCTTCCACCGCGACTTCCATCATCTTCGTGAACTCGACGAACGTCTTCTCCAAAAACTGCTCGCGCTCCTCCGCCTGCACCGTCGCGTAGTCCGCCGCGTACTTGTCCCAAACGTCGATCGCAAGCTTGGACGCGTTGCGTTCGATCTGGTCGCGCGCCGACCCCGCGATCCCCGACGCAAAGGCCGCGAGCAGCATCGAGTCGCCCGAGGACATGTTCTTGAGGCGATTGACGAGCTTGCCCATGAGCTCCAGTCGCTTCTCGACAGGCAACTTGTTGAATTCGTCTGTCAGCAGCGTGTAGTTGAAGACATCGTTGAGTCCGGCTGTGTCGTAGTCTGGCTGGGGCACAGGTCGCACGATGAAGTACGTCGCAACCCCGCCACCGATCATCAGCACGGCGAGCGAAATCAACCCTCGCTTGCGAAATTGAGGCGACCGGCCCTTCCACCAACCTGTGACGGCATCGAACGACTCGCCAATTCCCGGACCCGTGCGCAGTCCGCCCAGGACACCACTCAGCGGCCCCTTGCGAAGTCCCGGAATCGGCCCCATGTTGGAAATCGAGTCGGCCATGGTGTTCAGAAGTGTAGATTGGCGGTCCCCGCCAATCCGTCTTCATCGACGGTCCCCGTCGATGCGAAGTCGGCTGGGGTTGGTGAGACGGTGAAATGTCTCTGTCGCGAATCTGTGCTTTCTCTATTTTGTGTCCTATCGGATAGTCGAACATCGGCCCCGAGCCTTGTATGCGATTCCCACTTCACCGTTTCACCGTTTCACCGGATCACCGTCTCAGTCCCTCACTCCTCCTCCGCATTCGCCGTATCGTGCGAGTTCCAGATATCCCGGTCCGCCTCCCAACTCTCCGTCCCATAGCGCTTGCGCTCAAACGCCGCAGACAAGTCCGACTCGTTTTCCAGACCGCTGTCGTACGCCTGTCGCTGCTCGGCCGTCAAAAGCCCAACGATGTCCGCAAGCAACTTCTCTCGCACCTGCCGGCGCTCGCGCCGGTCCTTCTTCTGCTGCTCCTGGTCCCTTTCTGTCTGTTGCTTGTCCAGCAGAATCTCATCATCGCGCCGATGCCGCTCGTCCACGGCTTTCTTGAGCATCGCGCGGTCCGCCTCCAGCGCGAGCTGCTTGATCGTGTCCTTCTGTTCCGGCGTCAGCGAGCGAATCTTCAGCACCGCAACGACCTGCGGCAGTTTCAACATCGGCTTCCACTGCCAACGGCTCTCAATCCGCAGGCGCTGCCTCTGAAAGTTCTCCAGCAACTGCCCCGACAACTGCCCCTCGATGTGCTTGGCCGTGCGCACGTTGAGTTGCCGCACCCGCTTCATCGCGTCATTGAACTGTTCCTGCTGGGCCTCTGTGGTTTCGTACTGGTTGTACCAGCGCATCGGGCCCTGCGAAAAAATCTTGAGCAGGGGCCTTGCGTCCACCACAATCGAGTCGAGCGTCGTCACATATTGATCCAGCATGAGCGAAAACTGTGCAACGTCTTCCGCAGGAATCTTCGCGGCTTTCACCATCGCGACAACATCGACATCCACGCCCTCCTGCTCCGCATCCCTCAGCAGCAACCGCCGACGCGAGCGTTCAAACGTCGCCCATCCCGTGTTGCGCTGCTCCTCCGACAGCAAGTCGCGCAGGTCGTTCATGACGCCTTTTTCAATCGAGAGCACTTCCTTCAAGTGCTCGTCCATTTGCTTCTTGTACACCTCGCGCCGCTTGTTCCAGTCGTCCTGATCGTCCGCGTCCCGCGCCTCTTCATTGCGCTTCTCCCACTCGCGCATCCACGTCACGCTCAGCGTCCGCGAGCGCACCAGCGCCCCGCGCATCACTTCCTGCGCCGCCGCCCGCTCATCATCCGACAACTTGCACGCGGCGGTCAAGTTGTCCAGGTCTTCAACCGTGAACAACTGGCTCCCGAGCCACACCTCGTTGGAGACCGTTTCCTGCGCCCGAGCGCTCGTCGTCAGCAGCCCGCTCACAGCAAACACAGCGATCACCATCAGCGCCCGGCACGTCAATCTGCACATACGCATGAAGTTCCCCTACGCAATGACCCAAGCCTTCGATAAACGCCGTCACGTCTGACCCCAGAATCGTACCGAAGCTCAACACCCCAGAACCACGTGATACACCAACGACGCGTGGCATTTGTTCGCCCGCCCGCTCAGAATGTGCGATAACTTTTGACAAATCCCGACAAAAAACTGCCCATTGATGCAAATGTACTTTCACCCGCGCCGTCTTGCGGTAGGATTGGGGACTTTTTGGTCGCCTTCCCAAAGTCTCTGTCAAATTCATCGGGCTTGCAAGGAGCAGATATGCCTCGTTCTGGACGCTGGATGTTGGTCGTGTTGGCAGGAACTGTGTGTTCGTCGTTCGCTGCGGCGCAAGAGAATTCTCACGTGAAGAACGATGCTGCGGACGCACCGTGGACTGTTCTCAAGGAACACGCCGAAGCCGCGCTCGCCGGTGAGTCATGGGTTCGCCCCGACGAGTACCAGGCAATCTCACTCGACACCGCCGCGATGCGCACCCGCCTCGCTGCCGCACCGCTCGAGCGCACCGCCGACTACCGCGCTCGCGCAATTGTCCTCGAACTTCCAACCCCCACGGGCGAGTACAAGTTCTTCAGCGTCTGGGAAGCCCCCGTCATGGACGCCGCGCTGCAAGCACAGCACCAAGACATCCGCACCTACGTCGGCCAAGGCCTCTCAAACCCCGCCGAAACCCTCCGCATGGACATGACCCCCGCGGGCTTCCACGCACAGATATTGGGCCCCGACGGCGACTGGTACATCGACCCCGTGACGCGCCACGACGTGAACAACTACGCGTCATACTTCAAGCGAGGCCTCGGCCAAGCCCGCCCGTTCCAGTGCTTCACCACAGACCATGCCGGAAACGACGACGGCATAGGCCAAGAGGGCGGCCCCGTTTTCCTCGGTGGCAACCTCCGCGAGTACCGCCTCGCAATCACAACCACGGGCGAATACGGCGCATTCCACGGCGGCACAGTGCCATCCGTGCTTGCAGCCGTGACGACAGTCGTCAACCGCGTGACCGGCGTTTACGAGCGCGACCTCGGCGCTCGCCTCACCCTCGTCGCAGGTTCCACAGCGGTCTTCTTCGTGAACGCATCGACGGACCCCTACACCGCTCCCGGTGCAAACACCACGACCCTCAACGCCGAGCAGGCCCAGTTCGACGTCTTCGTCGGCTCTGCCAACTACGACGTGGGCCACCTCTTCCACCTCGGTGCCAACAACGGCGTCGCCGGCGCGATCGGCAATGTCTGCATCGCAGGCAGCAAAGGCCGCGGCATCAGCGTCGTGAATCCGCCCGTGGGCGACCCCTTCAGCATCGACTACGTCGCCCACGAACTGGGCCACCAGTTTGGCGGTCGCCACAGCTTCAACAACTGCGGCGGCGGTCCCGGCGACGCCGCGTCCATCGCGCACGAGCCCGGCAGCGGCAGCACCATCATGGCCTACGCAGGCATCTGCGGCTCCAACAACTTGCAACCAAACTCCGACGCTATGTTTGCGTCGATCAACATCTTCGATCAGATGATCCCGTACATCACGAGCGGCACAGGCAGCACCTGCGATGTCGTCACCGCAACCGGCAACGCCGACCCCGTCGTCAACGCGGGCCCAAACTACACGATTCCGTCTCGCACACCCTTTGAACTCGAAGTCGCAAGTGCCAGCGATCCCAATGGCGACGCCCTGACGTACTCCTGGGAACAGCGTAACGGCGGAACCGCCGACGCGCTGCCCTCTGACGACCTTGGCGACAACCCCATCGCCCGGGTCTGGCTCCCAACCACCAGCTCCAGCCGCGTCATGCCTCGCCTCTCCAACCTGCTCAACAACACTCTTCCAGTCGGCGAAGTCCTCCCAACAACCTCGCGAACCATGACGTGGCGCTGCGTCGTCCGCGACAACCGCGCGGGCGGCGGCGGTGCAGCCTTCGACGACATGACGCTCACCTCTGTCGCAACCGCTGGCCCATTCAGCGTCACCAGCCCCGCCAGCGCAACCAACTGGTCCGGCGGCAGCACTCAGACGATCACTTGGAACGTCGCGGGCACAACCGCGTCACCGATCAACTGCGCAAACGTGCGAATCCTCTTCTCCTCCGACGGCGGCAACACCTGGCCCACGACCATCCTCGCCAGTACGCCCAACGACGGCTCGCAGGCCATCACCGTCCCCAACATCGCAACCACGCAGGGCCGCATTCGCGTCGAAGCCGTCGGCAACATCTTTTTCAACATCAACCAAGGCGGCCTCATCACCGTCAGCTCGCCGCTCCCTGGCATCGACGTTGTCAGCGGCGGCGCTCAAACCTTCACCGACACTTCCGGCAACGGCAACTCGAACGCCCGTATCGACACCGGTGAGTCCGAGATCCAGGTCTTTGTCCCACTCATCAACAACGGTCTCACCACCGCGACCGGCGTCGTCGGCACGCTCACCAGCCTTACGCCGACGGTGTCCGTCACCACCGCGAGCGCACCCTACAACAACCTCGCCGCTCTAGGCGCAGCGCAGACCAACACCTCTGGCTACGTCATAAGCGTGAGCAATGCTCACGTCTGCGGCGCACCCATTAGCCTGCGCCTCAACGTCGCAACCAATCAGGGCACGCCCGCGCCGATCAACTTCACCCTCACATCCGGCACCCCAGGCGGCCCGGGCACCCCAGTCCGGTACCAATTCACAGGCCCCTCCGTCACCATCCCCGACAACAACCCCACCGGCGGCAGCGCGGTACTCGCTATCTCCGGCGCAGCGACCACCATCATGGACGTCAACTTCTCCTTCGATGGCACCGCCTGCAACACCACCATCGGCTCCCTCACAAACGGCCTCACTCACAGCTACCTGGGCGACACCGTGATCTCACTCATCAGCCCCGCTGGCACAACGGTCGTTCTCAGCAACCGTCGCGGCGGTGGTGGCAACAACATGTGCAACACACTCTTTGACGACAGCGCGATAAACCCCATCACCGGCATCGTCTCAGGCGGCGCACCCTGGTCCAACTCCTACCGCCCCGAAGGCCTCCTCAGCGCCTTCAATGGCCAAAACGCCAACGGCAACTGGACCTGCCGCGTCGTCGACCAAGCCAGTACCGATGCCGGCTTCATCAACCGCTACTCGATCTACATCACCCCGCAGCTCACGCCCACCTGCCAGCCGCCGCTGCCCACAGGCTGCGACAACATCGACTTCAACAACGACGGCTCGATCTTTGACCCGATGGACATCGACGCGTTCCTCAGCGTCTACGGCGAGGGCCCCTGCATCCCCGCAACCGCAACCTGCAATGACATCGACTTTAACAACGACGGTTCGATCTTCGACCCGATGGACATCGATGCGTTCCTGAGTGTGTACGGCGAAGGCCCGTGCATCCGCTGACTATGCGGCATGAGAACTTCGACGTAAGAAATAAAACAGAAGCGCGACAGCGCTTCTGTTTTTTCTCATCGAGTGCTGTAGCTCAAATGACCGCAGGTTGCGTGTCAGCGCTCGAGTCCTTCGCGCCTTTGGGACGAGTTTCCTTGGATGCAAGCCAAGCAGTGAACGCGCCGATGATCAAGCCCCCGCCGCCCAGCAGGCGCGTGGCCCAGTAACCGCTCATTGACCACGACATCCCCAAAAACTTCATCGTGACCGGTGTATCCCCGCCAACTTCGATGTCTAGGAAGCACAAGACCGGCACGATAATCGCCGCATTGCGAATCGACGTGCGAGCCCAGCTGCGCCGCTCGCTCGCGGCTTCGCCCGGCATGCTTGTCGTCGTCACAAGCGTGATGATGAAGAGCGTCGACAGCGCAGGTGCGACCCAGTCGCCAGCCCAATTCCACTTGTACACGTCTGCGAGTATCGCCGCTGCAATAGCAAGCCCGAAGAGCACAAAGAGCACAAGTATGGAGCGACGAGTCGTGATCATGGCGTTGACCGTTCAAGAGTTCGCGGGGGGGGGTGCAGGGGGCGGGGGGGCGGAGGCACGGATGTCGTGGAGATATTCGAGCCTCAACGGCTTTCTTGCACCCATCATGAAAAATGGCGATGCGAAGGCACAGACGAGACTGAGGATCCGCCTCACAGCGTAAAACACACCACCCGTACTTCATACGAGCTCATCAAGTACCACTGTCCATCCTCTCCAAGTGTGCAGTCGCGCGTCAGGCTTTGAAAGTGAATCACAACCGCGCAGCTCGGGTGCCGCCAGCATCGCTTCGCAACTTCAATCGCCCGGTTCATCACCGCCTGCTTCACTTTGTTGAACTGCGCCGCCATGCCCGCGCACACCTGCTGGTTGCCGCTCACAATCTCGCCCGCCGCGACCACATACTCCGTCGCGCACACCACTTCGTTCAAGTCTCGCAGGACCGTGAAGTCGCCGTACTGCGTCGGCAGCCGTTCCGGTCGCAGCACGGCCGGATCCTCCCATCCCGAGTACGGCCCAAAGACCGGTTTACCACGCCGCGCCGGCTTGGTCGGGTCGTCGTTGTGGCTGTCACCCTCCCAGAACGGAATCTCCGCCTTCACCTTCTCGCCCGTCGCTGGATCAACATCGTCGGTCTCCACCACGATGATGACCTTGTGCCGCGGCGCAGGCTCGTCCGGCTGGTTCCTCCGCTGCTGCTGGCAACCCAAGAGCGCAGTCATCAAGATTGCAACGCACGCGACAGTGACCGACTTGAAGCAATGCACCATGTGAACCTCCTTAAGTCAATCGATTAAAACTCATGTGATCAACACGCTGGGCCTGCCTGAGTCTTCGAGCGAAGGTCCGTGTCGAGGGCTGGCGCCTGGGTTGAGGGCCGGGGTCGAGGGTTGGGATCGACGTTTCGCCAATAAGAATCCCAGTCACGAGCAAAAGCACCACGCCAGCATACCAGAAATTCGCATTCTTTGTTGCCTCAGGCACTCGACTGCTTGAATCCAAACAAATATACAACAAATATACGTACAAACACTTGACAGATCGGACAAAAGTTTGTAAAGTATCAGTTCGGTATGGTTGCCCGCTTCCCCAATCCCCACGAATCCAAGACGATCTCGCTCAAACAAGCCGCAATGTTCGAGCGGCTGCGGGCCGCGCCGCAAATCGACCCGCACGGTGCCCAGGATGTTTCTGGCCTCGCCGACGCCGCACTGCTTGGAATTCTGAAGGGCCGCGGCGCGGGCGTCAACCCCGCCAATCGCTTCGAAAACACCAGCGTCGTGGCCGAAGGCGACTGGCTGGAGTGTGTCCGCACCGAACAACTGTGTGATCAGCCCGGCGACAAAGCCGGCCTGCCAGTCCGCCGCGGCATCGACACCCACATCTTCGATGACGATTCCAAGTCCGTCCTCAGCAAAGTCGATTCGCCTGATCTCCCCTTCAGCGTCACGCTCAACCCCTACCGCGGCTGCGAGCACGGTTGTATCTACTGCTATGCAAGGCCGGGGCACGAGTACCTAGGCCTTTCGAGCGGCCTGGACTTTGAAACCAAAATCTTCGCCAAGCGCGACGCCGCAGCGTTGCTCCGCAAGGAACTATGCAAGCCCTCGTGGGTGTTGAAAGACGAGTCTGGCGAGGCGATTGTTCAGCCGATCATGATGGCCGGCGTCACGGACGTGTACCAGCCGATTGAAGCCGAACTGGGGATCACGAGGCAGTGCCTGCAGGTGATGCTCGACCTGCACCAGCCCGTGACGATCATCACCAAGAGCAAGTTGATCGTGCGCGACATCGACATCCTGAAGCAACTTGCGGCGAAGAAACTCGTCCGCGTCGCCATCAGCGTGACGACGCTGGACAACCAACTCGCAAGCATCATGGAACCCAGAGCCGCGGCCCCGCGAGCACGCATCGACGTCATCCGCACGCTCGCGAGCGCGGGCGTGCCGGTGATGGTGATGACGGCGCCGATCATCCCGGGGCTCAACGACCACGAAGTCCCGGCGCTCCTGCGCGAGGCGTCGCGCGCCGGAGCGCTCGGGGCCGGCTACGTGCTGCTGCGCCTGCCCCTTCAGATCAAGGCGATTTTTCTGGAGTGGTTGCAACGCCACTTCCCCCAGCGCGCCGCGAAAATCGAAGCGCTGATCCGCGACACCCGCGAGGGCGAGCTCTACCAGAGCAAGTTTTTTGAGCGAGGACGCGGTACCGGCGCAATCGCCGACCAAATCCGCGTCACGTTCGAAGTCTTCCGAAAGAAATACAAACTCACAGCAAAGATGCCGGAACTAGACACGCGGAGTTTCCGAGGGTTGAGTGGGCGGGATTCAGTGGGGCAGTTGGGCTTGTTCTAGCAGGCATTGGGCGTTGGCACACAAGAGGAACTTCGTTTGTGTCCTCCTTTGCCAATGCCAGATGCCCAATTCGAGATGCCTTTTCTCACCGCCTCGTCGGCTGAATACTCGGCGTCGCCAGAATCGGCGTCGGTTCTTCGCCAAAGAGAGCACGTTCGTAGTTGCCGGTTTGTTTGCGCTCGGTGAGCGGACCCTGGGCATCGCCACGCAAGAACTGGCGGATCAGGCGCTCACGCTCCGGCAGGTTCGCCGCGGCTTCTTCGGGGAGTGTGCGCAGGTTGTCGAACCAGTCGCGGGTTTCGACCGCGATCATCCGGCCCTTGTCGAGCATGCACATGCGATCCGCGATGGTGAACGCGCTGTCCATTTCGTGCGTGACGACGACGCTGGTGACGCCCAGTTTCTTTGTGAGGCTGATGATGAGCTGGTCGATTTCGGCGCTGGTCACGGGGTCCAATCCCGCACTCGGTTCGTCGTAGAACAGAATCTCCGGATCAAGCGCAAGCGCACGCGCAAGCCCGGCACGCTTTTTCATGCCGCCAGAAATTTCAGCCGGGTACCGGTCCGCGGCTTCGAGCAGGCCCACCAACTCAAGTTTGATTTTGACCTGAATGTCGATGATGTTGGCATCTAGGTCGGTGTGCTCCTGCAGAATCAGCGCGACGTTCTCGGCGAGGGTCATGCTGTTGAACAACGCGCCGCTCTGAAAGAGAATGCCGAAGCGCTTGCGTGCTTCATCCATCTCTTTCTTTGGTAAGCCGCAGATGTTTTTGCCGAAGAGTTGGACGTCGCCTTCGTCAACTGGAAAACTGCCGACGATGGATCGCAGCAGGGTGCTCTTGCCGCTGCCGCTGCCGCCCATGATGACCATCGTTTCACCCGATTGCACTTCAAGGTTGATGCCGTCGAGGACGGCTCGCCCTCCGAAGCGCTTGACGAGGTTGCGGACGATGATGGGGGGCGGCATGGAAAAAAGCCCAAAGCGAAAAGCTCAAGTCGGATACGAAGGCGGGAGCGGGCCTGATTGGTAGCTCGCCCACCCCAACCCACTCCCCCGGGCCTCCCAAAGGGAGGAGCTTACTTAGGTTGGGTGGGTTGGTTGTCGGGCTTGGTTTCGATTGTCACGCCGGGCTTCTTTTCGCCACCGATTTCGATCTTCGTGCCGGCGGGGCCGTTGATAGTGGTGCCTTCGGACTTGCCGGGGATCGGGAGCGTGGAGGTTTGACCTTCGTAGAGCATCCACTTGTTCTTGGTCGGCGCGACGACGATGATGTTGGCGGGCTTGACAACGGCCTGGCCGCTGCTCTGCTGTGCGGCCTGATCCATTTGAATGACAACCAGCCCAAAGCCATTCTCAAACTCTGCTGGAATGGGGATGATGTCGCCCTTGCCGCTCTGATAGTCCTGCATGAGCGGGCCGATCTTGCCGTAGGAGGAGAAGATGGCCCAGCCTTGCGGGAACTGCTTGAACGCGCCAAGTTCGCCTTGATAGCCCGTGCGGAAACGCTCAAAGTCGGCGTCAGTGAGGCGGTCGCCCGCGCCGGTGATCATGCCTGCTCGCGCGGTCGTGTAGTCCTTGGCTTCGATGGCGGTCATGACGTTGCCGGTTGGCACGACGGCGACGCTGCTAAACATTCCCGGTGCCTTGGAGATAAGCACCCCGGCGGCCACCTGCAGGAACACAAAGATCAGTCCGATGATGATCGCCGCGATGGCAAGACCCCGCCCAGCGAGTCGGCCATTGGAGCCGCCGATCATCACGAGTGCGATGACACCAAGCACGACGCCGATGATGGCCGGAAGACAGGTCACGGCGCACACAAGCGCAATGATCGCCATCACGCTGGTGCGCTGCTCCAGGATCGGTTCCCCTGGCATGGTCGAGTACGGGTTGGAGAAGTTCGTCATATCTAAAGATAGGGTGGTTATTGGGGGGTGGGGCGGGGGTGTTACGTGGGATGGGCTTCCAGCCCGTGCGTGGCGACTTTTCGACGTGCCACGGACTATCGGGGCATCGGGACGGTTTGCGTAGTTGGTGGTGAATCGCAATTCGACTCGGTGTGTACAAGCCCCTCTCCACCGACAAGCAAAGCGTTGTCGGTGGCACGCTAGAGGCCCGTCGAACCGAAGCCGCCGGAGCCGCGCTTGGTGTCGTCGAGTTCGTCGGTTTCGAGGATCGCCGCGTGCGCGACGGGCGCGATCACCAGTTGCGCAATGCGCATGGTGTGGGTGACTTCGAAGGGTTCTTTGCCCAAGTTGATGAGCGCGACGCGGAGTTCGCCTCGGTAGTCGCTGTCGATGGTGCCCGGCGCGTTGGGGAGACAGATGCCGTGCTTCGTGGAGAGACCAGAGCGAGCGCGGACCTGGCCTTCGAAGCCGTGCGGGATGGCGAGGGCGAGGCCCGTGGGGATCAAGACGATCTGGCCCGGCTGAATCGTGACCGGTGCATCAAGGCATGCAGCGAGATCGAGTCCGGCGGCGTGTGCGGTTTGGTAGGCGGGGATGGTGGCGTTCGGCGAAAGACGTTTCATGCGGAGTGCGGGTGCGGTTGAGGGTTTGAGTTCGGCGACAGTGTTGAGCATGAAAGATCGTAGTGAGGTAGATTGGCGGTCCCCGCCGATGTGAGCCTCGGCGTAGACTTTTCTCATGGAATCCTGGCGTCACTACGAACGCGCGTTTCATGAATACCTGCGGCGAAGTTCGTTGGCATATGTCAGCATCGATCAGGTTCGGGCACAGTTGTTGCCGCCGATGCGATCGCAGACTAGAGCGAATCGGCGGAGCGCGACTGACATCAGTGAAGCACGGCAAGACGAGACTGCGATCAAGTTCTTTGACTTTGTGATTTACGACCACGCGGCATCGGCTGGTGAGAAGCCGACGAACCTGCTCGTGGAACTCAAGGGCCGGCGCATCGGTTCGTTCTCGACGAAGGGTGGAGATGTGGATCGGACGCCGCGACCTGCAGCTCGGATGGAGTGCTGGACCACGCGGGCGGACATTGCTTCTCTGCTTGAGTGGGAGAAGTTGTTTGGGGAGCAGTTTGAGGCGTGCGTTGTATTTGTGTATTGGTGCGACGATGAGCCGCCCGCGCCGCTCTTCCAGGAAGTCTTCGAGTTCGAGCATCGCTGGTATGCGCTGCGGAGCATCCCGGTCAGGACGTACGCGAAGCACATGAAAGTCCGCAGCCCGCGCTGGGGCACGCTGGACATTCCGCAGGATATTTTCGAGCGAGTGAGCCAGCCGTTCGCGGCCAAGGCGAAGGATGTGGGGCCTTTCAATGATCTTGTGAAGGCCAGGTCGCTGCGGGAGTTGGCAGAGCCTGCGGCGGCGCTGCCGGAGTTGTAGCTTTACTTTGTTCGAAAGCCTGCGAAGCAGGTGAAGATTGGTAGCCATATGCGCAAGCCGGTGGAACGAAGGGTTGCGTATAAGAGCTCGCGGAGCGGGCGAAGGTATCGACACACACTTCCTTCGCCCTCTTCGAGGGCTGTACCTTAAATAAACAATCAACCACCGGCTCGCGCCGGTGGCTACCGACCAACGCCCGCTTCACAGGCTCCGAAGACCGGCGGCGTGCATATAGGGTGGCGACATACCATCCTCCATGCGTCGCACCATGATTCACATCGCATCGTTTATGGTTGTGCTGGCTCTGGCCGCGTTGCCGGCCTTGGCCCAGGAACTCAAGCCGCCGACCCCCGGCAAGGTCGACGAGCCGCCCGTCATCATGAACATCCTGTTCCTGATCGTGATCCTGGCGGTCGTCGTTGGCGCGTTTGTGATTCCTGCGAAGCGCGGGCACCAGGATTGATGAATCACTGCTCGCTGGACCAAGCCCTCCCTGGCGGTCGGGCTGCATGCTGTTGATCGCGGAGGATTGTTATGAAGAAGCACACGACATTGCTCGCGCTGGGCGCGGCGAACCTCGCGGCAGTCACCGCTGTGGTCCTGTCTTGGCCATCGGGGGCCGGCGCTCAGCAGCCCGCACAGACCGCTCCCGGCAAGGCTCCGGTCAAAGTGATGGACGCCCGCGCACGCGGGGACTACACCATGGTCTCAGGCCGCATCGGCGCAGGTGGTAACCACGTCGTCTACGTCGTGGATTCCTCCAACCAGGAAATGATCGCACTCCGTTGGGACACCACCAAACAGGTCTTCATCGGCATCGGCTATCGCAATCTCTCGGCGGATGGAAAGGGGGCACGCGGGCGATGAGTACTCAATCAAACACAATCGAAGTGAACGGGGAACAGGCAACGGCGAGCGGCGGGAAGTCATTGATCGTGGTGATGCTGCTGACGCTCGCGGTGTTCGTCGGGGTTCTTGTGTCGCGAGCGATGCCGAACCGCACGCAGAACATTTTTGAAGTGTCCGCTGCCTTCGCGCTCCCCAGCGATGTCAGCCAGACAGGCGGCCTGACGGTGCTCACCAGCGAAGCAGGCAACGAAGACTTGCTTGTGGTGCTCGATTCACGCAACGAAGAGTTGTTCGTGTACAAAACCGATCTCAAGCAAGGCTCGCAGCTTCTGCAGCGTTACCCAGTCGCCCAGTTGTTCACCGACGCGCGTGCCCGGAGCCTGGGCGGCCCGTGAACGATCGCGAGCAATCGCGACTGGACGCATGGCGCTGGCTGGCGAGTGCCGAGGGCGATGCCCTGCGAGCGAAAGTGAAAGACTGGATCGCGCCCCTGCCCGCGCAGGTGACTGCGCTGCGCAAAGAGTTTTCGCAGGAGGTTGTCCACGCCGCGCTTCAGTGGGCGAGCGGACGCGCGAAGGCGATTGCAAAGTTCGGAGAACTTGGCAGTCACCTGTGGTCCGATCCCGAAGGTGTCGAAATGGCGTCAGGCCCGTTGCCTGCGGCGTGGAAAGCAACGCGGTTCGCGCGAGCGTCGCGACAAAATAGCGGCACAGTACTCGACGTGTGCTGCGGCATCGGCGCAGACGCGATCGCCCTGCGCGAAGCAGGACTCGCCGTGACATGCGTGGACCTTGATCCCCTTCGAGCATGGATGGCAGAACAAAACACGCAGTGCCCAAGCATCGTTATGGACGCCCGCGCACTCGCCACAGATGAAGCCTTCTGGCGCGCGGGACTCGGAAAAGACGTGACCGCGCTGCACATTGACCCGGCCCGCCGAATCACGATCGGTAGCGGCGGTGCAAGTCGCAGCCGGATCTGGAAGTTCGCAGATGTCGAGCCAGGTCCCGAAGCGATTCGTGCATTGCTCGAAAGGTGCCCGGACGCCGGAATCAAACTCTCCCCGGGCCTCAACTTTGCAGAGGTTCGGGAGCAATTGGTTGAACCATCAAACCTGAGCGGGCAATCGCAGGTTGAGTTCATTTCGCAGCGCGGCAAGTTGGTGCAAGGTGTTGTGTGGACGGGCAAGTTGGCCAGAGGCATGGATGAAATGGCCGATTCCTCGCCCGCGCCACGCCGGGCAACGCTCTTGACCAGCGCGGGCAATTGGTCAATCTTCGGCGAGGCTGATCGGCCTCAGAACCTCGAAGTACTGCCTCTTTCAAGGTATTTTTTCGAGGTTGACGACGCCATCGAGCGGGCAGAGTTGCTCGGAGCGTTGACGCAGTTGTCGGCGAGGGGTACGCCATCGGTCCCGCTCGCGCTGGCGCATCCGAAACTCGGTTTGTTCGTTGCGCGCGAGAATTATTCGACGCTGCCGATTCTGGATGCGAGCGTGTCACCGTGGCTCACGCCGTTCGAGTTGCTCGCAGAGATGCCATGGAACGAGCGAAAAGTCGAGGAGCGGTTGAAGCAACTCGGGGCCGGAATCGTGGAAGTGAAGACGCGCGACGGACTGGTAAACCCGGACGACCTGCAAACAAAGTTTTCGCGAAAGAGGAACGTCGCGAAAATGTCAATTCAAAATGAACGAAACGAACAGAAAAAAAACTTTGCGAGCGGGAAAAACCCGCTCTTTGGCGCGGAGCGACTGTCGAATTTCACACAGCATGTAGGAGAAGTTCCTCAATTTTCGCCGCGGCCACTTGTTTTGTTTGTTTTGCGATTCGGACAGTCTCCTCGCGCGCTTGTCGCACGTAGACTTGTTGCAGACGTCTGATCGGGTCGTTGCGTCGTTGGGGAACATCGCACGGCTTGAGACGTACGTTGAACAACACAGTTGATGCGAGTCGAGTTTCACGCTGCGTTCATGAACGTGCGTCAAGAACAAGACACGTTCTCCGAGAGTGGGTTGCAGCAACGCTGAAAGGCCTTGCTGAA
>CAZEZV010000075.1:0-15792 GCA_964516725.1 uncultured Phycisphaeraceae bacterium
CCGGAAATGGAAAGGGGTCTTGCGTGAAAGACTACCTGACCTTCCTGACTCGCTGCTTCCGCCTCAGTTTCGTAGGCGATTGGCGCTACTACGCCTGGATGCTGGGCCTCAGCATCGTCGCGCTGCTGGGTCTCAACGCCTACGCCAAGCAGTTCGTCCAAGGCCTCGCGACCACCGGCATGACCGACCAAGTCTCCTGGGGCCTCTACATCGCCAACTTCACCTACCTCGTCGGCATGGCCGCCGCCGCCGTCATGCTCGTGATCCCCGTCTACATATACCGCAATCACGACCTGCACGACCTCGTGATTTTCGGCGAGCTCTTCGCCGTCGCTGCGATCCTGATGGCACTGCTCTTCGTGACCGTCGATCTCGGCCGCCCCGATCGGTTCCATCACTTGATGCTCCGCTTCAACTTCCCGATCTCCATGCTCACCTGGGACGTGATCGTGCTGAACGGCTATCTCCTCCTGAATCTCCACATCTGCGGCTACCTTATCTACTGCGCATATCGCAAGCAGAAGCCAGCGAAGAAGTTCTACTACCCCTTTGTCTTCATCGCCATCGTCTGGGCCGTCAGCATCCACACGGTCACCGCGTTTTTGTACAGTGGCCTTGGCGGCCGCTCCTTCTGGAACTCCGCCGTCATCGCCCCGCGCTTCTTGGCGTCAGCATTCGCCGCGGGTCCGGCGTTTCTGATCCTGAGTCTGCAAGTCATCCGCTACACGACGCGCTATCACGTCTCTGACAAGGCGCTGATGACGCTCCGCAATATCGTCACCGTCGCCATGTCAATCAACATGTTCCTGCTGGGCTGCGAAGTCTTCACCGAGTTCTACACAGACTCAGCCCACGTCGCATCAGCAAGGTACCTCTTCATGGGCCTCGCAGGCAAGCATGGCCTGGTCCCCTGGATATGGACCGCCATCGCGCTCAACACCATCGCCCTCGTGATCCTCTACCTGCCCTTCTCCAAGGGCGTGAAGTTCCTCAACCTCGCCTGCGTCTTCCTCATCGTGGGCGTTTGGATCGAAAAAGGCATGGGTCTCATCGTCCCCGCCTTCATCCCAACACCACTGGGCGAAATCGTCGAGTACTCGCCCACGCTCAATGAATCACTCGTCTCGCTGGGCATCTGGGCCTTTGGCCTGCTCGTGTACACCATCCTCGTCCGCGTCTCGATCCCCGTGCTCTCGGGCGATCTCACCATCGAAAACGCCGGAAAGTCTCTCTTCGCTCCTGCAGGAGGCACCTGACATGAATTTTGCAATGAACTCATTCACGAAGTCCACACTCATCCTCGCTAGCGCAGCCATCGCCGTGTCTCTCGCCGCACCCGCACACGCACAAATGTTCGGCCCCAAAGAACTCTCCGCCGAGAGCAAGGCCTGCATCGCCTGCCACCGCGACCACAGCCCCGCGCTCTACCAACAATGGGGCGAGAGCAAGCACTTCCGCGCCAACATCGCGTGTTTCGAGTGCCACGGTGCATCCAAGTCTGACGCTGACGCCTTCGAGCACTACGGACAGACTATCGCCATCCTCGTGACGCCCAAGGATTGCTCGCGCTGCCACGCCAACGAAACCGAGCAGTTCGCCGCGTCGCACCACTCCAAAGGCGCTCGCATCCTCGGCTCCCTCGACAACGTCCTCGCTGAAGTGGTCGAAGGCAACAAGGGCATGAAGAGCCCAGCATTTCCCGAAGGCGTTGCCGCCTCCGCAGTCAATGGCTGCTGGCAATGCCATGGCTCAGAAGTCAAAGTGCTGCCGGGCGGCAAACTCGATCCCACCACGTGGCCCAACAGCGGCATCGGTCGCATCAATCCAGACGGCTCCGAAGGCTCCTGCAACGCCTGCCACACTCGCCACGCGTTCTCCGCAGCCCAGGCTCGCCACCCCGACACCTGCGGCAAGTGCCACCTTGGCCCTGATCACCCACAAAAAGAAATCTACGAAGAGTCCAAGCACGGCATCAACTTCTTCTCCAACATCGACAAGATGAACCTGCAGTCCAACAAGTGGGTCGTCGGCGAAGACTACTGGGCCGCGCCGACCTGCGCGACATGCCACATGTCTGCCACCAGAAAGCAAGACGTCACCCATGACGTTGGGCTGCGCATCTCCTGGAACAACCGCCCCGAACTCTCCGTCCGCCCCGAAGTCGCTGATGCCAAGATGAAACTGCCCGGCGCAGACATCCCCTGGCAGCAACGCCGAGCCAACATGCAGGACGTCTGCATCAACTGCCACGACCAGCAATGGATCGACAACTTCTACGTCCAATACGACGGCCTCATCGAACTCTACAACACCAAGTTCGGCGCCCCCTCCAAAGACCTCTACGCCCTCGCCAAACCCCTGCTCCCCGGACCGCAGTTCGGCAACGAAATCGACTGGACCTACTACGAACTCTGGCACCACGAAGGCCGCCGCGCCCGCCACGGCGCAGCCATGATGGCTCCCGACTACACCCACTGGCACGGCACCTACGAAGTCGCCAAGCGCTTCTACGCCGAATACATCCCTCAGCTCGAAGCACTCGTTGAGAAAAACCTCCACAGCGAAGACGCCGCAAAGAAAACCGCCGCAACCGCGCTGCAAGCCAAACTCAAGGAAGTTCTCGAGCGCTCAGACCACGCCTGGTACGTCGGCAAACTCGACCCCGAAGAAGCCGCCCGCCGCAAGAAAGCCACCGAAGAGTTCAAGGCTCGCTATGAACAGAAAGCACCAGACCAGCCCGCACCCGACAAAAAGTAATACACCCCCGACACCTGTTTTCTTTGTGCTCTTCGCGTCTTTGTGGTGAATTCCCTGCGTCCGATTGGTTCCACCCATGGCAATCAAACTCACAGAATCCGACGCCAAGCTCGCCCTCCGCGATCACCTCGTCGAGAAAGCCCGTACCGCACGCGCCAAGCACGGCTTCTACATCGACGCCGACGCCGTCCTCAAGATGCTCTCAGATTCCACGTTCGTCCGCTATCCAACAGGCATCCGCTTCGATGAATCTGCGTTGGTACCAGGCGAGTTCGCCGCCGCTGTGCCGCTGGGCGATCATCCTTCCAAAGGCTTCTGCATTTTCATACACCCTTCGTTGAAAGATCGCAAAGAACTCCTTCCCTACGTCATCGCGTATCACATCCCGCCCATCAACTACGCCGATATGGCGAGCCCAGAAGACTGCGAGTGCTTCGGTGCCACGCTTCTCGGCATCGCCGCAGACGACTATTACAACACCCTGTGCGACATTGCCGACTCGCTGTCGCCATCATCGGAGAGTGCCGTATGAAACCGATGCACTCCTGGCACTTCACGCCGCTGGGCCGCGCCATCCTGTTCCTGGGCAGCATCCAACTCGCCGTGCCCGTCATGGCCCTCGTTGCCCTCGCCATGGCTTGGGGCACCTACCTCGAGTCCAAGCACGGCGTGCAAACATCCCGAGCAACCGTCTACGGCGCATGGTGGTTCATGGTCCTCATGGCCCTCATCTGTGTCAGCCTCATCTTCGCCGTCGTCACCCGCTACCCCTGGAAAAAAAAGCACGTCGGCTTCATCACCGTGCATGCCGCGCTCCTCATGCTCATCTGCGGCGGCTTCTGGTCTCTCTTTGGCCGCCTCGAAGGCCATATCGCCCTCGAAGAAGGCACGTCCAGCAACATTCTGGAAACTGATGGCGAAGTTCTGCAAGTCTCTGAATTCAAAGTCGGCACACCAACCGTCCTGGGCGACGCCAAAGCCCCGCACCACGCCGCAAATCTCAACATCGCCGGCACACCAATTCAAGTCCTCGACTTCTGGGACAACACCAACGAAGAACGCTACGTCGCCAACGACGCCCCGCAGCAACTCCGCGCCGTCGAACTTTCCCTCGACACCAACGCAGCCGCCGGCAATTGGGTCGGCGAAGAATCCAAGTCAGGCGGCCCCGCCAAACTTGGCCCCCTCACCATCCGCGTCCTCGCCGATGGCGAGTCATGGACGCCACCCGCAATTCCGCAAGGCGCTGACTACTTCTTCACCCTCGACGGCAAGCAATTCACCTTGAAAAACGCTGGTGAAGAGATACTTCCTGGCTGGACCATCGATACCGTCCAACGTTTCACGCGCGCCATGGTGACCGATGGCAAAGTGACCGACACCGGCACACGAGACAATCCGGCAATCGAAGTCACGATCAAGGACTCGCAAGGCAACATCGAACGCCACACATCGTTCCGTGCTTTTCCCGACATGGTCATGAGCCGCATGATGGAAGGCACCAAACGCTCGGGCGCAACGCTCGCCGCCACACCCTCAACAAAGGAGCCCGAAACGTTCATCATCTATGGCCCGCTTGACGCCACCCGCCTGGGCTACATCGACTCGGCCGGTGCCGGCAAGGAACTTGGTCTGCTTGAAACGCTTCCCGCGACCATCGACGTTGGCACCCGCAAAGTCAAACTGTTTAATCAATACAGCAACGCCCGCCCTGCGACGCGAATCGTCAAAGCTGAAAAAACTGCGGATCAACGCCCCGCGATAGTTGTGAAAGTCCCCGGCGTCGACGAACAACTCATCATCCCCTGGAAAGGCTTCGAGCGCATCCCTGATCCGTCCCGAAACCTTCTCCTCTCCTATGGACCTCGCACCGTAGAACTGCCTTTCACAATCGAACTCAAAGACTTCCGCAAAGACGACTACCCCGGCACAGAAATGGCCATGGCCTACGAATCTGAAGTCATCGTCAAAGCCAAAGACAAGCCCGACACCCCCTACGTCATCCATATGAACGCCCCCTTCGCAAGCTACCCCTGGAAGGTCTACCAATCCGGATTTTCCGGTACCAACATCTCCATCTTCAGCGTCATGCGAGATCCGGGTCTCAAACTCACGTACCTCGCCTCCGCCCTCCTCTGCGTCGGCATCTTCATCACTTTCTTCAGCCACTCTTTTTCGTGGGGGCACCCCGGCATCCCCGCGCCTCACTTGGAATCATCCACACCAGTGCAGAAAGAAGTTCGCAATGTTCCGAGTACATCAATCTCTCCCACGTCTTCGTCGCTTGCAGGCACTCCTGTCGCTCCTCCTCCTGTGCATCCTGAACCCGACCTTGTGGGCCAAGTCTGACGACACCGCGTGGCTCAATGACCTGGGCACTATCGCGATCCAGGACGGCGGCCGCGTCATGCCGCTCGAAACCTACGCACGTCGCCTCGCGTCCGACGTCACGGGCCGCGAGCAATGGGCCGCAAGCCGAGGCCCGAAGACCTACGCAGGTCGTCATCCCATGCAGTTTCTCTGCGACCTGATGTTCAAGGGCGACGCAATGTTGAACGACGAACTCATCGGCGTCGTCAACAAACCTTTCAAACGCAAAGTTGGCCTTGATCCGCAGCGCGAATTCTTCAGCGCCACCGAACTTGCTTCCTGCAAGGGCATCATGCAACTCGTCGCAGAATTCGACACCGCCCGCAAAGCCAATCCGCAGGCTTCGCCAACTCAGGATCAACGCAAAGCCCTCGACATCTTCAACGCCGCGAACAATATGGCGGCGCTCACAAGTGGGCAGTCCATCGCGATTGTCCCCGGCGAACCCGGCAAGGCTTTCTTGAACGCAGGCATCAACGGCGGCGATCCCGGCACAGAGCAAGTCCGCACCGCCATGCAAGCCTTCGCCGACGCGTACAAGTCAGGCGCAGACGCCGCGCCGCAAGTCACCGCGCTGAAAAACGCCATCGCTTCCACAGGCGCACTCTCAGAAGCAGACGCAAGGTCCGTCAGGCTCGAAGTCTTCTACGACCGCCACAATCCCTGGCGCAAAACTCAGTACTTCTACGGCCTAGCGATTATCGCCTTCGGTCTCTCACGTCTCACACTCCGCAAACCACTCATCATCATCGCGCTTCTCGCAACCGCAGCAGGCGTCGCCGAACACATCATGGGCATCAGCCTCCGCGTCGCGATCCTCCACCGCGCCCCGGTCAGCAACACCTTTGAATCTCTCCTCTGGATGGGCCTGGTCGGCATCGCCGTCGCATCCGTCGCCCAAGCCTTCAGCCGCAAGTCCTTCTACCTCTTCGCAGGCGTCTGCGCCGCCCTCGTCTCCGTCCTCTTCGCTGGCCTTGTCCCCCTCACCGACCGCACCAACTCATTGCCCGCCGTCCTCCGCAGCAACTACTGGCTCATCGTCCATGTTCTGACCATCGTTGCCAGTTACGGCGTCCTCGCTGTCGCCGCCGTGTTAGGTCACGTCTACCTCGCACGCGAAGTCCTCTTCGCGAAGCGCGGCTCAACACCAAAGCTCTCCAAACTCTCTCACCCGCTGATCCTCCAAACCTACCGCGCCATCCAGATCGGCCTCTTCCTCCTGACCGCCGGCACGATCCTGGGCGGTGTCTGGGCCGCCGACTCCTGGGGTCGCTTCTGGGGCTGGGACCCCAAAGAAACCTGGGCACTCATCAGTATCGTTGTGTACTTTGCCGTCCTCCACGCCCGCTACATACGCTGGCTCGAAGACTTCGGCCTCGCTGCCGCCGCAGTGCTGGGCTTCGTCGTCATCGTCTGGACTTTCTATGGCGTTAACTATGTGATGGCTTCAGGCCTCCACAGCTACGGCTTCGGCTCCGGTGGCGAAATCTGGGTCGGTCTCTGGGCCGCCGCGGAACTCGTGTTCCTCGCAGCGTGCAAAATGAAACACGCGTCGGTGCAGAAGACGGCCAACGCCACCAGCGCAATTGCCTAAGGACAAAAGCCCGTCCCGCCGGGCGGGTTGGAGAGGACGACCACCAACGTCAGCCGCTTCAACTCGTTCCCACTCCATCAACCCCATCCATCAGCGCGTCGCAACTCTCTCCCGCTTCCTCAAGTACCTCACCACAGGCGACGCAACTACCCCCAAACAAATCAATCCGATCAACACAAACCACACCACCAGCGTCACCCGCATCTCATTCGTGAGCGGAATCGATGTGGGATGCACATCAGGCAGCAGCCGCACACTGAGGTACACCAATGGCGTATCCAAAAACGCCACAGCCCCGCACACGCTGCTCACCGTCGCACGCTTGCTCGCAGGCCGCAGCCACCATCTCATGACCATCAGCCCCGCGTACAACATACACAGAATGAGCGTGAACGTCAGCCGTGGACTCCAAGTCCACCAGCTACCCCAGTACGACTTCCCCCAGATCGCGCCGGTGACCAGCACAATCGCGCTCGAGAACACCACGACGCGAATTGCTTCCGCGCCAACGCGATCCCACAGCCTTTCCTTCGTCCACAAGAACGCAACGCTCCCAAGGAACACAAACGCAGACGCGACCAGCGCACCCGCCGCCGCAGGAATGTGCAAGTACACCAACTTCTGCACAAGCCCCATTTCGTCATGCACCGGCGCATAGAAAATCGCCATCCACACCGCAAGCACCAGCACGCCCGCAGTCACAGCCCAGTACGCGCGCACCATACTCGGATTCGGCACTCTCAACACGTGCCCAACCTCATGCGTCGCACGCATTGGAACCGCCGCCCGCATCACTTGCCTTTCCCGGCCAACATCTTCCACGCGACAAACGCTCCAACCGCAGCCGCAACGCCGCCGCCCGCAAGCACCCACACCGGTACGCCCGTTTTCTCAGTCCTTTCCGCACTCACGACGACTGCCTTGTCCGGCATCCTCACCACGAGACCCACCACCTGATTCGCTGGCACTGCCTTTGCCTCAAACATCTTGAGCCTTTGTGCACCGCTGGTGTCTGCTCCTGCTTCAGTCACAAGCGCAGGCTCCAACTTTGTCCCATCATCCGGCACAAAAAACGCCGCACTCCCCGCCTCACGAGGCATCGCAACCCGCAGATCAAGCACGCCATCTTTCGGGGTGACGCGATACGCAAACTTGTACGTCATCTTGCCAGGCATGAACGGCATCTGCACTTGCAGCGTCGACCCCTTCATCGCCGAGCAGCACCACCCGTGAAAGCCCTGCACGAGTTCAACATCACTCGCGCCCGCAGGCAATGGCAGCGGCACCGTCGCGCGACGCTTGAGCATGTCCGCCGGCTCACCCAACCACGTCTTGTCACCCAAGTTTTCGACAACCACCACTTCGGACGCGACATACTGCCCCGAGCGCTGCTCTACGACCATGTGCCGCATCACGTACTTCCACGCCGGCATCTCATCCGTCACTTCATACACCGTGATGTCCACCTTCGCCGAAGTGTTCTCCGGACTCATATCCGGCGCCGAATCCTGATACTGCACGCCCGAGTGACGAATGCGCACCAGTGGCGAAACACCAATCCCCACCGGAATATCGCCGATGAGCGCCACGCCCTGATCATCAAGCACAGACCTCATCTGCTTCACCGCGACATCGCGATGAAATAGCGTCACTTCAACTTCATCCCCCGCAAAACCCTGCCCATCCTTCGTCCCCTGAATCGCCCGCACCGCCAGCATCCCCTTGGGCCCGTCCTCCAACTGCTTCAAAAACGCCGGCACCTCACCACTCATTCCAGAATTCTCTGACACCCCAATCGGCGGATGATCCGGCGGCAGCTGCCCCACGGCGCAAGCAGCAAAGGACAGGGCGAGCGCAGAAAAACAGTGTCGAAGCATGTGCGTCATAAAAGGCCCAGTGAAGCCGCCTTCGCAAAACGCGAAGACAACCCACCAGCACCAGATGCAAGGCATGTGCCACGACAGACATTAAATCAGCAACACCGGTTTCGTCGCTTTAGGCCCGATGGACCGCGAGAATGTTGTCACGGGTGAGCGAATCGAACCCCTGGTCGGCAACACGTTGAGCCAATGCCCTGAAAAGGACGTCAGAGTCTCTCGCTTATCTTATTTTCTACTTTCCAAACAAACTCAGGCCAATTCTCTCAACTGAAATCACCACCCCGCCACAATTCCCACTTCTGAGAATCCACACGTTCGCACTATCGCACCCTCACAACTCCTCTACATCTCGTGACACTCCACGCACAACGCACTCCGCTGATTGCTCATCACCAGCAACTTCTCGTGCTTCGAGTACACGCTGTGACACGAGCCGCACCCGACCGTGCCACCAAACAGCCGTACTCGGCTGTCGATCATGTTCTTTGACTTCATCCGTCCATCTTCGCGATCCGTATTGCGAACGTCAAGAGCGATCCCGATCGGATGATCACTGGGGAATCGATCATCCATCCCGCCCAGTCCCTTCGTGTGATTCGCTCCCGCGTCGCTCGCCGCTGTGCCGTCATGACAGCCCATGCAAGTGAGACTTTCAGAGTCCAATCGCTCAACGCCATTCATTATCGTCGATGCAATCAAGTGCGCATTCATCGCCTCGTTTGCGTGAGGCGTGCGCGACTTTGTTTCACCGTGACACTTCGAACAAAAACTCTCAGCAAGTTCCGACCCGCGTAGAAAGTCTTGTCCCGTCGCGCGCCGCTCAGAGTGCCCGCTCGCCATCGCGCCGTCATGACACGTAAGACACGTCACGCGTCCACCCTCAAGAGGCATCGAATCCGGCACACGCATCGATGGCGTCACGCCCACCGGATGCGACAACGTCTTCGAAAACACGTGACACGACGCGCAATCACTCGAATCCGCTCGCGTCGCAGCGGACGCGAACCGCCCCGGTGCAGATTCCGCCGCGCCCGACGCCGACACAATGCCCGCGGCACACACGTACGCCGCAGCAACCCAACTCATCACGCGGCCCGCGCGAGAAGTCCTGGAGTGTTCAAAAGGAGACCGATAAGAATCGACGCTCATGCCAATGCCTCCATGCATTCAACAGTGGCAATCGAACATGCAACAAGACCACTTGACGCCCCGAAGCACGTTTTCGAGTTTCCAGACTTCGCCAACCATCACGACGCGCGCAGGCCACGCCGATGGTGCCAGTGAAACCACCATAAAGCACTGAAATTACAATCAAGTACGACCTCCAATTCCACCCTGTTCTGCACGAATGCCGGATGTATTGACGCCGCTCGCGGGGCCGCTGTGACTTGTTTCACTACTCTGCAACATCCAAAACACAACCGCCGATCACGTCTTCGCATGATCGGCGGCTGTTTTGTTTCGAACCCTCATTCCAGCGCCGTGAGGATGCTGCTCTCAAAGAGGCGCGTTCGCTCATCGCTCGATGAGCGGCTATCGGCGGGGAAAGGATTCGCTTACTCCTTAGCAGTTGCCTGTGCTGCACGGGCCTTCGCTATAGACGCTAAGAAAGTCGTCGATGTCCATCGGGTCAAAGAGACTTGTGTCATTGTTGAAATCGATGTCGCCGCACTCCGCGCCAAGGGGCAGGCACGGCCCTTCGCTGTACACGCTCAGGAACGCGTCGATATCCATCGGATCAAATACCGAATCATCGTTGTTGAAGTCGATGTTCACCGACAGGTTCATCGTCACGTCGAGTTTCGCCGCGACAGGAATCGACTGCTGAATCGGGTTTTCCTTCGTGTAGAACGCCGGATAGTTGGGTTCGCCACCGCCGCCGGGGCCGCCCGACGTGAGGTGCAGCGACGACACGACCAGCACCAAGCGTCCCTGATCAAAGGCATTCTGCAGGTACTTCTTCACGCTCGGCTGCGTGAGATCAAGATCAAACGTCATCGTGCTCGCCTGCGGCACAAGATCGCCCGACGTGAGCCCCGCGACCTGACCAATCGCCATGGGCGGCGCTTCAAACCCATCACGAATCTGGTTCGAGATGTCGCGCTGCACCGTGCCGTCTGCGTTCAACTGCGCCGGGAAAATGTTCCGCACACCCTCTGTATACGGTGCGGCAAACGCAAAGGGCATCGCTTCCGTGATCGTCGTTGCATTAAACCCGTTTCGATAGCCCGCACCGAACACTTCGACAGGCGTGCCCGGGTCAGTGTCCGCAACCAGCGGGTTGTCATACGACGGGTCATACGCAAACCGTGGCGGATTGCTGGTGGTCAGCGTGAGCCGCAGCGACGTGAGGCGATAGCAGTTTGGCCCACGCATCTTCTGAATGAGGGGAGCGGTGTCAAAGGCAACGACCAGTTGAGCATCTCGATCATCAAACGCGGCAACGCCGTTAACCGTCGCGTCGCTGGGCGTCCTGAAAATGGAAGCTGTGATTTCCCCGCCAGGCGTCCCGCCGAACGGATAGAACCAGCGGTCTAAGGTGGGCTGCGCAAAAGTTTCCTCCCGCAACGACGCCGCTTGTCCAAAGCAGGCACCAGCCGCGATCAGGGTCAAAAGGGAACACGAAAGTGACATTTTCGATGAATTCTTGACTTGCATTTGTACGACTCCGGAAAAGTGTGGTATACTATACAAGACTTCCATATCCATTAGTAGTTTATCGCTCGTTTCTTGTTTGTCAATAAATCTTCCTGCATCACAGCAATAATCACGATAGGAAGGCAAAAATGACTACCCGCACATCACTGAACAGCCCTCTGGCAACGACTGCATTCCGGCAGCCACTGTGTGGATGCCCGACTGACAATTCACCTCAAATTACCCACGAGAGACGCCAGGCGCGACGGTTTGGGTTCACTTTGATTGAACTTCTTGTAGTTATAGGAATCATCGCCCTGCTGATTTCGATGCTGATTCCGTCGTTGGCCAAGGCGCGGACTGTCGCCCGACAGACTCGCGAGTTGGCCGAAGCGCAACAGCTCATGACAGCGTTTCATGCGTACTCCAATGACAATCAGGATCGCATCCTGACAGGGTTTGCGTCGCCTGCCATGGTGAACGGCAACATGATCGTGCGCGACGGGGTCGGCGAGCGACTGTCGTCGGCGAACAACCGGATCGAGGAGGCACAGCGGTATCCGTTCAGGCTGGCGCCGTACATGAACTATGACTTCAACGGTCTCTATCACGATCCGGCGCAGCTCCGAGACTGGCAGAACAATCCGAACAACTACCTCGACTACGGCAAAGACCTGACATACATGATCAGCCTGTATCCCTCGCTGGGCATGAACGTCGCGTTCGTCGGCGGGAGCGATGCGCTGGGTGAGTTTGATCCGTTGTTCCAGCGCGTGTTTGGGCGTGTGTTCGTCAACAAGATTCCGGATGTGTGCCGCCCCAGTGGACTGATGGCGTTTGGGAGCGCGCGCGGGATCGAGCCGCCCGGCATCAATCTTGAGTCGCTGCCACAGGGCTTCTTCCGCATCGAGCCGCCGATTTTTTCGGCGAGTCAGCCGCGACGCTGGGCGGTGGCATACGAGCACGCGACGAATCAGCCCGGGCTCAACTCCGGTTTCATTTCGCTGCGACACGGCAGGCGGGCGGTGTCGGCGTACATCGATTCGCACGCGGGGCTTGTTGATTGGAATCAGGCACAAGACATGCGATTGTGGGCAGACAGGGCGGATTCAGCGGAGTGGGGCCTGAGGCCTCGCTAGCGTGCGTTCTGAATGTTGATTGCTTGCCTTTTTTGCCCTGAAATGCAGGCTTTCATGCCGCGTGCGTGCCATGTTGGTTGCCTCTGTTCGGGAGCGGAAGCTTCGGGTTATTCGAACCCCTCCCTGACGGTCCGGCTGCATGTTGGAAACGCCAGCCTCACACTTCTTCAAACTTTGCTGTGAAGTGGCGAAGGACGGTTGGTGCTTCAACGATGCGCATGCCTCGGAGGTCGTGTTTCGCGCAGTACAACTCTGCGCAGGCCTCGGCAACGTAGTCGATATGGCTTTGCGTGTAGGCGCGGCGAGGAATCGCCAGGCGGACGAGTTCCATTTCCGGGACGCGACCGGGACCGGCCATCACACTGCCTATTTCGCAGCTGCGAATACCGGCGAGGCGATACAAGCCGCAGACGACGGATTGACCCGGGAACTGCTCTCGCGGGATGTGCGGGGCGAAGTGGCTTGCGTCAATGTATATCGCGTGGCCGCCTGGCGGTTCAACGATTTGGATGCCGGACTTGAGTAGTTTTTCTCCGAGATACTCGACGGTGCGGATGCGGTAGCCCAGGTAGTCTTCTTCAACGACTTCTGTGAAGCCCTGCGCCATCGCTTCCAGGTCGCGGCCTGCGAGGCCGCCATATGTGACGAAACCCTCAGTCAGAATGAGAAGGTTGCTTGCGCGTTGGAAGAGTTCGCGATCGCGCAGCAGCAGCAGGCCGCCAATATTGACGAGGCCGTCTTTCTTTGCGGAGATGGTTGCTCCATCGGCTAGATCGAACATGGCGCGGACGATGTCGCGTGGGGCGACATCGTGCTGGCCTTGTTCGCGCTGTCGGATGAACCAGGCGTTCTCGGCGAAGCGGCAGGCGTCGAGAAAGAGCGGGAGGCGATGGCGGTCGCAGACTTTGCGGACTTCCTTGATGTTCTCGAGGCTGACGGGCTGGCCGCCGCTGGTGTTGTTGGTGACGGTCAGCATCACGAGCGGGATGCGATCTCGTCCGACTTTCGTGATCAGTTCCTCAAGCGAGGCGACGTCCATGTTGCCTTTGAAGGGGTGGCGAGTGCGCGGGTTCTTTGCTTCTGGGATTGCGAGGTTGATGGCTTCCGCACCGGAGTGTTCGATGTTCGCGCGTGTGGTGTCGAAGTGTGCGTTGTTGGGGATGACCTTGCCTTTGCCACCAACGAGTTCAAACAGAATCCGTTCGCTCGCGCGGCCCTGGTGGGTCGGGAGGACTTGATCGATGCCGGTGAGATCACGAAGCACGCGTTGCAGTCGGAAGAACGACTCGCTGCCTGCGTAGGACTCGTCGCCCCGCATGATGCCAGCCCACTGCTCGCTACTCATCGCGCTTGCGCCCGAGTCTGTGAGGAGGTCGATCATTACATTGCCGCCACGAATGAGGAACGGGTTGAAGTGCGCCTCGCGCAGGATCGTCTCGCGCTGCTCGCGCGTGGTCAGACGGAACGGCTCGACGGACTTGACGCGGAACGGCTCGATGATGGTCTTCATGTGTGTGTTTCCATGGCAACGCATGCCCAACATGTTGACCATGACTCGCCGGTTCGACGTGCGGACTTGGTGGCGTGCGTGAAGCGCTGTGCGACAGGAACGTTTTCAAGGCTCGTCAAATTATATACCTGCACGTCCGTAATAGCATGCGTGGACGCGTTTTCATGTGGTTTTTATGTTGTTGGCTGTTTGATTGCTTCTTCTGCAGCCGCAGCGTACAGATCGGCCGTGAGTTCGCTCAAGAAGTATCGGCCACGTTCCTTGGAGTGGGTGTACCACGGATTCATCAGCGTTGAGCGAAGGAGGAAGACGCCTTCAGTGGAGTAGTCTTGCTCGGACGCGCCGAGGCGCGCGAGGAAGGGTCGGACGGTGTCGGTGGAGTAACGGGTGCTGGAAAGCGTCGTACGGCTGACGAAGAAGGACTGGTCGTACACGCGTTCGCCTTCGCGAAGTGTGAAGCGGCGGTAGATCGCGGCGTTGAGGGCGTTGAGTTGCTTCAACTCCAGCGCTCGCGATCCCCCCACTGCCGGTCGAAATGCGTAGCAGACGATGTTGGATCCGGGTGGGCACAGGCAGATGGCGCGGACCGACTGGGGCGCGGCGAGGTCGGAGTAACTCTCAAGCAGCGAGTGGAGTTCGCAGGCATTACGGACGGTGTCGCGGATGAGGACGCCGTGCCCTGTGTTGTCGAGAGGGATGAGTGAATGGCTGAGCCAGACGCTGGCCGCGGCGGCGCCGGGCTTGCTTCCTTCCAAGACGTACATGCCGATGCTCTGCGAGGTGCGTTCGCCTTTGACGTCTTGCGGCGCGGAAGTGAGGTAAGGGGCGTCCTGACGTGCGAGCGGCTTGACGAGGTTGGACTTGAAGGAGATTGCGCCGGCAGGGTACGGGATGTATCCGAGTTTGTGCGGATCGATGGTGATCGAGTCGCATTCGCCGAGACGTTCCAATGCGCTGCATGCGGAGTGCTCGGGGAGGTCGAGTGCGATGCGTTTGTGTTGGCCTTGGATTTTCACTTCGGTTGATGGCTCACCAAGTCCGAGGCGCGATGGAATTGTCATCGTGCGGAGATAGCCGCCGTACGCCGCGTCTGCATGCAGCCAGAAGGAGCCTTTGGCCGCCTTTTCGCGAGTACTGCGGAGGTTGAGAATTTCGTCGAGGGGATCGACGGCGCCTTCTTCGGTCGTGCCGATGACGGCGACGACTGCGAGGATGTGGAGGCCTTCTCGTTGGGCGCGGTCGACTTGTTTGTCAAGGTCATCGATGCGCATGCGGAAGTCAGAATCGACTCGCACGGAGCGAAGTGCGCGTCGGCCCAAGCCCAGCACATCGAGGGCTTTTTCGAAGCAGTAGTGATGGGTTTCGGGGACGAGGAGGACGGGAAAGGAACCCAACTTTGAGTACACACTGACGCCGTGCTCGACGACGTTGTGGGGAGAGTCGAGATAGGCGCGGATGACTTTCTTGGTTGTCTGCGGGCCGGCGCCGAACGCGGAGGAAGCGTCGTCGAAGGTCTTTGCGAAGGCGTTGAGCGAACTGGTGGGTGATTGACGGAGCAGTTCACTTGTGGTTGAAGGTGATGCTGCTTGGGGGAGGCCGAGTTGCGATCGAATGTCTTTGATGACGAACGGCAAGAGACTTGTTGTGCGAGCGATCCAGAGCGCCTCGATGTTGGCAAGGGTGCCGCCGCTGGTGAGGTGAGACCAGGATTCGTTGCCGTGGCCAAGCATGCGAGAGATCATCGCGCAGGCTTCGAGTTCGAGGCGGACGGTGACGGGCGCGGATTCGTTGGAGACGTTGTTGGGGTTGTAGAGCATCGCGGCGAAGTAGCCAGCGATGCTGGGAAGAGATTGCTCGGCGAGCATGTGTGCGGCGTAACGCGGGCTGTAGAAGGGGAAGTCGCCC
>CAZEZV010000076.1:0-15744 GCA_964516725.1 uncultured Phycisphaeraceae bacterium
GTTGTGACAAAGCTCATCGTGAAGGAAAATGGGCTTGAAGTCGATGGATCACGTGACAGTATCACCCTGTATTCACCAGGTGTTTCCTGGACCATTCGTCAAGAAGGAAGGCATGATACAGCCGAAGCAATCGTCGACGCGAGGAGCAACTGCGTCTTGGAATTGCGATACGGATCGCCCAGCACTCGGCCCAATCCGCAGTCAGAAGCGCAGCGTCGTGGCGCAACAGAGCTCTTTTGGAGAAGTTGGACGGGGAGCATTCAAGCGACCGGAAAGTATGAAAGTGTCCTGCGCAAGTGCGCCTTGATGCTGCGGAGCCTCAGTTATGGACCGAGCGGTGCAGTGGCTGCCGCAGCAACAACGAGCCTGCCTGAGCACTTGGGAGGAACACGGAATTGGGACTATCGGTACTGTTGGCCACGCGACGCCGCGCTCGCATGCTCGGCGTTGCTGAAGTTGGGAAACACGGGTACCGCGATGCGATTCCTCGACTGGTTGTGCGGCGTCGTCGATCGCCTTGAAAGACCAGACGAGTTACGACCCGTATACACGCTGCTTGGGGAGGACCTAGGTACTGAAGGCGAAGTTGGCGAGCTCGATGGGTATGGCGGAAGCAGGCCTGTGCGAATCGGAAACGCAGCCGCGCAGCAGGTGCAACTTGATGTGTTCGGACCCATCGTGGACTTGATCGCGTCGCTGGCGGAACGAGGTGCGCCGCTGACTTCCGACCATTGGCGATTGGTGCGGGGGATGGTGAACGCGGTCGAAGCACGTTGGACCGAGCCAGATCATGGGATTTGGGAGTTGCGCGGGTCGCGACGGCATCATGTTCACACAAAGGCGATGTGCTTTCAGACGGTTGATCGGGGTATCGCTTTGCACATGCTGGACGTTGGAACGCAGCCGGCTGCGTGGCTTGAACTGCGCGAACGGATTCGGCATGATGTGCTGTCGAACGGCTACAGCGAGGTTGCGAACAGTTTCACGACGGCGTACATGTCGCAGGACATCGACGCGGCGGCGCTGCACGTTGGTTTGACGGGATTGGTTGATGTGAAAGATCCGCGCTGGTCACACACGGTGGATGTGGTGCGCCGACACTTGTTCACCGGGTCTGTGGTGAGACGCTACGCCTTTCCAGACAACCTGCCAGGGAAGGAAGGTGGGTTTCACATTTGCACCGGTTGGCTCATTGAAGCGTTGCTCACGCTTGGCAGAGTGCGTGAAGCCGAGGAGTTGCTCGATCAAGTGCTCCGGCATGTAGGACCAACGGGCATGCTTTCAGAGCAATACGACGACCAGTATCGGATCTCGCTGGGGAACTTGCCGCAGGCGTACTCATACATCGGAGTCATCAACGCCATCAAAGCCGTTGAACGAGCGCAGGAAGGAGGACGCAGCACATGATTCCATCAACGCCACTGTCATCCAAGTCTCTTCGGCTCGGCGTTGTGCTTGCAACGCTTGCTGCGATCGTCGTGGGCGTCCTGCTTTGGACGCAGGTTCGCAGGGAACATAGACACACGATCGATGACCTAGATCGGCGTTCGCTGCTCCTCGCGTTCAGAGTCGATTCGCTCGCAAGAACGGCACTTCTGGCTGACGAAAAACTCGCGGCTTCGCTGCTGTCTGATCGTTTAGATGGTCATTCACGACTGATTGGCATGGCGCTGTTTCGCGCGGATGGTTCCTTGCTCGCTGCCGGCAACGGTGTCGGAGAACTGGCACCGACCGTACAGCCGGTTGTGAGCGAGGCGCTCCGATCGGCTTCTGATGCAGCGGCGGTCATTCGCGAATCGCAGGGCACGACACACATCAGTGTGCGTCCTGTGCTGAATAGCGTGAGAGAGTTGCTGGGGGCGATTGCTGTGTTGCACGATGCTCAGTATGCCGAGGATCGCATGACTCGCGGACTGTTGCGTTCGCTGTTTTGGTCGCTCGCTGTCGGGCTTGGGACATTTCTTGTCACCACCGGACTTGCCTGGGCACTCTTCGAGCGACCTTTGCTGTTGCTTGCCGATTGGATGCGACGCTTGCGTTTTGGAAGCACACCTGAGGCACCCCCAAAGGGACTGCCCGTGTCAAGACTCGCTGACGAATCAGTCCACTTGGCGGCATCTTTTCGAGCGGCGCGTTCCAAGGAGCAGGAGAAAGCACACGAAGTCGTGCGATCTGACAAAATGTGGACGCGTGATCGACTTCGGTCGCACGCGATTCACGCATTGCAAGGCAAAGCGCTTGTGGTTGTGAGCAATCGTGAACCGTACATGCATCAACTAAAGGAAGGAAGACCAACGCTCGTCCGACCGGCGAGTGGTCTTGTCACCGGACTTGATCCGGTGCTGCGTGCGTGCGGTGGACTGTGGGTCGCGCATGGGGCAGGCGATGCGGACAGGCAGATGTCGGACGTTCAAGGCTGTGTGCCAGTGCCGCCCGAAGATCCTCGCTACACGCTCAAGCGAGTATGGATCACAAAGGAGGAGGAGCAGGGTTATTACTACGGATTTTCCAACGAGGGCCTGTGGCCCTTGTGTCACTTGACGCACGAACGGCCGATCTTTCGCGTTGGGGATTGGCAGCAATATGTGAGCGCAAACCAGCGATTTGCAAACGCCGTACTGAGCGAAATCGGCAAAGAAGACGCGATCGTGATGGTGCAGGACTATCAACTCGCGCTGGTGCCTGGAATGCTCAAAGCGGTTCGCCCTGATCTTCGCGTCGGATTGTTCTGGCACATCCCATGGCCCAATCCCGAGGCGTTCCGGATTTGTCCTTATCGAGTTGAGATTCTGAAGGGGATGCTTGGTGCTGACTTGATTGGGTTTCACCTGCAGCAGCATTGCAACAACTTTCTGGACACGGTTGACAGAATGGTCGAAGCGCGCCTTGATTGGGATCGTTTCTCGGCGGAACTGCAGGGGCACACGGCACTCGTTCGGCCCTTCCCCATCAGCGTGCAGCCCTGGTCAGAGCGCGAAGTTGCTCACGGCGCTGAACTTGAGGAACAGATACGCATGCTCCGCAAGCAGTACCAGATTGAGCAGGGCGTTATCGCGGTGGGCGTGGACCGTATCGACTACACCAAAGGATTGTCTGAGCGGTTCAAGGCAATCGAGCGGTTCTTTGAGAAGTACCCTGAATACAAGGGACAGCTGACATTCGTGCAATTGGGCGCTCCAAGCCGCACTCATATCCCGCGGTATCGCGACCTTGTCACCGAACTGGAAACGTTGGCTGATGCGATCAATTGGAAGTTGCAAACCGAGTCGTGGAAACCGATTCGATTTCTGGTTGGTCACCACGAGGGACAAACCGTGTATGCCTTCCTCAAGATGGCTCGAATCTGCGTCGTCAGTTCACTCCACGATGGAATGAACCTTGTTGCGAAGGAATTTATTGCGGCCAAGTCGGAAAGCGACGGCCAAGTCATCGGCGACGAATCGAGCGATGGAGTGCTCGTGCTGTCAGAGTTTGCGGGTGCCGCTCGCGATCTGCCCGACGCGATCATTGTCAATCCGTATGACACCGAAGACTTTGCAAATGCGATCATGCAGGCGTTCACCATGGAACCGAAGGAACGTCGGGAACGCATGACCAGAATGCGCTTCAAGGTTGAAGAGTTCAATATTTATCGTTGGGCTTCGGACTTTATCACAAGTTTGACAGATCCAAAGGAACTTGGAAACCGAACCGACGGTACCGCGATGAACGTCGGAGTCGTAGCGAACTGATCGCTCTGTACGTGGAGTCGCGGCCGATGCTTAACCATATCTGCTCGTGAGGCTGCTTCGCTCGTCTGGCAACGATGTGCGTTGCGCTCAATCGCCTGCTAACCATGCGGGTGCGAACATGAATGGCGTCCAGTCAGCCCCGGTAAGAAATCAGAGAATGCGTTCGTGATGATATCAGATAAGGAGAGTAGAGTCCTATCGCGCGCGTCATGAAAGAGCTTGGTGTCAACGATCGACCCGAGCTTGTGCAGTACGCCATGAAATCCGGGTCGACGCAATACCACAAGAAGCGCGTCCAGACGAGTAACTAATGTGCACAACCAACCGGTGCTCCACTACGTGCGAAACGAACGCTCAATCGTGACAGTTGTAGCAGGCCGAACTGAGATATTGGTAGTTGGGCACGCCGTTGTGGTCTGAGTCTGTACTGGATCGCCTGTGCTCGTGACAGTGCGTGCAACTGAAGGCCGGCGTCGCCGCGGGGACTGTGTGGCAGTTGCTGCATGACAGGCCCGAATGGTTGCCTCGGTTGATGCGCGGGTGGTTGAAGTTTGCGTTGCTCCACAGCGTGGGTGTGTGACACGTTGTGCACGTCAGCGGATAGCCCAACTGCGTGTGGTTCGGGTCGTTAGCTCCCTGATAATCATCGAGATGGCAACTTGAACACTCTGTTGAGAGGCCTGCATACACCCCCGGCACTGAGTGACACTCCGTGCACGAGCGATTGGCGTGCGCGCTAGCCAAGGGGAAGCTTGCGGGGTGCTGGAAGACTGCGCCGGGCCATTGCACGGTCGTGTGACATTGGGTGCAGTCAGTCGAATATCCGGCGGCAAGGTGGTTTGGATCTGTCGTTCCCTGGAAGTCGTCTAGGTGGCACGTCGAACACGTTGTCGAAAGCCCGGTGTATACGCCGGGCGTCATGTGGCACGTGTTGCAGGTGCGATTCGCGTGGCCGTTTGTCAGCGGAAAACTGACCGCGTGCTGGAAGACCGCGCCTTGCCACTGCACAGTGGTATGACATTGCAGGCAGTTGTTGGAGAAGCCCGCCGTGACGTGGTTGGGATCCGTGGTTGCCTGGAAGTCATACTGGTGACAACTTGAGCAAGTGGTTGTGAGGCCGGTATACACTCCAGGCGTGATATGACAGAGCGTACAAGCGCGGTTTGAGTGCCCGTTCGTCAGCGGAAAACTCGCGGCGTGCTGGAACGTCGCGCCCTGCCACTGCGTCGTGTTGTGACACTCAAGGCAATTCGTGCTGTACCCGCTGGTTACGTGGTTGGGGTCGGTGACACGTTGATAGTCATCGGTGTGGCATGATGCACAAGAGGTTGAGAGACCGGTATAGACGCCCGGAGTCGTGTGACACGCGGTGCAGGAGCGGCCCGCGTGACCATTCGAAAGCGTGAATGTCGCAGGATGCTGGAATGCTGCGCCTTGCCATCGGGTGGTGTTGTGACACTCAATGCAGTTGGTTGTAAAACCCGCGCCCGCGTGATTAGGATTCGTCGTGCTTTGATAGTCATCCGTATGACACGTGGCGCACGAGGTTGAGAGACCTGTGTAGACACCTGGCGTGGTGTGGCATGCCGTGCAGGCGCGGCCTGCGTGGCCGTTGGTCAGTCTGAAGGACGGCGGATGCTGAAAATTCGCGCCTTGCCAGTGCAACGTGTTGTGACATTGAACGCAATTGGTGTCGTATCCAAGCGTGACGTGATTGGGATTAGTGGTGCGTTGGAAGTCGTCGGTATGACACGTTGCGCAGTTCGTGGAGAGGCCGGCGTATGTTCCGGGCGTGGTGTGGCAGTCATTGCAGGAGCGATTGCTGTGTCCGTTGGTCAAGGCGAAGCTCGCTGTGTGCTGGAACGTCGCACCTTGCCATGTTGAAGTCGAGTGACACTGCGTGCAATTGGTCGCAAAGTTCGCTGCAACGTGATTGGGATCGGTTGTGGCCTGGAAGTCGGGCAAGTGACAGCTCGCACAGTTTGTTGAAAGTCCCGTGAAGACGCCCGGGGTCGTGTGGCAGTCCGAGCAGGACGAGTTCGCGTGTCCCGCCGAGAGTGGGAATGTTGCCGGATGGTCAAAGCCGGCGGGTTTCCAAGCAACGGGCGTGTGGCAGCGATCGCAGCGATCGGTGAGACCAAGCGTCGCGTGATCAAGATTCGTCGAGCGAGTGATGTCTGCTAAATGGCAGCTTTCGCATGAAATACTGGGGATCTGGAAGTTGCCCGTTGCCATGTAGGTGTGGCACTGAGAGCAATCGGTCGAAGCATGTGCGCCGACCAATGGGAAACGCGTTCGCATGTGCTGGGCGATTGCTTCCTTGGGCTTCCACGATTCTTCGTTGTGACATTCCTGGCACAGCGCGCCTTGGCGACCACGGTGGACGTCTTCATGACACCCCTGGCAGCCGCGATCCGCGTATTGCTTGACAGGCCCGCGATCATTGTGGCACATGAGGCACTGAGTTGTGCTGTGCGCACCGTTCAATGCAACGCCGGTTTCCTTCTCGTGGTCGTACTCAAAGTCGGCTTTGAGTTTGGTCCATGAACCGCTTTCGTGGCAGAGGCTGCAATCCGCTGGGAACGTGTCGTGCGGTACGACCGGTCCATACTCGGGCTTCCAGCCGCGCCTGGGCGTGAGGTTGGCACAGGCGATCATGAAGACAAGTGTGCATATGCCAAAGATGGACTTGCGCGAGAGATTCACTGATCGGCACTCCTGTATCAACTAATCTTGAAAGACCTTGCCTGCAATCTGTGATTAGAACCTGTAATGCGCCGTCGCGCCGAGGCTGATGGCATGTTCGTTGTCACCCAACGTGTAGCTCATGTCGATGTCGAAGTACCAACTGCCCGAAGACCAACTGACGTCAGCACGCAGCAAGTGCCGCAGGAAGTTGTTGTCGGTGTCGGCGAGTGTGTCTGTCGTATAAGAAAAACCGTCATAGCCTACGAAGATGCGAGTTGGACCAAGATCACGCTGGGCTTGAAGACGAACACCGGCCCCAGTGGTGTACGAAGAATCCTCGAAGTACAACGCTCCGTAGAGCGAGGAGTTGGACGTGTCCTGTGAGTACCAATCAACGGCGACTTCGCCGCCCAGCCCTTCGCGATCTTGATCCCACCATGCGTGCCCGCGAGCGGTGAGGCGCCAGTCCTTACCGAACTTTCGCCACCATGAACCGGAGACGCGATCAACGTATCCATCGCGCACGAGTTCAGGGGGAAGGTTCACGTACTCGTTTCGTTTGAGTTCGGGCCACGTTGTACGAGTCACTGTGCCGTTGACACCCGTTTCCTTGCTGATGTTGTAACTGACCTGTGCGACCAATTGCGTGATGTCTGCGAGTTCGGACTTCACGGTGTCTTCTGAGCCATACAGGTCGATCATTACGGAGCCGAAGAGGAACAGATCTTTCGTTGGCCTTGCGTTGACGCGACCGATGAGCAGTGAGCGATCGACCTCGCCTTCGTGCCACGTTTGCTGGAACCCGATTGTTCCCTGCATCCAACTGTCTTTGCCGTCCGCGCGATAATCCGCGAAAACGTGTGCGCCGTAGTCATCGCCGCTCGTCAACGATTCGTCGGGCAGCGGGTACAAGCCACCACCTGCGCCGATGCTCCATCCGTTTTCAAGTCGAAGTGAGGCTTCGGCACCGTCCACCAGTCCGATTTCAGGTAGTGAGTACGAATAGAAGCGACCGACTTCAGCGCGATAGGGCGAGTGTTGATCCGTACCCCACGCGTAACTCAATCGTTGGATGCGAGCGTTGGTGTCCGAACCGTCTGAGCCCGCGTCAGTGTTGCGATAGTCTGCATCGCCTTCAAAGAGAAGTCGACCGCCCTTGCCAAACGGATTCTTTGCTTCGATCCACGTGCCAAGTCTCATGTACGACGAGTTGGTGTCATTCTCGAGGTCCTTGTTGCCGCGCATGGTTGCGAATACGCGTCCGTGGATGGACATCGGGCGATCCTCGGGCCGCGTGCCGAACGCGGGGGCGAGTAGTGGCGTGTTGGGATCACGCGTGCCTTCGTTCAACTGCCAAGGCGGATGCTCTGGGACCGGCTTTGCGGGCGGTTCTTCTGTCGGTTGCTGGGTGTCTTGAGTTTGTGGCGAAGGAATCTCGACTTCGGCTTTGTCATCGACCGCCGGGAGCGTAAGGCTCTCTTCCAACTCTGCTCGCGCGCTGCTTGCGGAGACGTCGACGATCACAGACTCAACTTTGTCACCGTTCGCAAGGCGAAAAACCACGCGTGCACCTGCGACAACGCCGGCACGCTTTCCGGCGTTTATGTACACGCTGCGGCCGGACACTGTCACGACGGTGGTGTCGAGCCGCGACTGTGCGAGTGCGGTGCTGGTGGCAACCAGCATAAGGAATGGTGCAATCCAAGCAATCAGAGGTTTCAAGGTGATCCTCCTTGCGTTCGGGGGTCGTGACAATCGGCGCATTGCGTTCCCAAAGGCTTGTAACGAACTACCGACTTGCCGCCTACATCAACGGGTCGGTGGCACGATGCGCATGCGAGCTTCGCGTGCTCGGCATCGAGCGCGAAACGCGAGTTCTTCTGGTGATCGAACGTGACAGTCTTGAACATCTCTGTGCTTTCGTGACATGTCGCGCAGTGTGTCGTGCCTTCCACTCGGAACTGACCGGCGTGAACATCGGCATGGCAATCCGCGCACGCCTTGGGTGCCGGTTTGAACGCAATCGGCTGATTTGCTCGCGCAGTTTCGCGGCGATGGCAGTCGTTGCACGTTGCAAACGCGTGCTTTCCTGTAAGGTTTTCCCCGGTCCACAATCTGTGCGATTCTGCGTTCCAGGTCACTCGCTGGAAATCATTGGAATCATGGCAGCGTGCGCATCCAGACTTGCCCTCAGTGATCGCGGGCAATTCCGGCGCGTCAAACTTGCCATCGTGAACGTCCTTGTGGCACGAGGCGCAATCCTGAGGTGTCCCAGTAAACGTGCGCACTTCGTGCTCAACCTTGTGGCACGACACGCACGCGACGGCTTTGTGGCTGCCTTCTAGCGGAAAGGCGCACTTCGCGTGATGCGATGAATCGAATGTGTTTGGGACAAACGCGGCATGATCGTGGCAGCTGATACACGCAGAACCCGTTGCGCTCTTTTCGAACTGACCGTTGTGCGGATCCGCGTGGCACTTTTCGCATGAGTCTGGTGACCGGCCCGGGAACAGCGCAAGCCATGACGCGGAAGTGACGACCTTTGCTGCTTCGTCACCAATCCCTTTGTGGCAGTCCGTGCACTTTTGTTTGTCGTGAGGTGGATCAAGCATGAAACCGCTTCCTGCGTGCAACACAGGCGTGACGCGGTCGATGCTCTTGGACCAAGTTGCGTCACCAGCCGCGTGACAGACGATGCAGGCATCTGGCACGTTTCGCTGTGCAATGAGTGCATGTGTCACGAAGTTATGATCATGTCGTGACTCGTGGCATGCTTGACAGGACTGTGACTGCTCAAAGATCGCCACTTGCGTTTGTTTCGTACCGTCATTGTGACAATCGGCGCACTTGAGAGGCTTGTGAGCGCCGATCAATGGCAAGGTTTTGGGATGCTCGAAGGTCGTTGTTGTCCAATTGTCGACGCTGTGACACTTCGCGCAGTCAGTATTGATGCGGGACACCTTGTGTGGCGGATTCTCCGTTCTGTCGTAGGTGTCAGTGTGGCACGCGGCACATGAATCGCCCTTGCCGAATGCGACTACTTCGGCCTGCAACTGACCTGCCGTGTGGCACGCGGTACATTCAAGTTGCTTGTGCGCGCCGAGCAGCTGAAACGTTTCTGCATGATTGAATGTCGAAGTTGTCCACGTGTCTGTGGAATGACATGATGCGCAATCAGTGTTCATCGTCGCAACCGCATGCGAAGGCTTGGTGGTCTTGTCATAATCATTCTGGTGGCATGACACGCACGTCACTGCGAGTCGCGTAAACACGCCAGACTGCATGTGACATTGGCTGCACTTGAGATTCGCGTGCCCCTTCGTCAATTCGAACGTCTTTGGGTGTGCGAAGAGCGGAGCCTCCTTAAACGTTCTCTCCTGACCGTGACACTTATTGCAATCGGGACCAAGTTCGCCTTTGTGGAAGTCGTCGTGGCAGGGCGTGCAAGATTGTGTCAGGCCGAGGTATCTCCGCTCATGTTCATCGAGTGACGGCTTGGCCGCATTCTTGTGGCATGCCTGGCAACCCAGTGTCTTGTGCTTTCCTTCAAGCGAAAGCCCGCCGACGTGCGCGTGGTCGTAGACGTTCATGTCCGGGATGCCTGCGGACGCAAACGATGCAGGAGCTACAAGTCCGATCGTGTCGCCAATGTGTTCGCGATGGCACTCTTCGCAGGCGTTGCGATCATGAAACGCCATCTTGCCATGCAGACCAGTGCTACTCGCGATTTGTGTTGCGATTGGTTCGTGGCACTTGTTGCACGTCGGTGCGAGCGACTGTGTCTGCACGATGTCGCCCGCGCCGTGGCACGCGTCGCAGCCCGCGTTTCCTTTGAGCGCTTTGACCGAAGCGTGCGAAGCGTGCAGAGGTCCTGGACTTGTACGCTGCTGGAAACTCCACCAAGCGACTGCTCCGATGCCCAGCACGCATGTCACAGCAAGAGCGAGTGAGACGGCCCTGTGCTTCATCGCGTCGCCTCCTGCGTTGATGTGTTGCCAGACAGAAATGGCCAGTCGAGCTTTGCGTAGCGGACCGCTGTCACGACATGTGCCGCGACAAAGAGCACCATGAGCAGCGCGAGCCACCCATGAATGAACCGCCAAGTGCTGAGTACTGTTCTGATTTCCTCATAGTGAGCGATCTGCATCGCGAGTCGGTGCGAGCGTTTCGCCAACTGCATGAGTTCTTCTCGCTCAGATGCTGGAATGTCCTTCAGAGTCGGATCGTTTTGCAGGTCACGCATGATCCTGCGGATGCGTGCGTGCGACGCGAACATCTGTGCTGCTCGGGCAAACAGTGACGGTCGCCATCGCTCATTCTGTACGAGCGATTCGATGCGATCCCTTACGGTTCTTCCCAGTCCTCGACTGGACTTGTCCCACGTCGTTGCGAGATGCGCGAGCCGGGCGCGAAGTTCGTCCAAGTCCATTTCGCGCCCGTTTGCCGCGTGCGGCACGATGGCGTAGAAGTATCTACCGATCAATCCAGCGATCAGCACGATGCCTAAAGCAATGAACGCATAGCCACCAACAGTGATGCGGTACGTAAAGCCGGCGTGCACTATGACAAACAGGAAGCTTCCAAGGCCCGTGAACACGTGCGACGCCATCCAGAATCGCAGAGAACCGGGTAGAAGCCGACCAAAGCTCGCGTTGCGACGCGCGAGGTATGTGAGATTCCATGCGAAGAGCGAAACTGCCAGCAAACCTGCTGACAGACCAAATGTGCCCGCAGGTCGCAGCGCCTTGTGATCTGCATTGATCGTTCGATGTGCGATACTTGCGGTGTAGTAGTCTTGATGAGCCATCAGCCACACGAGCGAGCTTGCCGCGAGCAGCAAGAGCAAACTTGTCGCCCAGATGAGCGGCGTTGAATTATCTGTAGTTGCCGGTGCTTTGGGCCTGCGAGCTGGATCAAACGACACGCCCGCGCGTTTGAGCAGGTCAAACGGCGGTTCACCTCCTGCGAAGACGAATACGTCGTCGTTCGGAAAGGTGGTGAGTTCTTCGGCTCCATTGGCTTTGCAAGCCACTGTCACGCTGGTTTCATCGATGCGACGCGTATCGCTCTCCATGAGCAACGTGAGTCTCTTGTCGTAGACCGCCTTGCGAATGCGAGCTTCGTTCTTGGACTTGATTCGCGTCCAGTCTTTTTCACGAGTGCTGAGTGTGACTGTGTTTCCGACTTGCTCAGAAAGTCCGATCGCAGCTTCCGCTGCGCTGTCGCCGCCGCCGACAACATAGATGCGACGACCTTTGTAGGACTCCGCATCAAGCAGGCTGTATGCGACCTTCGGCAGATCTTCGCCCGGCACGTTGAGTTTGCGCGGCGTACCGCGACGGCCAAGGCAAAGGCAAACGTTTCGTGCCTTGATTGGTCCCGCACTGGTCTGTGCAATGAAGCCCTTGTCGCCATCTCGATCAACACCGATGAGTTTGATCCCAGTTCGAACAGGCAGCGAGTGGCGGGAAATCAGGCTGTTCCACAGTTCAACGAGGTCCTCTTTGAGATACTCCAGTTGATTGAGCGTGCCGTGCAGCGGTAGCTTGATGGGCTGCGTCATCACCATCTTCTTGCGTGGATAGGCGGATACGGTGCCGCCCACCTTTGCTTCCTGCTCGATCATTGTGAACTTGAGACCCAGTTCCTTCGCACGCAGTGCACATGACAAACCGGCGGGACCCATGCCCACGATGAGGAGGTCAGTTGAATCGTCGGTTGTTGCAGCTTTGGATTCTGCAAGCCTCCGCGCGACAGCGTTTGCGACGGTTGCACCGTGTGACACCGCTGTGCGGACCAGTGAAAAGCCGCTCAGTTCGCCCGCGATGAATAAGCCAGGCACGCCCACGGCTTCAAAATCTTCCGTGATCGCGGGGAGGTCGTTGCGATTGCTCAGGTCGGCGAATGTCAGAGCAATCGCGCCGGTCGGGCAAGCTTCCGCGCATCGTGCGTGCCCCACACACCGCGCTCCATGGACAACAACTGCTTGTCCGTGCAGCAAGTCAATGACGCCATCCTCCGGACACGCGCGCACGCACGAACCGCAGCCGATGCACTTTGTGAGATCAATGTCAGGATACAGGAGCCGCGCCTTGTGACTGCCTTTCTCAATGGCATCAGCGCGTGCTCGCTGACTGCTTTCAAAGCGTTTGACCTCAAGACGACGCTTGATGAGCAATAGGACAGCCGTGGCCAGCCCGACAAGCGGAACTAAGGCCATGATCCCAGTCAGAATTGACGGAGCCGCTGGATCGGGCATCTTGAGTTCGATCAGTGTGCATGTCTTGGCATGCCCAATTACATGCGGCGTAGCTGCACTTCGCGCCTCGTAGTTGTCAGTCAATGACGAAAAACAATGGTGAGAATCAATTCATCATTCTGCCGTGCCGGGGAAATCCCGCCTTGTGTCAGGGAAAGCGATAACTGAAAAGTCGAGCGCAAGAAGACGACAAGTAATTGTCATAATCATGTGCACTACGAATCATGCCGCATTCATCCACGTGGCCCAACAACGCACTCGTTCCATTCAATTGCTTCTGCTCACGCTGCGATCCTCTGGTGCGTCTTGAACACACCACCGAGCCTCGTTCTGCACCTGACGTGGTCGACAAGTTGGACTTCGCGCACCAACTTCTGCCTTGTCCGTTGTGACGCTGTCGGCACTCGCTGATCAATCCCCATGTGCGGCCGGTCGGTCATGTTGCGGTCGACGTATTCGGTGACCAAGTAATCCAAGTGCTGTGTGCCCGTCATGTTGAACCTGTGTAGGAACTCGTCTCGAACGGACTGGATGAATCGCTCGACATGTGTGAGGAGGTTGGCGCGCGGACTGGCATGCGAACAGGCTTGAGAGGTCAAAGATGCTCGCCGGCCCGAGCGCCGACCAGGGCATGTCCGCAGCGTCATCGCGAGAAAAGCCGAGTGGGGTGAAGGCGAAGCACTGCGTTCCGCCAGGAAATGTGGGCGACGGCGTGATCCAAGATCGCGGGGCCCTCGCCGCGTCGGCGTGGAGCGTGTTCGCATAACGCTCGATGTCGGCATTTACCCGACGCTGGTCGGCGGCCTTCTCGCCTTCAAAGCTGTTGAACCCAACCCAGTTATGCTCCCACAACATGCTCAGGCCGAGGTTGAAGCCCAGACGATCGACGCCTCGCCCCTTCATGAAGCTTGGGTCCGCGAGCGAAACGATCACCGACATCGCTTCTGCCGCACCCGCCCGCTCAGCGGCACGACGGACGCGGGCGGTCAGTTCCGCGGTGGAAATCTGGTTGAGATCCCAGTCGTTGCCAAAGGAGTAGTTCACGGCTCCGATCAGGTTGGCGAAGCTTCACGCGAAGTCGCGCGCGAGCGCCATTTTCAGTCCAAAGTCTCGCCGAGTGTCTTGTCTCCGTAGGGACGGGTTATGAGGAGTTGGTGCGCGAACAGAGGGTCGTGTTCAACGCAATTGGGCGACCCGCTCGCGAGATCGCCAACGACGCGGATGTACTTCTTGCGGCTCCCAAGACACTCATCTGCCCGCCGCAGTCCGGCGCGGCGGACATGATCCGGCCGAGGAAGTGGCCAAGAAGCAACAGGAACAACTAGCCATCGAAAATGCAAGAGCGCGGGTTGCATCAAGCACACAGCGCGGCACGACTGTTCCACACCTGGGCAAGTTTGACCTGCCTCCAAGCCAGCGACGGACACGAAGACCTTGACCTGTATTTCGTACTCTTACCCCCCCGAAAAAAACACACACCAACTGCGCAACAATTTGTGACGGGCAACGTGCGGTTCTAGGCTAATAACCGTGACAGTGTAATTCCGCTACCCCTTCAGCAAGCATCAACCACGGCAAATAAAAAACATGAGCCGCGTGGCTCGTGCTGTTGACGATACGTTGAAGAGACCTGCACGTCGTTACTGACCGCAAGGTGTGCACGGTCCTTCGCTGTACATGGTCAAGAAACTACTGATATCGCATGGATCAAATAGGCTGGTGTCGTTGTTGAAGTCAATGTCGTTGCATGTGGCTGTAATCGGAAGGCATGGGCCTTCGCTGTACACCGACAAGAACGCCTCGATGTCTTGTGGGTCGAAGAGGCTGGTGTCGTTGTTAAAGTCGATGCCATCACATACAGGGCCGGCTGCGATCACTCGCGCGCGAACACTGTTTGAGAGGTAGTCCAAAGTCCACTGTACTCCCGGGGAATTGTTGTTGAGTACGACGTTCGAGAACGTGCCAGTTCGTGTGCCTGTCGCCGTCAGAAAAACGATGGAGTCTCCAAGACTGGGCGTGTACGTTGGAGCAAGAGTCACTTCAAGGACACCGTTCAACGTGACGTTTCCGGTCACGGCAAGCAGATCGAACTGCCCCGAACCAGTACCAGCGATCTCCATCTCCAGTCGGCCGGCGAGCGGGCCAGCAGCAGATTGCACATAGTTGCCGATGATGCTCAAGGTGCCGATCGGCGCGACACGACCAAACGACGAAACCAGTCCCGTGACAGTTCCCGACCCACGCAGGCTAGAGCCGCTGCCAAGTGAAAGACCAGTTGGCACTTCGAGCGACCCGTTCGTGTTGAGGTTCAGCAAACCAGTAGAAGTTACGACCACGTTATTCGAGTCGCGCAGGCGGACGAGATTCCCGTTACATCGAATGGTTCCCCGAACTTCTGCTCCGAAAGGTGAGACAGTGTTGCCGAGGTTCAGCGTGCCGCCAACAGCGTCGATGATGCTTCCCTCGTCGATTAGCACGACTGCGTTGACGCTGCCCGCTCCGGTAAAGGTTGAAGTAGGTCCGAACCAAATCCGGGACCCCTGCATAGATCTCGTCGCGGATTGCGAAACATCGCCTGTGAACTGAATACCGTCAAAGCTCGCGCCCGTGAGCGGAGTGATGAACCCATCATTTATCAGGTCCGCATTGAGCACACCGTTTCCCAAGATGTCGCCGTTGTTGGTCAGAGTGGTCGTCGACTGACCGTTAATGGTGACTGTGCCATTGTCAAGTTCGATGGTTGCACCGGGCTGATTGATCGCGCTTGGGCACCGCACCGTGATCGTGGAACCGTTGGTTGAGCGAATGCGCCCGTTGTTCGTGAACACGAACGTTCCGCCGCCGCTGGGGCCGAGGCGCAAAGGTTCCCCGGTGGAGTTTTGGATTATGCTTTCGGCAATCGTGATGACTCTGCCGTCGATCGTTCCTGACCCGTCTATGAGGGGCCAGTTCGAGTTCGGATTGGCGCGCATCTCGACTTTGCCACTGATTGTTGCGTTATCGAGTTGCATGAGGCCGCGGAGCAGAATGCCGCCTTGGTATGTGGTGTTTTGTGAAGCATCGATG
>CAZEZV010000077.1:0-15699 GCA_964516725.1 uncultured Phycisphaeraceae bacterium
ATTGGCGTGCCGCCGACTCCGTATGACGCTGTGGAAGCAAAGCTGAGCAAGGTCGTCACGGGCGATGATCGCTTCGCGACCACGGGCGTTGTCATCGGAAAGTTCAAGGTTGATCCGTATGTGGTGAAGAATCCCAAGGGCGACTGGCTCATCTCGATGTACACGCTGAGTGCCTCGGAGTTCACGTCGGGCGATATCGGGCCGGGCGGCGCTCAGTAAGACGAATGTTGCACAAGTGTCCACGCTCGCGGCGTGCTCAGCGTTGTCCACTCAAGCTGAGGGCACCGATGCCGCATTCTCCGTTTTCGGGACGTCAGTCTGCCACGCACTTTGACAGGCCGCACACGTTCTGTTGCCCTTCGCATCTGCTTCGACATTTGTCAGCGTCCCGCCGCAGCAGGGACAGACGTAGGCGTCTGCGAGCATTCTTGCGGCCTTTGGCGCGTTGCGGGGTCGCCAGCCGCGGATTGCGGGGTACATCTGAAACATCATCATGAACAGCCCGAAGAGCGGGGCCAAGATCATCAGCAGCCGCAGGAGAATGTGCTGCAGCCCGGCGAAGCCCGGCGTGGGAATTCCTCGCTTTGCCAGCATCACATTCACAAAGACCGCCGGAAGCATCAGCAGCGCAAAGAGCACTGCAAGGATGATCGACCATGTACGTCCCGTCGCCATCGCACGCTTTGCTTTTTCTCGCTGCTCGTCCGTCAATGACGCTGTGCGTGCATCGACATCGCTGAACACTTTTCCATCAACGAGCCGCACGCGCCGCTCGCACGCGTCCGCGATGACCGGCGTGTTCGCAAGCCGAATTGTTTCAAACCATCGAGCGATGGCTGATCGCTCGCGCGGCGCGGACGTTTCGCCATCAACCAAGCCCTGCCCCACGCCAACCGGCGCAGCGGCGGACTGCGTGCTGCCTCGCATACTCCCGATGCGTTCAGTCTTCCACGCTGCGCCGCATTCAGGGCACGTCGTCATTTCAGGTGTTCGCAAGTCTGCCAGCGCATACAGACACCCGGCGCAGCACCCTTCCGCGAGCGCGGTGTTCACGGACTCCTTCGGATCACGCTTGAGCTCCCTCCCGATGAAGAACTGCATGGACAACGCAACGCACCCGCCAATGACAGCGGGTAACAGCCACGGCGCCATCCATGTTGTTCGCGGCAGGAACGAAGTGCCGAGCCCTATCACAACCCAGAACAGAATGACCGGCCCAAAGAACCTGGCAAACCGCCCGAGTGACTTCTTTGTGATCGGCTCGCGCATGAAGTTCATGCTGGGCATCAGTCGCATGGCGAGTTCGCGCCGCGCTTCGTCCACTTTCGTCAATCCCCCGGCGTGATTCCGCCAATCGAGCCACTGGACCGCCACCGGCTGCCCTGCATCGTCATCGACTGTGACAGGCTTGCCCCAGCGCATGGACCGAGTGTATCAATGAAAAGCGCCGATTCGTGCACGCTCACGCCGGTGCGTTTACTCTTGCCCACTGTCCTTCCTAACGCCCATCCCCGCCCTCATCGCCGCGGCAATCACCGTCCCGATCCTGCTCGCGCTGTACTTATTGAAACTCCGCCGCCGACCTCTGCGTGTTGGTTCGATTCTCTTCTGGCCCAAGGCCAGCGACGATGCGCAGGTCAATGTTCCTTTCCGCTGGCTGCGGCCTTCGTGGCTGCTCTTTTTGCACTTGCTTGCGCTCGCGTGCCTCTTGCTTGCGCTCGCTCGTCCCACGATCGAAAGCGAAGGCGGCGCGGGCGAGCGTGTCGTGTTGCTCATCGACACCTCTGCGTCGATGGGCACCATCGACACACTTACCAGCGACGCGAACATTCAAAGCTCGACCCGGCTTGATCGCGCCAAGATTCGCGCGAGCGAACTGGTCAAGCAACTGCGCAGCGAAGACCGACGCAGCATCTGCGTCGTGAGTTTCGCCGCCGCCGCGCAGACGCTGTCGGCGTTTACACCCTCCGCATCGATCATCAACGCCGCCGTCGAGAGTGCATCGCACACTGATCAGCCCGCCAACCTACCCGCCGCACTCACGCTCGTTGAGTCCTTGACCGCCGAAACCGGCCTGCTGAACCCTGAGACTCAAAGCCCCCCCACTGTCATCCTGTTGAGCGACGGCAGCTACCCGGCTGACGAGGGCGATCTGTCGACGAGTCTGCGCCTGCGTTTCGAGCGAATCGGTCCGCCCCCCGCCACCGAGCAAGACGAAGTGAATCAAACCACCGCGCCGCTCACTCCACGCTCCGACAACCTCGGCATCGCCAACATCGCAGCGCGTCGCGATGACATCAACCCGGCGTTGGTCCGCGTCTTCGCGCGAGTGGTGAACAACAACACGACGGCGATCGATGTTCCACTGAGCCTGGCCATCGAAGGTGTCGTCAGTTCACGCCGCGCCGTGCGAATCCCCGCTGCGACCAACAGCGAGAATCGCATCGACAAACCTGGCGAGCAGCAGGTGATTTTCGAGGTGCCGGCATCCCCCAAGGGCGTCCTCACCGTCACCCTCGACCGTCCCGACTCGCTCGACGCAGACAACATCGCGTCGGTTGTCCTTCCTGACAAGTTCCGCCCCAACGTCACAGTCGTGACCCGCATCGGCGCCTCAACGCCGAACTCGCCACGGGCCTCGCAGGACTTTGCGTGGCTCATCACTGACGTGCTCGACGAGTTGGGCTGCGAGCGTGTTTCGCGGCGGACGATCGAGGAATATCAAGCAGATCTCCTGACCACTTCGGCGGACGCACAAGACTCGCACCTCACGATCTTCGTCGGCGTCTCGCCCGGCAAGCCGCCGCGCGGGCCATCGCTTCACTTCGGCGGTGATCGCGCCTTCGCGCCGCTTGAATTCGCTGCAACAGCACCCGCGCCGGACTCTCCTGCGCCGCTTATGACCCCGCCGCAAGGGTCAATCTATTGGGACCGCACGCACCCACTCATGCGAGGCGTGCCGCTCGACAGCCTCGTCGTTCGCCGGTCGCTTGCTTGGACGATGAGCGAATCACTGCTTTCGTCAAACAACGCGCTCACCGCGAGCGTGCTGGCTCGCAGCGATGACACGCCGCTCATCGCGCTCTTAAACGACTCCGGCATCGAGCGCATCGCCATCGGCTTTGACCTGATTGACAGCAACTGGCCCCTGCAGCCGGGCTTTGCAGTTTTTCTCGCCAACGTGGTTGACCGACTTACTCCACGAGCTCGATCCTTTGTTGGCCAAGCCTTCACTACGGGCGAGTCGGCCATCATCCGCGTGCAGGGACGCCAATCCGTTTCGCTCTCGGGGCCAGCTGACATTCTTGTTCGCGAAGGCGGGACGAGCAATCCGTCGCTTCTGGCTCCAAACGCGACCGAATCGGTCTCCGCGGGGTTGCTTGGCAAAGCCGGTGTTTACCTCGTGAAGGGCGCGGGCGAGAAGGGCGACAGGGCGATCGCCGTCAACATAACAAATGAACTCGAATCCATGGCGCTCGCGCCGATGCAGGTGCAAATGGGAACCAAGCAAGTGGCTTCGTTTGAGTCGGGCAAGAACAGCCGTGAACTGTGGCGGGAGTTTCTGCTGGCGGCCGGGCTTTTGCTCTCACTGGAGTGGCTGGTGTATGGCTGGCAAGTTCGCAAGTAAGTAAGTATCGTTGCACAGTCTCGGTGCACCTTCGAGCGAACTACAGGAATGACGCTGACCACTGCTCGCAGAAAAGGACGGATTCACATGTCTCAGCTTCGTGTTCATTGCTTGAGCATCTCGCTTGATGGTTACAGCGCTGGCCCGCGTCAAAGTCTCAGCGATCCGATGGGGGTTGGTGGTATGGCGTTACACGACTGGTTCTTTCCTACGCGATCATTCAAGACAACGCACGCCGACATGGGCTTTGGCGGCGAAGGCGAAGGCACAACAGGCATCGACGATGCCTTCGCCGCAAGTGGTTTCGATGGGATCGGCGCTTGGATTCTCGGGCGCAACATGTTTGGACCCGTCAGAGGTCCGTGGATTGACGACTCGTGGAAAGGCTGGTGGGGAAACAACCCGCCGTTTCACACGCAGGTGTTTGTGCTGACGCATCACCCGCGCCCGTCAATCACCATGCAAGGTGGAACGGTCTTTCACTTTGTGACTGGCGGCGCTCGTGAGGCTTACGACCTCGCGATGCACGCCGCACGCGGCAAAGATGTTCGCGTCGGCGGCGGCGCCAACACAATTCGCCATTATCTTGCTGCAGGCCTCGTGGATCACATGCACCTGGCCATCGGACGCATGCTGCTGGGCTCGGGCGAGCATCTTTTTGCAGGACTTGACCTGCCTTCGTTGGGCTACACAGTCTTAGAACAAACGAATGGCGAGAACGCAACACATGTCGTCATCGGACGCAGGTCATGATTGGTGGCCTAACAGGCACTTGCCGTCGGCGACGCAAGTAAGTCAAGTCGCGGGGTCAGGAAAGAACAGCGGTGAACTCTCACAAGACTTTCTAGTTGCGGCGGGTTTTTTGCAGTTGCTTCGATAGCTTCGGAACGGCACGAAGGTCCGCGAGGAACAAGTGATTTACTGCACGGGTGTTGCCTACTCAGCAGCGTGTCATCGATTGCAACCTCCTAACCTCATTCATGCATGTTTCTCGCGTCACCGTGATGGGGCTTGGGCACTTTGGGGGCGGAGTAGGGATTGCGCGGTACTTTGCCGAGCGCGGGGCGAAGGTGATTGTCACGGACTTTCAGCCTGCTGAGAAGTTGAAGGATTCGATTGCGCAGGTGCGGGACTTGGTGGATACGGGAGCGGTGACGTTGCGGCTTGGGGAGCATGTGGAGCGCGACTTCGTTGACACTGACTTGGTCATCGCGAATCCAGCGGTGGCTTCGCCTTGGAAGAATTCGTTTTTGAGGGCTGCCGCAACTGCAGGCGTGCCGATCACGACGGAGTTCAACATTGCAGTCAGTCAGCTTGCGTCGCGTGAGCGGGTGGTTGCGATTACGGGGACGGCGGGGAAGAGCACGACAAGCGCGATGGTGTCGCATGTGCTTCGGTGCGCGGGACACTCAGTGGCGTTTGCGGGGAATATTGGTGGATCGACGATCGCGAGTTTGCAGAACGTGCGGCGTGATGCGTTTGTGGTGCTTGAGGCGTCGAGTTTCATGTTATATTGGTTGTCTGATCTCGCGGAACGCGATGGGTTTGCTGCGCCCGCGTGGTGTCAGGCGTCGGGGATGAAGGGGTGGCCTGCGAGGGTTGCGGCGATCACGAATATTTCAGATAATCATCTGGATTGGCATGGGGGGATGGAGCATTATCGCGAGTGCAAGGGGCGGATTTTTACGGGGATGAGGAGTGGCGACGTTGCGGTGGTGTCTGATGAGCGCGATGTGCGCGACTTCATGGGGAAGAGTCATTCGCCGCGGTGTGTGGTTTTGACTGCGTTGGAGCGTGTGGCGGAGTTGGCGATTCCTGGGGTGCATAATGAACGCAATGCGCGGATGGCGGTGGAGATTTGTGTCGCGACGGATGCCGGGCTGACGCGTGATGCTGCGGAGCGGGCGGTGCGGACATTTCCTGGGTTGGCACATCGGTTGGAGTTGGTTGGGGAGGTCAAGGTGGGCGGTGACAACGATGCGGCGCGTCCAATCGCGGACGGGGGGAGGTCCGAGTGCGCGAAGGCGTTCAATGACAGCAAGAGCACGACGCCTCAGGCGACTGTGTTGGCAGTGGAGGCGTTTGAGGCGAATGGCGGAACGGGGCGCGTTCACTTGATCGCTGGCGGGTATGACAAGAAGAGTGATCTGTCGCCGATCGCGTCGCTGGCGACAAAGGTTTCCGGGTTGTACACGATTGGGGCGACAGGGGCGGCGATTGCGGAAGCGGCGGGCGGCAATGCCGTGCAGTGTGGGTCGTTGGCAAGGGCGATGGTGGAGATCAAGCGGAGGATCAAGCCGGGGGATGTGGTTTTGTTGAGTCCGGGGTGTGCGAGTTGGGATCAGTATGAGAATTATGAACGGCGCGGGGAGGAATTTCGGGCGTTGGTGAAGGGCGAGAAGACGGGGGGTACCGTGTGAAGAGTGCAAGCATGTGGACATTTGGTGCGGGGTTGGTCGTTGTTGGCATGGCGATGGCGGGGTGTCGCGCGCCGGGCAAGGAGACACAGACTGGTGCGGATAGCAATGCAGCGGACAGGTCGGATGGGACCTATGAGGCGAAGAGCGATGACGCGCGACAGAGAGCAAACGGGAATGCGACAAAGAGCGCGACGAACGCGGTGCAGACGCCGACAGGAGATAGTGGGTCGGGCACGTTTGTTGAAGTGTTTCCTGACGTGCTGATGGATCGCGAGAACAAGGTGATCGTGCTGCGCGGGACGGTGCCGATTGATGCAGGCGGGAAGGGTGACGGCAAGGCGAAGGCGGTGTACCTGGAAACTTTGGTGTGCTCGCGCGACACGAAGGAGCATGAGTCGCTTGTTGTCGTGAATGCACGGCCATCGCATGTACATGCGGCGTTGCTCCTGCTCGGGCTTGAGCCGGGAACGGTTGGTACATGGCGCGAAGCGAACGGCACGGTTGTCGGCACAGAACCAACCGGACCACCTGTTGAAGTTTCCGTGCGATGGCAACAAAGCGGATACACGAAAGAATCGCTGATCATGGGGTGGGTGATCGATCAGCGAACCGGGCAATCACCGCGGTTCGAGGGCAGGAGTCCGTTCCTCTTCGCGGGTTCACGATTTGGCTCCTTTCCCGATCGCGCTTCGCCCGGGACGTCAACGGAAGTCTACATGGCGGACGTCGACGGCACTCTCGTGGGTTTGTCGACATTTTCCAGCGAGTGCATCGCGTTTCTCGCGATGCATCATCCGCAATCAAGGTTTGAGGAGCCTCGATGGATTGCGAATGGGGCGGTGATGCCTGCGTTCGGGACGGCGGTTGAGGTTGTTATCTCGCTGGCAAGGTGAACGGAAGAAGGCACGAGGCAATGCGCGGCATCAAGGCATCGAGGCATCGAGGGGCGCTCATTGCGATCGAGGAATCTTGCCTGGACTTCTGAAGTTGGAACGAGGCAGCGTGTGCGGCTGCTCATGATTCGTTTGCGATGCCGTGCAACAAGCGCGTAGATCGCGTCGCGCCAAGAGCGCGGACAAATGCGAGCGACTGTTAAGACGGACCAGACTCCGCCCAGTTTGTTGGCGATCCGAATCGCGGCTTCGGATTGGGTGTGGACGCCCCCGCTGTCGATGACGACCATGCTATCGGGGAGTGATTCGCGGGTGACGCCGGCTTGTTGGAGGGCGAGGTTGGCGGCTTGGGAGGACAGGGCGGCGAAGCGGAAAACAGCTTTGTGGTCGCGGCGGAGGACCCATTGGACGGTCGCATTGCACATGTTGCAGTCGCCGTCGTACAGGATGAGGGGTGCGGTCGTCACGACGTGTCATTGTACGTGGCCCGTCCTGGCGCACAATCGCTGTGCATTTCGAGCGAATTGGGCTTGGTTTGCTTCCGGCTTGCAATTCTCGTGAAATCTGGTATGCTGTGTGTGCCGGTCCGTTCGACGGCGATTCTCATTTGAACGGAGCTTCGCATGGAAAACCAGACCGGGCCACTCTCGATTCATCGTTTGCTCGCGGGCATGAAGAAAGTCAACGCGAGTGACTTGCACATCAAGGTTGGGATTCCACCTGTGTTTCGCGTGGGCGGGCTCTTGAAGATGGTGCAGGGGGAGGCTATCTCTGAGGAAGAAGCAGATCATCTTTTGGATCCGATTGTTCCGGCGGTGCTGCGCGATCGTTTTGAGAAAACCGGCAACCTCGACTTTGCGACGCACTTGAAGGACGGCGATCGGTTCCGTGTGAATATGTATCGTGCGGGCGGGCACACGCATGCGGCGATTCGACGTGTCAAGGCGGAGATTCCCAGTTACGACGATCTGCATGTGCCGGCGAGTTACGGCAACATCATTGACACGACCAACGAGGGGCTTGTGTTGGTCGTTGGAGTGACTGGCAGCGGCAAGAGCAGCACACTCGCGGCGATGATCGAGCACATCAACCTGACTCGCAGCGAGCACATCATCACGGTGGAAGACCCGGTGGAGTATCGCTTTATCCCGAAGAAGAGCATCATCAGTCAGCGCGAGATCGGGATTGATGTGGATAGTTACTCGACGGCCCTGCGATTCATCGTGCGCGAAGATCCGGATGTGATTTTCATCGGTGAATTGCGAGATCATGACACGGTGCTCGCGGCTGTGCAAGCGGCGGAAACGGGGCACCTGGTGTTCGGGACGATGCACACGGCGGACACGATGCAGGCGTTCAGCCGGATCATGGAGTTTTTCCCGAGTCACGAACACGGGTTCCTGCGGCATGCGTTGTCAAACACGTTGAAGGCGGTGTGTGCGCAGCGATTGTTGCCTGCGCTGCCTGAAACGAAGTTCGGCGTGGTGCCGGCGTGCGAGGTGTTGATCGGAACGACGACGGTGCGAGAGAAGATACGTGAGGGAGACGATTCGGCGCTGCCGGCACTGGTTGGGCGGAACGAGGAAGGGATGCAGAGTTTTACATATGCGCTCGCCGACCTCGTCAAGAAGGAATGGGTTCACCTGACGACGGCCTTGGAGTACGCGCCCAATCGCGATGCGCTGCAGAGCACGTTGCGGGGTGTCGAGGTCAAAGCGCAGGGGTTGGTGAGCAGGATCAAGTCCGCGGGGGGGAAGTCGGGGTGAGGCACTGTGGATGTCGGACGGGTTCGAGACAGCATTCAAGCACACGAATGGCCTTAGAGGGCCACCCCACGCTACTCACAGGCTGGAAACCCCTTCCACACTTGCGTCTTACCGTTGGCATCGATGCCACCAGCACAGCCCCCAGCACAGTTGATGGAACGCGCGACCGCAGCGATACAAGGCGGACAGTACGCGTTGGCGGAATCCACGCTGCGGCGGGCGCTGGCGAGCAGTCCGCATGACTGGCGGGTCAATCAGTGGATGGCGGAGGCGTTGTACTTTCAGAAAAAGTTTGAGCAGGCGGCGCCGTTTGCAAGGCAGGCCGTAAAGTTCAATCCGCAGTCGCCCAATTCCCATGCGCTGCATGCGCTGTGCCTGATGAAGGCGGGGAAGTATGATGAGGCGAAGGTTCATTGCCAGCGCGCGATCGACCTTGAGCCTTCGAATCCCATGCACTGGAACTCGCTGGGGATTCTGTTCATGATGCGGGAGAACTTTGAGGCGGCGCTTGAGCCCTTGGAGCGCGCGCACGCGATAGCGCCGGAGGACCCGCTCATCAGCATCAACTATGCGCGCGTCGTAGGCGATCATGCGCGGACCGACGATGCGTTCGCGATCCTGAGGAATGTCGCGAGGGTGCACCCCAACGATCCGGACCTTATCAACCTGATGGTTGCACGCACAAGCTATCTCGCAGACTTTGACCCTGCGGAAAAACTTGCACTCGCGAGGCGGCAGGCGGCGTTGTGTGAAGGGCCGGCGGATCAGCCGCTCGCACCGGCTATTCATCGTGTGACGGATGTCGGCGCGGATCGTGTGCTGAGAATCGGGTTGCTGTCGCATGATCTCCGCCAGCACTCGTGCGCATACTTTGTGAGGCCACTGCTCAAGCACGTGGAGCGATCGCGGGCGACGCTGCACTGCTTCATGACCAGCGCGAAACCGGACGAGGTTTCCGACGAGCTTCGGGAGTTGGCGGATTCGTGGCACAGCGTCGCTGAATTGCCGCCGCGGAAGCTCGCGGAGGCCATCGCGAGCGAACGGATTGACGTGCTGATTGAGCTTGGCGGATACACGATGGGAAGCGGCACGGACGCATGCGTACATCGGCCAGCGCCCCTGCAGATGACGGCGATCGGGTATCCCGGGACGCTGGGCTTGCGGAGCATCACGCACAGGCTTGTCGATCACATCACGGACACGCCGGAGAGCGACGCGTGGTTCTCGGAGAAGCTCGTGAGGCTTGACGGCTGCTTCTTGTGCTACGACAAAGGACCGGGATTTCCGGCGGCGAGAAAGGCCGATGCGCTGCTAGCTGATGGGCCGATTCGGTTTGGGTCGTTCAACGCGACGGTCAAGATCACGGGAGCAACGCTGGACTTGTGGGCTCAAGTGCTGCGTGCGGTGCCGGGCAGTACGCTGCTGTTGAAAGGGCACACGCTGGGCGGCGAAACAACACCCGCGTTTTTGAAGAACGAACTTCGGAAGCGAGACGTTGATCCGGCGCGGCTGACTTGCAAGGGGCGGACGGACTCGGGCGAGCATCATTTACGGTTGTACGACTCGATTGACATCGCGCTGGAGACAGTGCCCTACAACGGCACGACGACGACGTGCGAGGCGTTGATGATGGGTGTGCCGGTGATTACGTTGCAGGGCAAGGAGCATGTCTCGCGCGTGGGAGCGAGTTTGCTCACGCACGCAGGATTGTCAGAACTCGTTGCCTCAACGCCCGAGGAGTACGTGCGAATCGCAAGCGGGCTTGACCGGGATCGCGCGAGGCTTCGTGAGTATCACGCATCGCTTCGGGCGAAAGTGCTTGCTTCACCCTTGTGCGACGGTGCCTCGTACGCTCGCAATTGGGTGCATGCGATTCGCGCGGTGTGGGCATCGCTCGGTTCGCCGAAGGTGTAGGATCAACAATCAGTGCTTCGCGACCCGATCTGAGCCAGGAATGCCACACCCACAGGACATTTTGACCGCCGCGTTTGCGATGCAGCGAGCCGGGCAGGTTGAGGATGCAGAAAAAACGCTGCGGTCTGGGCTTCGGCAGTGGCCCAGCGACGCCGGCGTCAACTTCGCGCTCGCGAGCCTGCTGTTTCATCACGGGAAGCACTCCGAGGCAACGGTTTTCGCTCAGCGCGCCGCAGAATTGGGCAAGAGCCAGACGTCGAATGACCCGCGCCCGCTCACGCTCCTCGCCAAGTGCCTGCTGCGGAGCAACAAGCTCGCGCAGAGCGACGCTGCATCGCAGAAAGCGATCTCGCTCGCGCCCAACGACGCGGATGCGCTCAACACGTACGCCTGCAGCCTGCTCGCGCAGCATCGAAGCGACGAGGCGATGCCGCTGATGGAAAGGGCCGTCGCTATTGAGCCGGACAATGTGGCTTGCCTCGTCACGTACGCGGCGGTTCTCACCGATCACGCGCAGGCCGAGCGGGCCCACACGCTGATGCGGCACGCGGCGACGCTTGCACCGTCGAACCTGTCTGTGCTGGTGGGCTGCGCATCGGGGTCGTTGTACTGCGACAGTGTGACGCCTCAGCAGAAACGAGCACTCGCGCAGCGAGCCGGCGCGGCCATGACGCAGCTGGCGCAGAAAGTTGGAACGGTGAAGCATGAAGTGAGCGACTTCTCAACGACTCGCCCGCTGCGGGTCGCGCTGCTCTCCAATGACTTCCGTCAGCATTCGTGCGCGTACTTTCTTGGGCCGCTGATGAGGAATATCTCGCCTCAGCGACACGGAATATCACTGCACGCACTGTCGCTGACGGACAATCCCGACACATTGACCAGCGACTTTCGCACGGCGCTCTCAGAGCGTGGTGGCTCATTTGAAGATGTCCACAAGTTGCAACCGACACAACTCGCGGCACACATCGTCAGGAGCAAGGTCGATGTGGTGCTTGACCTGGGCGGGTATTCATCAGGATCGGGCATCGAGACCCTGGCGCTCAAGCCCGCTCCGCTGATTGGCGCGTATCTTGGTTACGCCGCGACGACCGGGCTTGATGCGATCGACTTTCGAATTGTCGATGCAGTGACCGATCCGCTTCACACAACGGGCGGCGATCCGCACAGTTGGCACAGCGAGCGGCTTGTCCGGCTTGATCGGTGCTTTGTGTGCTATGACGCTTCAATGGCACCCGCACATGGGCGAACGCCGCGCCCTGCGGGTTCACACTCGCCGATCACGTTCGGATCGTTCAACGCGCCGGCCAAGATTTCTAAGACGTGCATCGACTTGTGGTCAAGCGTGCTGAAGCAAGTGCCGCACTCGAGGCTGTTGCTGAAGGGCGTTACACTTGGCGGGCTGGAATCGCCTCGCTTTTTGCGTGCCCAGTATGCGGCTCGCGGCATTGCGGACGATCGCATCGAGTGCATCGGCAGGACGGCGAGCGTCGCTGATCACCTCGCCCTGTACGAGCGCGTTGATATTGCGCTTGACACGTTTCCGTACAACGGAACGACGACAACATGCGAAGCGCTGGCGATGGGCGTGCCGGTTGTGACGCTTGCCGGGATCGATCACGTCTCGCGGGTGAGCGCATCGCTACTGACGCACTGCAACGCGCATGAGTTGGTCACGAACACCCGCGAGGAGTTTGTCGCGATTGCTGCAAGGCTTGCGAGCGATGGCCCGTCGCTGCAGCATGCGCACGAAACGCAGCGAGCGCGATTCCTGACTTCACAGGTGTGCGATCAAGCCGCGTTTGCCGTTTCGTTCGCCAAAGCGATTCGAGAGGAATGGGCAGCGTTTGCTGGACGATCTGCACGAGGCTAGCGTGCAGAGGAACGGCCTCTTTCAAGCACAGTTCTCGCATTCACCAATGCTACCTTTGGCTTCAGTACACAGAACCGCTCAATGTCCCGACTTCAATCAAAAATCGACGAATCACTCGCGTTGGTACACGCGGGCCGCCCTGCGGACGCGATGAGTCAGTTGCAGCGGCTGTTTCAGCAGTCCCCGCGCGACGTCGGCGTGCTGAGCGCGATGCTGTACGCATGCCGCGCTGCAAATGACTTTGGCAAAGCGGAGTTCTATGCGAGGCAATTGGTGTCGCTCATGCCGCAGCACACTGATGCCCACGCGAATCTCGGAATCGTGCTTGCGCAGCTGGGAGAGCGCAAGCGCGCCGACGCGGTCGCGGCGTATCGAAAGTCATTGGAACTTTCACCCGCCAACGACAACGCACGAGTTGGCTTGGCGAATCTCTTGTTGGAATCGGGTAAACCGGCGGAAGCCATCGCGGTGTGCGAGTCGGCTGCGCTTCAGCGAGTTCAACCTGGCGGCGCGCACGCGCCCCCTCACGCACAGCTCACCATTTCGCACGCTTCCGCGCTCATGGCGATGGTCCGGAGCGATGAAGCGCTGAAGCTGCTGAACAATGCCGCGGTTTTTTATCCAAGCGAGCCTCAGTTGTTTATCCTGCGCTGCGTTGCGATGCACAGCAGCGCTGAGCCGCAGCCCGACGACATCGCGAAGGCGCACGCAGACACTGGGCGAGCAATCGCTGCGACATTGCCGGCTGTGCCCGCGCTGGGACATCGAGTTTCAGCAACGCGCCCGCTGAAGATCGGCATTCTTTCGCCGGACCTGCGAACGCATTCCGTTGCGTTCTTCGCCCAGCCGCTGTTCGAGCATCTTGATCGCGATCACTTCGAACTGCACGCGTTTCATAACAGCCCGCAATCGACGGAAGATGCTTTTTCGCAGATTCTCAAGCCTTGCTTCAAGTCCTGGACGAATGTCGCAAGCCAGCCGGACGATGTGCTGCTCGCCACACTGCGATCGAAAGAACTTGATGTACTCATTGACCTCACGGGCCTCGCCGGGCATCATCGTCTCAGGCTCCTTGCGGCACGGGCAGCGCCGGTGCAGATGACGTACTGTGGCTATCCCGACACGACCGGCGTTCCAAACATCGACTTTCGCATCGTCGATTCGCTCACTGATCCGCGAAGTGACAGCGATCTCGGACGCGCCCTGCACGCACAGGGCCAGCCAGACTTTGACCAGCGCTGCTCCGAGCGGCTGCTCCGGATCGACCCGTGCTTTTTGTGCTACAAGCCGCCCACAGATGCGCCAGCGCCCTCGCTGCAACCGGATCTAGGCACGCACGGCGGCATTCGCTTCGCAAGCTTCAACACCGTTCGCAAGCTCAATCCGTTCTGCGTTGAGTTGTGGTCAAGGGTGCTGCGAGAAGTTCCTGGCTCACGTCTGTTGCTCAAGAGTCGCGAACTGCAGGACCCGGCCATGGTCGAATCGCTGCGCGCGATGTTCTCTAAGCACACAATCGCGGACCGCGTTGACTTCCTGCAGCCCACAAAGTCCATCGCGGAGCACTTGTCCCTCTACTCCCGCGTCCACATCGCCCTTGACACCTTTCCCTATCACGGCACGACAACCACGTGCGAGGCGCTGTGGATGGGTGTGCCGGTCGTCACGCTCGCGGGCGATCGCCATGCGTCGCGGGTTGGAGTGTCGCTCCTGACCAATGCAACGCGCACCGTGAGCGACAATGGCACATCGCACAGCAATAGTTGCACACTCTCCGACTTGATATCGCATTCGCCTGACCAGTTTGTCAGCACTGCCGCTGCACTGGCACAGGATCACGCTCGTGTAGCGTCGCTGCGAAGTTCGCTTCGAGCCACTATGCACGCGTCCGTGCTGTGCGGCGCGAAAGCATTTGCGAACCGCTTTGGCCAGGCGATTCTGGAGGCGTGCAAGCAATCAAGCCAGACACGCGATTGACTCCCACACCACCGCTCGCTGCCGAGACTGGAACCAGCGTCCCGTACAGTTTCCAACTCGCACTCCTCGTGCCCAATACCATCGTGACACATGCCCAAGTCCCTGCACCTCTTCAACACGTACTCGCGCCGCGTCGAGCAGTTTCGCGCAGGCGATCCGACCAACGTCACGCTCTACACCTGCGGCCCCACCGTGTACGACGATGCCCACATCGGGAACTTCAGGTCGTTCCTCGCCGCCGACGTGCTGCGCCGCTGGATCGAGTCGCCGCTGTGTGTGATTGGTAGCGTGCTCGGCGGGGAACATCAGTCGCAGGCAGGCCGGCGAGTCACGCACGTCATGAACATCACGGACGTCGGACACATGACCGACGACGCGGAGGGCGGCGAAACCGGCGAGGACCGAATGGCCGTGGCGGGCAAGAGGATCGCCGAAGCGAAGAAGTCCGGGAAGCTGCCGGAGGGGACTTCGATTGATCCATCCGATCCATATCAGATCGCGCGGTTTTATGAAGATCGGTTCAAGGAAGATGCGCGACGGCTTGGGTTGAAGCTCGCGCTTCAGGCCGAGAAGGACACGACGCTCATGCCACGCGCGACGGAGAACGTCTTGGGCATGATTGAGGTTGTGCAGAAGTTGATCGAGTCGAACTGCGCGTATGTTGTTGGGCCGGACGGCTCGCGCGTGGTGTACTTCAGTGTGCAGGCGTTTCCGACGTATGGGCAGCTTTCCGGGAACACGCTGGATGCGCTGCGAGAAGGCGAGGGCGGAAGAATTTCAGCTGCACATCAATCGCAGAAGAAGCACCCGGCGGACTTTTTGCTGTGGAAAGAAGACCCGTCGCACATCATGAAGTGGGACAGCCCATGGGGCAAGGGGTATCCTGGTTGGCATATTGAGTGTACGGTGATGAGCCTTAATCGATTGCGGAGCACCAGTGCGCCAGGAGCCGCAAGCGTGAGCGCGGGGTCTCTGCACATTGCGCATTCGTCGCCGAGCAGCCCGCTGATTGACCTTCACTCCGGCGGCGAAGACAATATTTTCCCTCACCACGAATGCGAGATCGCGCAAAGTTGCTGCGCGTTTTCTGACGGCAAAGGGTCTTTCGCGGCCATGTGGTTCCACCCCCGCTTCCTGCTCGTCGAAGGAACGAAAATGAGCAAGAGCAAGGGCAACTTCTTCACCGCCCGCGACTTATTTGCGAAGGGCGTGGAGCCCGCAGCACTTCGACTAG
>CAZEZV010000078.1:0-15616 GCA_964516725.1 uncultured Phycisphaeraceae bacterium
CCCAACATCGTCGTGAAGTTGCCCAGCACGATCGATGGCCTCCGCGCCTGCAAAGCGATGAGCGATGCAGGGATCAAAACCAATCTCACGCTCTGCTTCCAAAGCCTGCAGGCACTCATGGTCGCAAAGGCAGGGGCGTTCCTCGTCAGCCCGTTCATCGGTCGCCTCGACGACATAGGCCAGGACGGCATGAACCTCATCCGCGAGATTCGCACCATCTACGACAACTACGACATGAAGACCAAGATTCTCGCGGCGAGCATCCGGCACACGAACCACATGCTGCAGTGCGCAATCGCCGGCGCGGACGTGGCGACGTGTCCGCTGAAGGTCATTCAGGACTGCATGAAGCATCCGCTGACAGACAAGGGGATCGAGATTTTCCTGGCGGATTACAAGAAGGCGTTCGGGTCTTAACTCGTTCTTTCGCCCCTCGCGCACTGTCGCACATTCGCATTCCCGCGCAATCTCTACACTGCGCGTATGACGTCTCATGGTCTACGTGTTGCCGCCTCTTCTGCCGTCGCCCTGTTCGCAGCCGCTGCGTGTGCAGTTCAGGTCGAAACGTCGTCCACCGCACGCGCACACGCGCACGCACACATTCCAGTTGACGCTCCAAGCCTCGAAGGCATCGCGTCGATCGCCACCGCGGGCGTGCCCGGGCCTCTTGCCGTGTTTGCAGACAGCGCCTTCGCGTTGATTGCGGGCAAACAAGACGATGCCACGCTGCTTCCCGTCGCCGCGGGAGCAGAATGGGTCAAGGGCCGCGTCGTTGCCATCGGGCACGGCGGGATGATCGGGGGCGAAGCACTCAAGGACCCCGGCACCATGAAGTTTGTCGGGCACGCGGTGCTGTGGCTCTCGCGAAAGCCGCAGGACATCCGCGTCGGCGTGCTGGAAAATGAGAACATGGTCCGGGTGCTCGCCGCCTTGGGCGCTGATGTAAAGCCGCTCGAAGGCGACTGGCCCGCGCGCCTCAATGACTTCGATGTTGTCGTGATTGATGCGCACGACCTGAGCGACGCAGCACCGCGCGACCGGGTTGCGCAGTTTGTGAAACAAGGCGGCGGCCTGCTCACTGCGGGCCTGGGCTGGGGATGGCTGCAACTCAACCCGGGCAAGACGATTCAGCAACATCCGGGAAATCTGCTGCTGCGCGACGCGGGAATCGCCTGGTGTGACGGCACGCTGGACACGACAGCGCCAAATGCGTTCAAGGTGCAGCCGCTTCCCGAGACAATGCGCGCCTCGACTGCAATCAAGTACATCACGCAGGAAGGTGAGCTCGACGCGGCGGCGGCGAAGCAGGCTGGGGCGACGTTGCTGAGCGCGGTGCAGGTGCTGCCACCTGAGCATGCAATATTCGTCGAAGCAAGCCGAGTTGCGGCGGATCGTGGCGCGAAGTGCGTTCCATCGGAGAGGACGCCGGTCAAGGCGACTGATGCGTTGGATCGGCTCGCGCTCGCCGTGCAAGTGGAAATCGAGCGGCGCACGCCAGCGAAGATGATCACCGCTCATCCGGCGGCGAATGAATTCCCGGGGGCGATTGCGAACAACGCGGCGCGAGTTGAGCGAACGATTGAAGTGAACTTTCATACGCCCGATTGGCACAGCACGGGTCTATACGTGCCGCCGGGTGAAGTCGTCACGATCACAATCGATGAAGATGGTTCTGGCTGTCGCGCTCGCATCGGTTGTCACACCGACACTCTGTGGCATCATCGGGACTGGAAGCGAGTGCCCGACATTTCGCGCGAATTCCCACTGAAGCGTGGCACAAACGAGATCGCGAGCGCATTCGGCGGCCTGCTGTACATCGACGTACCTCGCCAGAAAGTGCCAGACCGTCGCGACGGCATATTCAAAGAACGCTCCGCTCAAGTGCACATCTCAGGTGCGGTTGAGGCGCCGCGTTTCGTTCTCGGCAAGACTACCGACGAGGCATGGAAGACAATTCGCAACGCCCCCGCCCCCTGGGGCGAACTCGCTTCCAACAAGATCATCGTGAGCGTTCCGAGTTCGGCCTTGCGATCCCACGAAAATCCCGCGGCCCTCATGGAGTTCTGGGACAAGATCAGCGACGCGCACGCAGCGCTCGCGACGATCCCCACGCCTCCGCCCCGCCCCCACCGCTTTGTGCCCGATGTGCAAATCAGCGCAGGCTACATGCACTCGGGCTATCCGATCATGACGCACTTAGACGCGATTGACGACATGACAACCCTGTCGCGCCTCAAAACCGGCCCCTGGGGCTTGCTGCATGAACTCGGTCACAATCACCAGGAGGGTGAATGGACCTTCGACGGCACGGGTGAAGTCACCTGCAACCTCTTCGCCCTGCACGCCATCGACACGATCTGCGAACGCGAGACAGGCCGCGGCCATCCGGGCGTGGACAAGCCGCCGTCATTGGCAGACTACCTGAAGGAAGGCGCCGACTTCAGAATGTGGAAGCGAGATCCGTTCCTCGCACTGCACATGTACGTGCAAATGGAAACAGCGTTCGGCTGGGAGACGTTCAAGAAAGTATTCGCCGAGTATCGCGACCTCCCGAGGAGTGAACGCCCCGACACCGAAGAGGAAAAACGCGACCAGTGGATGATCCGATTCAGCAAAACCTGCGGCAAGAACCTCGGACCGTTCTTTCAGGCGTGGGGCGTGCCGACGTCGGAAGCCGCGCGAAAGTCAATCGCAGAGTTGCCCGTGTGGATGCCTGAAGATTGGCCAGTGGCAGACACGCCAAAGTAGTTTCAGTCAAGCCTTGGTGTCCGTCACCTCAACCCACGCCGTATCGAGGTGCCGCACGATCTTGCCCGTGTTCAAGTAAATCACCTGTTCGGCAATGTTCGTGCAGTGGTCCGCGATCACTTCGCACAGATGCGCGACCTCGTGCAATTGGAACGCAAACTCGACAGTCACCTGCCCCTTTGCAACCTTGATCTGGCTCTCTTTGACAAGCGCCCCCTTAAACGCCCACACGGCGTGCTGACTTTGCAGCACGATGTTCGCGAGTTTGGCGTCGTTGTTCGCCATGGCTTGATTCACGTCACGGAGAATGCCAACGACGCTATTCGCGAGCACACGGAACGTATCCGGAAAAGGCACGGCCATTTTTTCGACAGTGGGAACGAGTTCCGCGATGTCCACGGCAACGTCGGCGATGCGTTCGAGCTCGTTGTTGACCTTCACGATCGTCAACACTTCGCGGAGATCACGCTCGCTGAGTACCGACGCGTTCGCACTGGGGCTCTGGCGAATCGCGTCGGTCAGCAGAGCCACGGCGTCCTTTTCCAGACGAACATCGGCTTCATCTATAGCATCGTCCGCAGCAATCGCCTGCTTGGATGTCTCAGACTTGCGATCAAAGAGCGCGGTGAACGCAAGTTCAACCTGGCTCTGGACGCGCAGCCCCTGCGTCAGCAACTCCTGCTTGAGCGCTGCGCTGCGGGCTGCGAAGCCGTGTGGGGCGGTGGGCATGCTCAAGATGATAGGAGTGGGCCGGGGTGTTGCGCATCGGTCGAATAGGTCTCATAGGACCTATTTCCCAGATCGCGAGTACGCACGCCGCATCCAAAGCCGGTTTATACTCGGCCCTATGGCAATCCAATCGCTCAGCGAAGAACAAGTCCGGACAATGACTCGCGAGCAGAAGGATCGCTGGTGGCTGACGAACGTGTTCCGGGGCGACATGCCGCAGCTGACGATTCGCTCGGCGATCACGGGGTTCCTGCTCGGAGGCGTGTTGTCAGCGACGAACCTGTACGTTGGCGCGAAGACCGGCTGGACACTGGGCGTTGGTCTTACAAGCGTCATTCTCGCGTTCGCCGCGTTTCGCGTGATGTCGCAGATGGGCGCACGCGATATGACGATTCTCGAGAACAACGCAAGCCAATCGATCGCGACCGCGGCGGGGTATATGACCGGGCCATTGATCTCGGGCATGGCGGCGTATATGTGGGTCACAAACGCCGCGATGCCCTGGCACCAGATGCTGCTGTTCAACGTCGTGCTCAGTATTCTGGGCGTGCTTGTCGCGTTCCCGATGAAGCGGCGCTTCATCAACGATGAGCAGCAGCCTTTCCCGGAAGGCCGCGCCTGCGGCGTCGTGCTCGACACGCTGTATACCTCGTCGGCGGCAATCGGAATGTTCAAGGCCAAGGTGCTCATGATCGCGGCCGGGCTCGCGGGGTTCATTCAGTTCATCTCTGGCGAAGCCTATATGAAGCTCATCCAGGAGAAGTGGCTGAAGCTGCAAAGTGCGCTGTATCTGCCTCACAATCTTGACGGTTTCTACGCGTGGCTTGCGAAGAAAAGTGCCGAGCCAAGGCTCGCCGGCGTGACGTTCAAGCAACTCGCCATCAACCCCGCGCTCGACCTCGCGATGATCGGTGCCGGCGGTCTGATGGGCATTCGCTCGGCGGGCAGCATGATGATCGGGATGTTCCTGAACTTTTTCATCATTGTGCCGTGGATGATCTCGCTGGGCGAAATCGTGCCAAAGTCCGGCACCATCGCCGGTGGAGACGCCGTGTTTGGGCGTGCTCACATTCTGAACACATGGGCGCTGTGGTGGGGCATCGTGTTGATGGTGACGGCGGCAATGGTGTCGCTCTTCGCAAAGCCGGAGATTTTCGTCGAAGCATTCAAGATGATCGCCGGCGCAAAGAAAGACAAAGGCAAGGACGTGCTGGGGCACGTCGAAGTGCCGATGTGGGTGAGCGTGGTGGGTGTGCCGATTGTCGGGGCGGTTAGCGTGTGGATGGCGCATGCATGGTTTGGCGTGTCGTACTTGTACGGAGCGCTCGCGATTCCGCTGATCATCGTGCTGACACTCATCGCCGCAAGCAGCACCGGCATGACGGGCATCACGCCCACGGGCTCACTCAGCAAGATTCCGCAGTTCCTTTTTGGCGCTGCGGACCCAAAGCACCCACCGACAAACTTGATGACGGGCGTCATGTGCGTCGAAGTCGCAAGCAACGCGAGCAACCTGCTCATGGACATCAAGCCGGGGTACATGCTGGGCGGTAAGCCGCGGCATCAGGCGTGGGGGCACTGCATCGGCATCATCGCTGGCGCTCTGGCGAGCACGCCATTGTTCTACATCCTGTTCATGCAGGGGTACAAGCCCGAACTCGCGGCGACAGATCCCCAGCACGTGCAGAACGCGATGGTGACGGATCAATTCTCATTCCCGAGCGCGTTGCAGTGGAAGGGCGTCAGCGACCTTGTGACATCGATCTTCGGCGAAGGCCAAGGGACGCTTCTCACAAAGTCAATTGTTATTTCGATGATCATTGCCGGCGTCGTCGGCCTCCTCATGGAAGTAGTTCGCATCAAGAGCAAGGGCAAGTTCCCGCTGTCGCCCCTGGCGATTGGCTTGGGCGTGGTCGTTCCCGCCGAAAGCACCATGTGCATGTTCGCCGGCGCATTGTTCTTCTCATGGATGCACAAGAGGTACAAGGACAAGAAAGAATCGGGCGGGCACAAGCTATGGGTGGATTGCCACGAGCCGATCTGTGCTGGCATCATCGCCGGAGCGGCGCTGATCGGAATCGGTGATGTGTTGGTGAAAGTGTTCTTGTTGTGACTTGAGTTGGCTTGGGTACCCCCTCGCTCACGCTCGTCCTTCCATATACAGTGCCACATGACCCCCTTCCCCTTCACAGTCCACTCCGACGCTGTCTGCGTCCTCAAACTTGAGCAAGAAGGCAAGCCCGTCGTCGTGCTCGACGCCGACCTCATCCGCCGCCTTGACGCGACGCTTGATGTGCTGCCGAAAAATATCATCGGCCTCGTCCTCGCCTCCGCGAGCGAGCGCGTCTTTGTCGCAGGCGCTGATCTCAACGCGATCCAGACGATGAGCGACGACGAGTTGCACCGCTACCTCGCGTACGCGAGCAGTGTGTACGGCAAACTCAGTCAACTTCCGTATCCAACCGCCGCCGCGATCAACGGCGCGGCACTCGGCGGCGGCCTCGAACTCGCCATGCACTGCGATGCGCTCATCGCCGCGCCAGCCGTCAAGCCATATCCAGTTGGCTTGCCCGAAGCGGGCCTCGGCATCTGCCCAGGCTGGGGCGGCACATGTCTCTTGCCCGCACGCATCGACCCTGCTGATGCAATCCGCCGCACCGCCGCTGGCAAGCCCATGATGTTTGACGAAGCCGTCGCCGCAGGCCTCTTCGACATGGTCGCGGCGGATCCGGCGTCGCTCCTCGGCACGGCCCGCATGTGGGTCATGACCAAAGCGCGCGAAGGCGGCACAGCGCGCGACGGCGCACCATCTCGCCACGCCGGGCGCACCAAGTGGGCCGCACAAACAGTGAAGTCCCTCGACGCAGTTCGCTCCGAGATTTCCGGAACGCCCGCCGGCCAAAGCATCGCAATGTGCGTTGATGCGGGCGTCACAAAGGGCTGGAAGGCGTGCCTGGAAGTTGAGCAACGTGAACTCGTAAAGCTACGCCACACACCACAAGCGAAGACAGCGATCGAGGCGTTCTTTGCGAAGGGGAAGAAGTAAAGAAAAAAGCCCGCGAAGCGGGCGTCGGTCGAGAGCCACCGGCGGCAGCCGGTGGTGAACTTGAACAGAATACCCGGAGCCCGCGACGCGGGCGAAGGTGGTGTGCATGCGTCTCGTCACACACTTCTTTCGCCCTCCTCGAGGGCTCTAATCTCTTTCGATGCGCCTCGTCCACCGGCTACCGCCGATGGCTATCAACCGTCGCCCGCTGTGCACGCTCGCACAGGAACCCGAAGTACGGGACTTGGGCTCATTCTCATGCCGCCGGGCGGCAGAAACGATCCGTAGCTACCATTTGTCGTACGGGTGCAACGCCCCCGCTTTCGCACGTTCGCACTTCCAGTTCCGACCCAACTCCACGACGGTGAATTCCCATGGCAGACCTCAAGAACCTCAAAGGCATTTCCGAAGCCGACCGCAAACTCATCGCCGAAGCCGAAGAGTGGCTCGGCGCGGAGCCCACCAAGATGGGCCCCGCAAAGAACATGTTCTGGGGCAACATCAAGGAAGACTTTTACTTCCCGTATCCATCGCAGGATGCGCGCGAGACGGCGGAGTGCGACCAACTGCTCGCCCGGCTTGATGAGTACCTCACAACCGAGCATCCCGCAATCGAAATCGACCAGAACCAGGAAATCCCGCGCTGGGTCATCGACAAACTTTTCAGTCTGGGTGTCCTGGGCATGACCATCCCCAAAGACTTCGGTGGCCTTGGCATGGGCATCACGAGTTACAACCGCGTGCTCGAACGCATCGGCCACTCCTGCGGCAGCACCGCGGTGCTCGTGTCGGCCCACCAGTCGATCGGCTGCAAGGCCGTCATGCTCTTCGGCAACGAGCAACAGAAAAAGGAATGGCTGCCGCACCTCGCCAAAGACTGGGTCAGCGCGTTCTGTCTCAGCGAACCAAACGTGGGCTGCGACGCGGGCGGCCAAGAGACCAACTTCACGATCGCAAGCGACGGCTCCCACTACATCCTCAACGGCGAAAAGAAGTGGGCAACCAGCGGCGCGATCTCCGGTTTGTTCACCGTCATGGCCCGCGAAGTGCGTCCTGACGGCAAGGGAAAAATTTCGGCGCTCGTCTGCCACCCTTGGATGGAAGGCGTTGAAATCTTCCAGAAAAACCGCAGCAAAATGAGCATTCGCGGCACATGGCAGGCCCGCATTCGCTTCCACAACGTCAAAGTCCCGCGCAGCAACCTGCTGGGCCAGGAAGGCCGCGGCTTGCAGATTGCCTTGTCGTGCCTTAACTATGGCCGCTGCACGCTCAGCGCCGGCATGTTGGGCGGCGCAAAGTGCGCCATGGACCAATCCATCAAGTGGTCGCAGACGCGCTTTCAGTTCGGCAAGCCACTCGCCGCGCAGGAACTTGTTCGCCAGCGCGTCGCTCGCCAAGCCGCCCTCACGTACGCGATGGACGCAATCCTCTACATGACCACCGGCATGCTCGACCGCAAGGACGAGGACCACCAGGTCGAAACCGCGATGTGCAAAGTGCTGTGCAGCGAGCTCGGCTGGCGCAGCGTCAACGACGCCGTGCAGATCATGGGCGGCGAATCGAACATGACGGAGAACGAAGTCGAACGCATCTTCCGCGACTCGCGCATCAACCTCATCGTCGAAGGCGCGAACGAAGTCATGCAGTCCTACATCTTCGGCTACGGCGGCAAGCAACTCGCCGAAGTGATGGTTGGCGTCAAGGACGCACTGCTGAAAGAGTCAGACGAAGGCTTTGGTTCATACATCGGCAAAGCCCTCAAGAATACATTCCGCCCAGCGATCATGGCGAAAGCGATCCCGCTGGGTCTCGAAGTCTTCTTCGGCATCCGTCGCAGAATGCCGGTCATCAAAAACGTCAACAACGAACTCCGCCCCGTCGCCGAGCGCATCGGTCGCCTCGTGAGCGAACACACGTACCAGTTCAAGGTGATGAGCAAGCGCTACGACGTCAAGCTGCTCGAACGTCAGGTTGTGCAGGCCCGCATGGCAAACGTCGCCCTCTTCCTCCACGCAATGCTCTGCACGCTCGCAAGGCTCGACAGCGAACTGAAGCAGCACGCCGGCAACGGCGCAGGCGACCTTGAGTTCCAGCGCGACAAAGCCGCGGCGTTGCACTTCTTCGATCTCGCCGAACTCGAAGTGCACGAAAACTTCCGCGCCCTCTACGAGAACGCAGACGACACCATGCTCAAAGCCGCAGACGCCGCGCTCGCCCACAACGACACGCTCGCGCCGGGCCAGTTCGTGATCCCCGAAAAGACCCCGACGCCTCTCCGCGGCAAAGGCAAGGAAAAGAAGCAAACCGCAATCAAGCAGTTCCCCGGCGAGGCATACTCCGGCCAGCGCAGCGAGTGGCATGAGCGTCAGGGTGCACGAGTCAGCTAACCAGCCATGCCCACCCCACACCCATTCCTCGCCATCATCGGCGGCGGCAACATGGGCAAGGCCATCCTCAGCGGCGGTGTGAACGCAAAGCTGCTCACGCCCTCGCGAGTCTGCGTCGCCGAGCACGACGACACTCGCCGCGCCCGGATCGCCGCGCTGGGCGTCAAAGTTGTTCCCGACGCGCGCGAAGCCCTCGCATGGCTTGGCAAGTCCGCGCCGATTCCCGCCGAAGGCCAAGTCCTCCTCGCCATCAAACCCCAATCTCTCAGCACCCTCGCCGCAGAATGCGGAGCGCAGCCAACCGGTGAAACTCTGCCCCACCCCTGCGCCGGTCGAATCATCATCTCAATCCTCGCCGGCATCACCAGCGAGCGAATCCATCGCGAACTCGGCGGCGACTGCAACGTCATCCGGGCAATGCCAAACCTGCCCGCGTCCATCGGCAAAGGTGCGACCGCACTATGCGTTGGCAAAGGCGCAACCGACGCCGACACAGCCTTCGCCGAGTTGCTCTTCAAAGGCGTCGGCTCACTCGTCCTGCGAATCGAAGAACGCCTCATGGACGCCTTCACCGCCCTCGCGGGCTCCGGCCCCGCATACGTCTTCTACCTCGCGCAGGCCATGATCCAGGCAGGCATAGACCTAGGCTTCACACTCGAACAAAGCACCTCCATCACCCGCGCGACCATCGCAGGCTCGGGCCTCCTGCTCGAACAAAGCTCACAATCTCCGACCGACCTCCGCGCCGCCGTCACCAGCAAAGGCGGCACAACCCAAGCCGCGACGGAGGTTCTTGACGAAGCAGGCGTGACAAAGACATTCATCGCCGCGATTCAGGCCGCCGAAGCGCGAGGCCGCGATCTGGGAAGGCAAGTGACTTCGCCCTGACGCAATCGCTCGCCTCGCCGCAGCCGTAGCCAACTCGCTACGAGCGCTCACCGATCGCGCGTCGGTGCAACTGGTGACGCCTTCAAATTCGCAAATCTCCTTCTCACGTCATATCGTCATGTGAAACTGCGCCGAGCATCTCCGAATGATGCTGTTCGGTGCGCTCCGCACTGTCCAAACACGCTCCCGACGCCGCGATCAGAATCGCCGTCCCACGAAAGCAAAGACCATGTCCACAAAACGCATCGCTCTCGCATACTCCGGCGGCCTCGACACCTCCTGCATCGTTCCATGGCTTCGGGAAAACATCCCGGGCGCCGAAGTTGTCTGTGTTGTTGGTGACGTCGGCCAAGGCGCCGACGAACTCACCGGCGTTGAGAAGAAAGCAAAGGACAGCGGCGCTGTCGAATGCCACGTCGTCGATCTCAAGCAGGAATTCGTCGACGAATTCGTCATGCCGACCATGATCACCGGCGCCGTCTACGAAGGCCGCTACCTGCTTGGCACAGCCATCGCCCGCCCCGTCCTTGCTCGCGGCCAAGTCAACATCGCCAAGAAAACCGGCTGCACAGCCCTCGCCCACGGCTGCACCGGCAAAGGCAACGACCAGGTCCGCTTCGAGAGCGCTTACGGCGCACTCGCACCAGAAATGGAAATCATCGCCCCATGGCGCATGGACGCTTGGAAACTCTCTGGCCGTATGGCGATGCTCGACTACCTCAAGCAGCGCAACATCCCCACCACCGCCAGCGCCGCAAAGATCTATTCACGCGACCGCAACCTCTGGCACATCAGCCACGAAGGCGGCGCAATCGAAGACCCGTGGAGCGCGCCGCCCGAAGACGCGTACGTCATGACAGTCCCCGTCGAAAAGGCTCCAAACACGCCTGAAAACGTCTCGCTGACGTTCAGCAAGGGGCGACCTGTCGCGCTCAACGGCAAGAAAATGCCCGCCTGGCAGATCATCAACGAACTTAACGACATCGCCGGCAAGCACGGCGTTGGCCGCATCGACCTCGTCGAGAACCGCCGCGTCGGCATGAAGAGCCGCGGCCTCTACGAAACGCCGGGCGGCACCGTCATCGTCGAAGCCCTCCGCGCTATCGAAGAGCTCGTCCTTGATCGCGAAACCCGCCATTACCGCGAACACCTCGGCCTCACCTTCGCCGAACTCGTCTACGACGGCCGCTGGTTCACGCCCCTGCGCGAAGCCTTGTGGGCCTGCGCCGAAAACATGGCCCAGCGCATCGACGGCGAATGCGTCGTGCGCCTGTACAAAGGCCACGCAACCGCAATCCAACGCAAGAGCCCGCACTCGCTGTACGCTGAGAAGATGGTCAGCTTCGAAGGTGAAGAAATCTACAGCCAGAAAGACGCCGGCGGCTTCATCAAGTTGCTCAGTCTGCCCGAGAAGATTCGAGCGCTGAAAGAGCGCGGGCAGGCGAAGTAGGGCGGCGGCACATTAGTCATCGTGCCACCGACTGCTGCTTTGAGCAGTCGGTGGAGAGTTGCACAAATCTGCTCTGTCAGTTGCACCACCGAAAGATCACTTCGCGACAACCGCTGTGGCAATACTCGAGCACAAGCGACATCCACCACCGACGACGCAAACCCGTCGTCGGTGGCACGTTGACGACCGCTCGTCGAGCGTCACTTCACATTCTGCTCAAGAAACGCCAGCACATTCTCCGCCGGCTGCGCACCCATAAACCGCCCCACTTCATTGCCACCCTTGATCACCACAACTGTCGGATAGCCCTTGATGCTCAGATATTCCGCATCCGCCGGCAGCGACGTCGTCGCATCAAGATACACGGGAATCACCTTGTCCCTCATGATCCCCGCAACGCGCGGGTCGGCGAGGGCATTCTTCTTGAGCGACTGGCAAGGCCCGCACCAGTCCGCCGTCGCCAGCGCGACGATGGGCTTCCCACTCTCCGCCGACTTCGCCTTCGCGGCAGTCAAAGTCACCGACTTGTCAAAGTAGTCAGGAGCCGGGCCGCCCCTCCCTCGCATCATGATCAGTGCGCCCAGCACGAGGATGATGGCGATCGGGAGAAGCCACGACGAGACTTGAGCGGTGCGGTGAGACATGGCAAATGCTACGCGATTCCGGTGCATTCGGTTCGACGGCCCGCTCAGCCTCATCGCTCCTACGCTCGCCCCATGTCTCACCTGACTCAATCGCTTTCTTCGCAAGGAACGTCCTGTTTCTCGGTCTTTGTCAAGAGTTCGTTGTGTGTGATGCTGCTCAGCATCGCCGCGACCGACGCACTCGCCCAGAAGCGCTTCGACAAGGAATGGAAGTACACCAAGGCAAAGTCCCCCGCGCAGGGCGATGAAGGCGCGCAGCAGCCCGGAGCTGAAGGTGATGACAAAGAGAAGAAGGAAGAGCCTGAGGACCCAACCAAACTCACCGCCGCAAAGTTTGGCGCGCTCAAAGCCCGTGGCGGCATCGGCGCGACGCTCATGTCTGGCCGCGTCAGCGATATCGCGGTTGATCCCAATGATCGCAGCACCTGGTACATCGGCGTCGCCAGCGGCGGCCTCTGGAAAACCACCAATCGCGGCGCAACCTTCTCTTCAATCTTTGAGAGCTACGGCTCGTACGCCGTCGGCTGCGTCACGATCGATCCCACCAACTCCAACACCATCTGGGTCGGCACCGGAGAGAACAACAGCCAGCGGAGCGTCGCATGGGGCGATGGGGTGTACGTCTCGCGCGATGCCGGCAAAAGTTTCAAGAACGTCGGGCTGAAAGACTCGGGCAGCATCGGCATGATCAAAGTCGATCCGCGCGACAGCAATGTCATCTTTGTCGCGGCGTTCGGACCGCTGTGGAGCGACGGTGGGGATCGCGGCCTCTACAAGACAACCGATGGCGGCAAGACGTGGGAGAAGTCACTCGACCTTGGCGATCAAACGGGCGTGAATGAAGTCCACATTGACCCGCGAGATCCAAACGTAATGTACGCGACGGCATATCAGCGCCGCCGACACGTGTGGACGCTCATCAATGGCGGCCCAAAGGGCGGCCTGCACAAGAGCACGGACGCCGGCAAAACGTGGCGCAAACTCAGCAAAGGGCTGCCCTCGGGCGAAGTGGGACGCATCGGCATGGCCGTGAGCCCGGCAAATCCGGATGTGCTGTATGCGATCGTTGAAGCAACGGGCGACAAGAGCGGCGTGTATCGCTCGACAGATCGCGGCGAAAGTTGGGACAAGCGCAGCGGCTATCTCTCTTCAAGCCCGCAGTACTACCAGGAGTTGATCGCCGACCCCACTAACGAAGATCGCTTCTACTCAATGGACACCTTCATGCACACCACCGACGACGGCGGCAAAACCATGAAGCGCGTCGAGCACAAGTACGTTCACGTTGACTGGCACGCTCTGGTCATCGACCCCACCGACACAAACCACCTCATCGGCGGCAACGACGGCGGGCTCTACGAAACCTTCGACCGCACCAATTGGCGGCAGTTCCGCAATCTCCCCATCACCCAGTACTACCGCGTCGCGGTGGACAACTCCTTTCCGTTCTACTACATCTACGGCGGCACGCAGGACAACAACACGCTGGGCGGTCCTTCGCGGACCACGGACAACGTCGGCGTGACTGATGCGGACTGGTTCGTCACCGTCGGCGGCGATGGATTTGAGCCAGCGATTGATCCCGAAGACCCCAACACCGTCTATAGCCAATGGCAGGATGGCGGCCTCATTCGCTTTGACCGCAAGAGCGGCGAGCAAGTTGATATTCGCCCAGTCGAGAAAGCCGACGACAAGCCGTTTGTGTTCAACTGGGACGCCGCGCTCATCATCAGCCCGCACAGCAGCACGCGGCTGTATTACTCGGGCAACTTTCTGTTCCGCAGCGATGATCGAGGGAACACGTGGACGCGCATAAGCGACGATCTCTCGCGCGGCATTGATCGCAACGAGTTGAAAGTCTTGGGCGTCATTCAAAAGCCCGACGCTGTCGCAAAGCACAGGAGCACGAGCATCTGGGGCAGCGGCGTGTCGCTGACGGAATCACCCATGCAGGAAGGGTTGATCTACGTCGGCACCGATGACGGGCTGATCAACATCACTGAAGATGGCGGCAAGACGTGGCGCAAAGTAGAACGCCTCCCTGACATCAACAGCGTCGCAGATGTTGATGGAAAGCAGTTGACGCTTATCAGCGATGTCGAGGCGAGCCGGCACAGCGCGTCGCGCGTGTACGCGACGGTCGACAATCACAAGTTTGGCGACTACAAGCCCTACGTCTTCAAGAGCGACGACAAGGGCTTGACGTGGACGAGCATTTCGGGCGACCTGCCCGAGCGCGATACGTGCTACAGCATCGTTGAGGATCATGTGAATCCGAACCTGCTCTTTGTGGGGACGGAGTTTGGCACGTACTTCACGGTTGATGGCGGCACCAAGTGGTTCAAAGTCAGCGGTGTGCCCACGATTGACTGCCGTGATCTTGAAATCCAACGCCGCGAGAATGATCTTGCGATTGCGACCTTCGGGCGAGGCTTCTACATCCTCGACGACTACACGCCGCTCCGCACCGCGAGCAGCGAAGTCTTTGCAAAGGACGCACACATCTTCCCGATCCGCACCGCGCTCAACTACGTCCCGCGCTCGCGGCTGGGCGGCACAGACGGCAAAGGCTGGAGCGGCGTGGATTACTACGCGTCGCCAAATCCGGCGTTTGGCGCGATCATCACGTATCACATCAAGGAAAAGTTGAAGACGAAGAAGGAACTCCGCCAAGACGCCGAAAAGAAAGACGACTGGAAGCACGCGACCATTGAAGAACTGCAGGCGGAGGATCGTGAAGTTGCTCCGAAGGTCGTGCTGGTTGTCCGCGACGGCAAGGGGAACATCCTGCGCCAACTCGACGCCTCGCGCGAAGCCGGGATGCATCGCACGAGTTGGAACCTGCGCCTGCCCAAGACCACGCCCGTGTCACTCTCGACACGTGCGCTGGACCCGTGGGAGAGCGATCAGGAAGGCTCGATGGTGCCGCCCGGGACGTACAGCGTGCAACTCGCGAAAGTTGTTGACGGCGTAACGACGATGCTGGATTCGCCCGTGTCATTCGAAGCGCGTGATCTTGATCAAGCAACGTTCGCCGCGAAGGGCGATGCCCGCGCCGAGAAATTCGAGTTTGAACGCAAAGTCGCTGACCTTCAGCGGGCGGTCGAGGGCACGTCCAACGTGCTGGGCGAAGTATCCAATCGTCTCAACTACCTCCGCAAAGGAATCTCGGACACGCCCGGCGCAGACCCGGCGCAGTTTGCAAAGATCGAGGCGTTCCGTGTTCGCACCGCAGACCTGCAACGAATCCTCGATGGCGATCGCACGCTCGGCGATCGAGGGGTGGCTCAGGCTCCGTCGCTCTCCTCACGCGTGAGCAACGCCCTCAGCAACGCACTCAACAGCACGCAGTCCCCCACCACCACCAACCGCGAGCAATACACGATTGCTGCCGGGCTGTTTGAGAAGGTTCTGGCGGATACGAAGCAACTGGTGTTTGACGTGCAGTCGTTTGAATCGATCCTTGAATCGGCGAAGGTGCCGTGGACGCCGGGACGGGTGCCGGAGTGGAAGAAGTAGGGAGACACCTCCATCTCATTCATTGCGTTGACGAAGCATCGATGACCACAGTTTATCGAGTCCAACCTAACGCTCAATGTCGGCGGCTTCGATGCGTTTCACAACCAGATGAGGCCGCATTACTGCGCATGGATGGACGATACCGTGCGAAGCTATTGCATGACTACATTCCACGAACTACCGACCTAGATTCTCAATCGCAGCT
>CAZEZV010000079.1:0-15543 GCA_964516725.1 uncultured Phycisphaeraceae bacterium
GCGAAACCGTTGAGCGACTCGTCGCCCAGCGCGATCGCCTGGGCAAGCAAGCCGCTCTCGCCACAATTCTCATCAATATCAGCGCGAAGATGCCCTCTGGCGAAGTTCCCCCCGTGATCCCGGTCACTCCAACGCTCTCCGATCAGTTCACACAGTCCATGCACACCGCGTGGAATGAATCGCTCGCTTCACTGATCAACGCCGCGGCGTTCCTCGTTCGAACGCTCGTCGCAGGCCTGCCATTCTGGGTGCTGTTGCTGCTGGGAGTGATCGCTGTCCGCCGACTCTGGCGCTGGTCGAGCCAGCGAGCCGCCGACGAGCCTGCGCCCGCCATGTAGCGTCAATCCACCACCATCTTCTGCTTCGCCATACTGCAGATATGCGTCACAGCCGGGTGCTGATGCGTTCGCTCCACCGCCACGGCGTAGTACGTTTCAAAAACCCCCTTCAAAACACCTATTTTTTCAAGCTCAAACTGCCGGCACACCTCGTCGACCTTGATCGATGCAACACACACAATGCCAACGCCCGCAGTTGCAAAGTAATGCGCAAGCGACCGATCCTCGGTCTCGACGATCATCTTCGGGTGAATGTTGTTGGTCGCACACCACGAATCCAGCTTCTCGCGCAGCGCGCTGTTGTCGCTGGGCGCCACCATCGGTGCCCCATCAAGACTGCGCGGAAAACCACGCTTCAGTTTCCGCGTCAAGTCTTTCGTCGCGCACAGCGTGATCGTTGACGACCCGACCTCATACGACATCGTCTGCCGGCGAATCAATGGGGACAGAATCTGATCGCACAGCACAATGTCCAAGCGGTGCATGTGCAGTTCATTGAACAACTGATCCACGCGCCACTCCCGGCAGACAACCCCGGACGCAAGCCCCTTTTCCAGCACCGGCATGAGCAACGAACGCACCATGATCTTCGGCACTGCGTCCGCAGTGCCGACTTGAAGAGCCTGCAATTGATTCGCGTGCCCAGCACCCAGAGCACGGATCAGGTCGTTGCCCAGCCGGAACATTTCATCCGCATGGCGCATCACCAACTGCCCCGCGCTGGTCAACGCCATCCCGCGGGCACTTCTATCAAACAGCTGCACCCCTAGCGACTCTTCCAGCATCCGCAACTGCGTTGACACCGTGGGCTGCGCCACCCGCAACTCCTCGCTCGCCTTCGTCACGCTCCCCGTCCGCGCGACAACCCAGAAGTAGAGCAGGTGGTTGTAGTTGATCTGATGCAGCTTGAACGGCGTAGGCATAGAAAAATTCTATGGCACAAGGCCAGTACAAAACCACTCACCACGCGACCACGCACACCACCCAATCCTCCCCAAGCTCCTGAGCCGACTCGACCGGCGTTGCCGTTTGCCCCGGCGCGACATTGATGTCCTTGTACACCTGGACGCAAGAGAACCCTGCCTCCAACATCGCCTCTCGCAATTCCGCCAGCGACCACAACCGCCATGGATACACAAACGCTCGCGGGAACTCCTGCACGACATCGCCATCGACGACCACCCGAAACGAAATCGAGTTCTGCACTTTTCCCGTGCGCGGTTCGGCATCTTCGTGCAGCCAGGTATAGTGAATGACTTCCTTGCCGCGACCAGGGTGCGTCCGCTGCAAGGCACCAAGACGGAACGCTCCCGTCCCACCATAAATGTCGCACACAAAGCACCCGCCACCAAAGCCCGCATTCCCTAGGTCCAACCGCCGCTTGCTCGCCTTCAGGTACTTCACCAGCGATGCACGCTCATGGATGTACCCGATCGAAAAGTTCCCGACGAAGATGACATCGCACGCGTCAGTGGGGTTTGGTTCGCTGCGAATACAGTCCTGTCGTCTCAGTTGCGGAGCGCTCGCCGCATCAAACAGCCCCTCTGCAACGGCGCGTGCAACCAACTCCGCCGACTTTACTAGCGTTGCCTCGTCATTGTCAATAGCCATCGCTCGCCACGCTTCGCCGCGCCGAACTCCCTCTTCCACCCAGCGCCGCGCAACGCTCGCTGTGCCGCAGAAGTCTTCTCGCAAGACGGTCGGCGGCGCAGACACAGACTCGCCCAGCGCCCGCAGAAACATCACCACATGCCGCGGCGACTGCACACAGAGTTCGTAGCAATCAAAGCGGTCGAGGGACATGGGAGAAGCGATGAAACACCAAGTACCTGCGAGATTCAGAATCCGGCTCTGCCGACGCTCGTGACGACGCCGTCCTTCAGCTCGACCGAAATCTGCGCCCCGCGATTGTCCTTCCAGACGTATCGCAGCACAGAGCTCTTTGTCTCACCCGCGATCCCCGCGCCGGACACGCTCATTCCGCTGACTTCCTCTTTCTCGCCTTTCCCGCCCATGATCGTCTCAACCTCGGACAGTTTCATCCCTTGCTTGACCTGCGCATAGACCTGCTCGTCGATGGTGGGCTCACAGCCGCCCATCGTCGCCATCGTCACAACGCACAAGGTAACCAAAACTGCAAGGCGGAACCGGCTCATAAGAACTCCTTTGTCGCTGCAAGCGACGCTGCGATCAAGCGTGCTCCTGATGAAGCCCTCGCGTGAATCAGAACCAGAGGATACACCGCTCCCCGCAACGCCGGAAAAACGTCCTTTGACCAAGACTTCGTCCAACGTGTCCATGACATCCCTCTGTCGTAGCGCTCCACCGTGATCGGCGATCGCTGGCATTCAACTGATCTGGGATTGCTGACACTTGCCCTCTCATCATCTCACCATCTTCTCTTCCCTTCTTGATCTTAATGTCATTGTGCTGAACAAAAGGAACCTTGTGTTGCGGTCGCTACTGCCGCACTTCACGCGCTCCGTCTAACCTTCCCGATGCCACGCCGCGACAATGCCTTCACCCTCATCGAGCTCCTCGTCGTGATCGGCGTCATCGCAGTTCTGATCGCCGTCCTCCTCCCCGCCCTCGGCTCTGCTCGCGAAACCGCCCGCGCGACCGGCTGCCTTGCGAACCTCCGAGGCCTTGGCCAGTGCCTCGCTCTCTACAACAACGACCATGGCGAGCGCGTCGTTCCGTCGTACAACATGACCGGCGTCGACGGCATCAACGTCCCACTGGACGGCTGGGGCCCCATTCTTGATCGCGATGGCTACCTGCAGGGCAGCGATGCCCAGAAAGGCAACGCCCTCGTGTGCCCGGAAGCCAAAGACATCGCAGGCGTCGCCGAAACAGGCCAGACCGGCACAAACATCGACAACCCCCGCGGCTGGATGCAGTGGCCCACGGTCCGCACGGGCAGCGCATTCACGACCACTCTCATGGAAGACCGCGGCTTCATCCGCACGCTTCGCGTCGCATACTGGGTCAACTCGCTGAACCCCATCGGCGGATCAACGCTCGTCGAAAACGACCTGCACTACACAGGCAGCGTTGGCTACGGCCCAGGCACGAACGGCCTCACAGTCACACAAACGAAACTCACCGCATTTGTACGGCCTTATCAACTCATCGCGCTCGCCGACGGCGTATATGCCGGCCGTCAACGCGACACCCGCTTCGGTAACGCCAACAGCCGCATCGGCTACCGCCACCCGGGCCTTCGTAGCGAAAAGACCGGCGGCCTCGCAAATGCGGCGTTCGCCGATGGTCACGCCGCAGGCATCGACTCGAAGGACTTCCCCAGAGGGCTTGGCGGCACTAATGACCCAGCCGAAGTCCGCGAAGAAAATGCCCACGGCAAACCCTCGCTCTACGCGAATCCCGAGAAGGCGCTCGGCGCCCCGTAACGCCGTGCCACCGACAAGTGGATGCAGTAGTCGGCGGCACGACCACGAACTGGAACGCCACTGTCGCGTGTTCAACAGCGAAATGAAAAAACCGGGCACGAGGCCCGGTGTTATTTTTCTGACTCATCACCTCACTCACGTAATCAGTGACGTTCGTCCCAACGGCGTGCCAAGCGTCGCAAATCCACCGGGGAACAGCAGGTCGTAGTGGTTCATCTCGGCCACGATCGGTGTCGCCGACTTCACAAACATGCCGTAGCTCTGGTTCGTCAAGCGGCGGTTGCCCGTGATGAACTCGTGGATGTTGAACTCCGCGACGCGCCGCCCGCTGATGGTGCGACGGAACGTCTCGGTGCCGGGCTCAAGGTCAAAGCTGATCGTGATTTCAACCGTGACGTCGTTCGACGACGGGTTGTAGATACGCAAGTTTTCGGACAATCCCGGGTGGGCCTGCCTGCCGCCAACATTCGGGTTCCAGTCCACTTCATCGCCCGGGCGGAAGCCTTCGCCAAAGCCCCAGAATGTGTACGCCTTTGTCGAGCTCGTGACGGAGAATGCGTCGTTGACGCCGCCCTGCGTGACAGGCACCGTCGCACCGATCGACACCGGCACGTTGGATTCATAGAACACCGAGTACGGCTGCCCGCTCGGGAAGTTGGGAATCGTCGAGACCTGGAAGCTCTTCGCGGTGTTTGCGCCAACGTCCACCGTCTGGCGGGCCGTGGTGCCGTTCTGGAAGAGGAACGAGAACAACACCGTCGCAGGCTGCGCGTTCGTGTTCAGAATGCCGATGGTCTCCGAACTGTTACGAAGGCCAAACTGACCTTCCGTGAGCACGCCTGTTGTCGTTCCGACACCTTCGTTGCCGACGGTGCCCGTCGCCTGACGCTCGAGCGGGTTGTAGGTGGACTTGGCCGCGACAATCGGCACGTCCGACGAGACCGACACGCTGTAGCGACGATCCGCGTTAAGCAGTTGCTGAATGATCGCCTCCGACACGCCTCGGCGCTGATACTCAGCGCGGATGAGCGCCTCGATCGTCGCACCTTCTTCACTGGTCGTGTTTTCCGCGTCAAACAGAATGTCGGCCGACGCGCCAGAGCCCGTGCCCAGGTACACGCCCGCTCGCCCGTCGGCCTGCACGAAGCGAACCGTGCGGAAGCTGACGCCCAGTTCCGCGTCATAAATACGCGTGACGACCTGCGCGGTTGTCTGCTGCGGGTTCTGCAGCACAATGTATGAGTTGATACCCGTCGTGAAGTTCTCCGTGCCGCGCTGCTGCACGTCGCCGAAAGTCCACGTCGTGCTGGTCTGGGGCGTGAAAGCCTCGCCCACAGCCACCGGCCCGGCACTGACCTGCACCAGGTCGTAATAGCTGAACGTGGCCGCGATCGGACGATCCGAGCGAATCTCAACCGCGTAGGGGCGGAAGCGGATCGCGGGGTCAAACACCCCGTTCGCAAACAATTCAGGTGTGTTCAGGTCAACGCCCTTGCGCGAGCGACCCGGCACGGTGAGCGTGAGACCCTGTGCGGCCGCGTTGGAGTCAATGCCAGGCACCACGCGATCCTTGACATTGTCCGCGACACCCTCAAAGTGCTGAATGACAACAACCTTGGCCTCCTGATCGTTGGGATTGGAGATCGGGAGGAACGAGAAGATGTTGGGGCCAAGGAAGCCCTCGGGGTAGTACACGCGGTACGCGAACGTCGGCACTTCCTGCCCACCGATCGTCTGCGTCGTCGGGTTGGTGGGGTTGAACGTGAAGTGTCCGCTGCCGCCCGTGTTGCTGTTGAGCGTGTCAAGCTGATCCGTCAAGTCGTTGATCGACGTTGCCGTGAGGATGAAGTAGCGGAACGTCGCCGTGGCCCCGGCCTGCAGGTTCTGGATGAAGTACGACAGCGCGAGTTGGCTGTCGGACCCAAACCCGTTCGGATCCTGCGAAGGCTGCGCCACCAGAATACCCGAATCTCGAACGACCGTGCCGCCCGGCAGCACCGTCGCTTTGGGCGAGCCGAACGTCGCTGGCGCGTCCGGCGACGCGAGCGCGATGAACAGGCCGTCAAAGTACGTGTTGTTGGCGAACGAGGCGACCGCGACGCGGCCATTTCTGATCACGTCGTTGTTGGTAAACCGTGTCTGCTCGTCAAGGCCCAAACCCGGGTCGGGATTGAAGCCTTCCGCGAACGACAGATTGCTCAGGACGTTGCCCGAGGTGTTGGTCAGGTACACGTCCACCGCAACAAAGCGATCATCGATGCCGCTGGTCAGCGTGCGCTCGAGCTTCACGCCGCGGAACTGCGTCACTGTCTGGATGCGGTTGTTGCGCGGGTCGCTCTGGTTGGTGATGGCGACCGGGTTCTGCGTGTCGCCCGTGCGGTTCGTGAAGCCAGTGCCGTCAACCGTGAGCCCGAAGAACGAATCTGACCCGGGCACGTACTCGATGTTGCCAGCTTTGATGCCCGTGCTTGTCGCGGGGTCAAAGAGCGCGCCGTTGTCGCGAACACCGAACTCCAAACCGTTGCCAACCGCGGTCGTCGACGAGTCGCTGACCCCGGGCGTGACGTTGACCGCCAGCGTGTACTCGCCGGTGGTTGTCGCGACGACACCTCCGCCAACTGCGAGCGGGTTGTACGCAGTGTTCGCAGTCTCCGACACGCCAAGATAGAACGTCCCGCCGTTGGCGAACACGAAGTTGCTGATGGTTGATGTGCGGGGCCCTGCGGGGTTGGAAAGCAGAACCTGGTTCCCCGAGGCGTCAAAGAGGCGCAGCGCCGAGTCGAGCGTCCCGACGCCCGGCGTCACCGTCGCGTTGAGCGTTGTGCCGGGCGACGCCGTAAAGCTGAACAAGTCGCGGTCCAGATTGCCGAAGCCGCCGTCGCCGATAAAGCCCGTGACGGTGCCGCTGCCCGAACCGTTGATGTTCGGAATCGCCTTGGCGAGCGACGTGGTGTCATTGGCCTCGAAGGGACCGAAGATGTCGTTGGCGAAGCGGAACTCCATCCGCCAGTCGATCAGGGAGCCCGCGTTCAGCGAGCGGAAGTCAAAGATGCGCAGCGTCCAGTTGCCCGCGGCAACTTTCCCGTCAAACCCGCTCAGGCCCTGCTCGGGACGGAAGTTCCCAGCGAAGGGCGGTGACGCGGCCGTGATGCTGGTCGTCTGCTCATCGTCAAACGTCGTGTAGAGAACCGGCTGGCCAGAGCCGTTGCGTGTGCCCAAGTCGTCACCCGTCCCACCCAGGCGGGTGAACAGGCGAATCGTCGTGCCATCGGGGCCGATCAGGTCAATGTCAAGGTCGGACACGTTTGGGTGGCGCAGGTTGATGCTCACGTTGACGTCGAGAATCGTGCGCGTGTCGGTGATGCTGATCGCCGCCGTCGTCGTGCCCTGGGTCAAGCCGCCCGGCGGGATCGCCAGCGGGAACGCGGGCTGCCCGATAATGCTGTTGTTCGACGCGTTGTAATTGACGATGTCGGGCGTGCTGGTCGTACTCGAGAACTTGATGCTGTACGTGCCCGTGGACTGAGTCGTGCCGCTGCCGGAGACGTTGGGGTCATAAGAAGCATTGCTGAAGCCCGACACGCCAACGTAGTACGTGCCCGCGGACCTCAGGAAGAAGTCAACGTATGAATCCTGCCCGAAGAACTGGTCATTGATCGCGAGCTGCTGGCCGTTCGCGTCAAAGAGTCGCAGCATGCTGTCGAGCGACGAACCGCCCGGCAAACGACGCGCTGTGACCTCCGCCGAGAATTGACCCGGCCCGAGCACCGTGATCCTGAACAGGTCGACATCTCGCAGCGTCTGCGTGCCGTCGCCGATGATGAGGCTGTTGAACTGCGCAACGCCCGAAGCATCGAATGACACGGGGGTCGCCGTCGCCAGCGTGTTGTTGTCTTCGAGAGCACCGGCGGAGTTGACGACGCGGAACGCGAGGGTTGCGTCGGTGCCCGTTGATGCGTTGCCGTTAAGGCGGTTGCCCAGCGAGTCGCGGAAGCTCGAGTTGAACAGTGTGATTCGGTAGTTTTCTTCCGTCAGCTGCGCGACATTCGCCGTGACCACAACCTGCGTGCGGATGGGCTGGCCCAGCGTGTCCAGCTTGTGCGTCACCGAGCTGATCGCCAGCACCGCGTCGTCAAAGTCGCCAAATGTGTTGTTGGGACCGTCGGTGCGGAGCTGCACGGCGGCGGGGCCCAGGCCCGCGGCGTCGATGTCTTCGCTGAACGTGATCGTGATGCTCCGCAGGGGGTTGCCCGTCGAGGGATCGATGTCCGTCGTCACCGGTCCGGGCGTGAAGCCCCGCACCACCGGGCCATCGTTGAGCAGCGCCTGCATCGCGCGCGTCACATTCAGCACGCCGCCCGACGCGACCTTGCCCGTGAGCGCAGCAACCGGCTCTGCGGTGTTGATAATGGTTTCGCGAATCTCAACCGCAGACGCCGAAGGCTTCACTGCCTTGAGCAGCGCGGCGGCGCCCGCGACGATCGGACCGGACGCGCTGGTCCCGCCGAAGTAGTCGTACGACCCGCCGGCCGTTGAACCATTGGAGAAGACCGTCCACGTCTCCACACCCGGCGCCGCGATGTCGACCGCTGCTGCGCCGTAGTTGCTGAAGTCCGCGATGTTGTTGAACTTGTCGGTCGCGGCGACGGAGATGATGCCCGGGATGTCGTACGAAGACGGGAAGTGCTCAACGCCCGCCGCATCCAGATCGACGCTCCCATTGCCCGCGGAGGCGACGAAAATGCCGCCCGCGTTGATCCAGCGCTGAATCGCGTCTTGTTCCGCGTTTACGCCCTCGGGCTGCTCCTCATAAAAGTCGGGGCGATACGCACCGTAGCTGTTGTTTGTGACGGCGACGTTGACACCCGCCTCTCGCAGCGCAGTCACGTAGTCGTGCGCCGCGACAATCGCAGAGGTCGAGAGATTGCCAAACTCATCCGCGATCTTGAGAGGCAAGAGCGACACGAGCCAGTTCACGCCCACCACGCCCACGCCATCGTTACCCGCCGCGCCGATCATGCCCGCGACCGGCGTTCCGTGCGGGAATGGATCCGCCGGGCTTTGCGGCTCGGGGAAGTCCATCGGATCGTTGTCCTGCTCGCCGAAGTCAAAGCCTCGAATGTCGTCGACGTATCCGTTCCCGTCGTTGTCGATGTTGTCGCCCGCGATCTCGGCGGTGTTGTTCCAGATGTTGGGCGCAAGGTCGGGGTGGTTGTAATCAACTCCCGTGTCGATCACGCCGACGATCACGGTGCGTGATCCGACGCTGGTGTCCCACGCTGTCTCGATGTTGATGTCCGCGCCGGGCGTTCCAGGAGCGCCGTTGACGATCTGCCCGTTGTTCTTGAGCCAGTACTGCTCGCCATACTGCGGATCATTCGGAACGCGCTGAATCTTGCGAATTTGATCGGGCTCGACCCACTGCACGAATGGGAAGTCCGCCGTCAACGATCGCACCTGCGCCGCCGAAATCGGAACCGCGCTGCTGAACTTCGCCCACTTGCCGCGGCCCAGACCCTCAAAGCCCCACGCCGTCACGCCCAGCGCGCTCGCGACATCCTGCGCACGCAGCGCGGCGTTGTCCTTGCCCAGGTCCTCCGTGAAGGTCACGACATAGCTGCCGTTCTTCGCGGCGATCGCGCCGTCGCCCCACTCAACCCACGACGAGCCCTCGGGCAGCGCATCAGCCGCGAGCAGCTCGCGCCGCTCAAGCGTGTCGATGGAACTCGCCTGCCCGTTCGCTCCGAGCAGCCGGGCGAGCGACGCTCGCATCCTCGTTGCTGGCGAGTTGGTGCGTTGTGCTTGAAGGGCTGAGAACAGTCGGCGTACACGGCTCGTCGACATACATGCAACTCCAAATGCTTCCAGCGCGCCTCGCGCCGGAAATGTGGTTCGTCTGGTTCGCCCCGTCGGCTTTTGCCGCCGGGATTTTTTCTTCACGCTCGCTCGGTCGCGGGCAACACGTCAGTCCTCTTCAAGTCACCGAATTCATCGCCCGGTCACGCGGGTCGGGCTTCGGTGCTGGAACGCCAAAGGTAGGTCAGAGCATGCTGCTTGGCTGTGGCTTGGGGCGAAGTCCGTTTGATATTGGAGACTTCGCCCGCCGCTCGCCCGCCTCAACACCCGCATGCTCCGACATGCAGACGCTCTGGTTGGCTGGAACACGCCGGTTCAACAATGTTGAAGCCTTCGCGTCCGGTTTCTCTCAAATTCTGTGCGATGCAAGGGCTTCGGCGAAGCTCTCCTTGCGTGCAGCGAGGTCTTGCGACCATCCGCTTGCTCCCGGGTTTGCGCTCTTGGGGCAGTAGTAGTCTACGAGCGCTGGTTCAGGAAGTTCCTATCATCTCCGAAAACGGCCGCAAGTGCAAGTCGGATTTTGTACGGAAACTCGATTTTGCTAGATTTTTGGTTGTACGAACTTCTGGGCTCGTGGCTTTCCGATCACAATCTGACGAATCTCTTCTTGATTCTTGTTCGGTAGGTCAAGATTGGTCGAACGAGACCTATCAAAATACAAACTTCTGACCGTCGCTCCGGCCAACGCCAACACAAGCTCCGCATGCCGCTCGCTCGCGCCTCTCTCTGACCGAATCGAGTGCAACCCTGCATCCGCCAGTTTCTGTCTCAGTGCCTTGTCCCCGATCAACACCCGCAGCCGTTCCGCCAATCTTGCGCGATCCACAACTTCCAATCCACTGGCTTTCGACAGTGTTTTGACAATCGAATCGAAATCGGAGAACCGCGGACCGATGAGCGTGGGCTTCCCCAGCGCAATCGGCTCGATCGGGTCAGATCCATACAACGCGCCGAAGCTGCGCCCCATGACGACGATATCTGCCAGTGCGTACGCCTTCCGCAGTTCGCCGATCGTGTCCAGCAGGTAGAAGCGAGTTCCGGCAACGCCCACCTTCTTCTCGGATCGCCGCACACATCCGGGCATCGCCTTCGCCGCGTCATCAAAGTGCTCCGGCTTCCGCGGCGCGCACAGCAACTGAGTGCCCATCGGCACACTCGCCGCCAGAAGCGCCTCCTCATCCTCCGCCGTGCTCCCCGCCACGATCAGAGGCTTGGTGCGATCGATCCCCATCTCTCGCGCGAGTTCTTCCGCGCCCTGAACGCCCGCAGCCAGGTTCGCCGCATCCCACTTCATTGTGCCAGTCAACAGACACTTGTCCGGCGCCAGCCCCAGCGCCTCGAATCGCTGCGCATACTCGCGGTCCTGCACCGCAACAAACGCAAGTTGATTGAGCAGCTCCCCGAAAAATCCCGACAACCGCGCGTAGCCCTTGAAACTTCGCGCACTAAGACGCCCATTGATCACGCACGCCGGAATACCTCGCTTCGCGCAAGCCCGAACGAACTGAGGCCACACTTCAAGTTCGACAAGTGCCACTGCATCAGGCCCCACCGCATCAAGAAACTTCTTCACGGCCCACGAAAAGTCCAGCGGGTACCGCACAATCGCGCACGACTTCCCAAACAAGTCTTTCGCCCGAGCCGTGCCTGTGTCCGTCGTCACCGAGATCACGACATCAACATGAGGCGTCAGCAGCGGCACGAGCGACCGCAGCGCGCTCACCTCGCCGACCGACACGGCGTGCAGCAGCACCCGCTTCTTGCCGCTTTGCTTTGCTGGCAAGGTGACGTTGCCAAGTTTCTCGCTCCACCCAGACCGCTTCTTGAACGCCCACCAAGGCGAAGTCACAATCGCCAGAGGAATGTACAGGGCGTCCAGGAGCGTCATAGGAAAGATGATGGGACGATGGGACGATGGGATGATGGGATGATGGGATGATGGAATGTCGTGTCGCACCATCCCATCATCTTCATTGCCCCAAAGTGGGCAGGCAGGGATTCGAACCCTGGACCCTTCGCGTGTAAGGCGAATGCTCTAGCCGCTGAGCTACCCGCCCCCCAGTCAAAACCGCTTCCATTTTCACGAAGCTTGCGATATCATAGGAGCACGGTTGGATCGCACACAAGCCGCCGATTCCCTCGAAAAAGCCGTGGACGCGTGCAACCACACTTCTAAAGATCGGTACAAAGGTACTTGGTTGTCGCAACACCACCCTTCGAGGAGGTCGTCATGGTCCCGCGTTCCATGCGTTCGTTCCAAAGTGCATTGTTGTCAATCTCCCTCATGATGGCCCTGATACTGACGGGACACGCGGCGATGGCTCAATCAGTCAGTCGTCAACTGGGTCCGCTCTCCAAACGCATGAGCCGGGCGACCGTCGAAAAACTCACCAACATCACCAAGATGACCGACGACCAGCGCGAACAAACCTTGGTCCTTTACGACGGCTACGCCTCAGGCCACAAGCAGCTGCTTCAGGAAGCAGACGACGCCTACAAAGTCGTCGCCGAGGAGTTCCGCGAATCGCGGGAGTGGGAGTCGTTCGCGAAGAAACAGCGCGACATCGTGATCAAGCTCTTCGACGATGTGCGCGCAAAGCGTGCAACACTCCTTGCCGACATGCAGTCGCTGCTCACGCCCGAGCAGGCCGCTCACTGGGAACGTTGCGAACGCTTCCTGCGCCGCGACGACACCTCCCGCATCGGCTTCATGGCCGGATCAATGGTCGACGTGGCCGCCGTCGCCGAGCAGGCCAAGGTGCAGCGAGAAGGCCCGGCCGCCGACGTGCTCGACCAATACGAAACCGCATTTGATCCTGTCGCAAAGCAGTGGCTCGCAAAGCTGGACGAGTTCTTCAAAGAGATAAAGGCATTCGACCCCACGGAGCGACCCGACGAGAAGAAGATCTTTGGCATGCTGCAGGAGATCATGGAGCTGTCCGTCAAAATCAGGAACGTCAATCGCTCCTACGCAAAGCAGCTTCAGGACATCCTACCCGAAGAGACCCGCGCGGCGTTCGAGCAGCGATTCCAGGAAAGAAGTTTTCCGGTTGTTCATCAGAAGGGATTCGTGCGAAACTTCTTCGACAACGCCCTCGCAGCCGAAGGCCTCTCATCGCAGCAGAAGGATGAACTCACCGCGCTGCGCGACAGCTACACACGCGACGCCGCCCTCGTCAACGCGGAGTGGACAAAGGAGATCGACCGCAGGCAGGAGCTCGCTACGACGAATCCAAGATTGCTCGAGGATGCCGGCGCTGAAGACGAAGCGCTCGACGCCGCCCGCAAAGCGCGGAAGGATCTTGACAAACGAACCACAGAACGCATCGAGAACATTCTGGATGCAACCCAGCTCGAAGCCGCGACCAAGGACCTCAAGCGCGACAAGGACATCGGCCGCGACGACATCATGCCCGACTTTGACGACCTGATGGACGAAGAAGAGGAATAACCCACTCGGCGCGATCTCGCTTCACTCCTCCACCTCAATCCGCCCCGTCCACCAATCCACAATCTTCACCCGCGTGGGCAACCCGATCGAGTTCATCGCAGGCAGGGTGATCCTCTGCCACAATCCCGGCTCCCGAATCGGCACACGCTGCAACCTCGCCTTCGCATACTCGCCGCTATCACTCGCGCGGGCCTTCGCGTGCTCACTGTGCAACCTGCTCAGCGCGATGCTGCGAGCGACCTCGGCTGGATCGCGAATGATCGGAAACGCTGCTCGTGCAGAATCACTCGTCGCTTCACGTTGAATTTCGCCAGTTCCCGTGCCATCGACTGCTGCTTTGAGCGGTCGGTGCCCGTCGTGCACATTGATCGCACTCGCATCAAATTCGGCGCCAACCACGCTTCGCGTAGTCGGTGGCACGTGTGCCGGCGGTCGTTCGCTGGCTGAAACGCCGCTCATTCCAACCGTCGGCAATGTCTTGTCAACAACCGATTCCGCAACTCCACCATCCCCCGCCTCACCCTCCAGCAGTTGCCCCTTCATGCTGGGCAACTCCACCAGCCTCATCGTGAACAAACTCTGGCTCGCCATCGCCGTCTGCACGTCGTGCAGCATGTCGCGTGCCGACGCGTACCGCTGCCGATAGTCCGCCATCGCGCGCCGAATGATCCACGCCACCGCGGGCGGGCACTTCTTTTCGATGGGCGACAATACCCCCTGTGCCGGAAAACTGTCCTCGATCATCGAGTACAGCACCGCCCCCGCCGCGTATAGGTCAAACTTCGTCCCATCAACCTCACTCACCTTCACACCCTTGAGCGCCTGGCGCACCATTTCCGGGTCGCGGTAATACTCGGTGCCGTGCGTCGTGAGCGTCATCGCGCTGCGTAGTGACGACACCAATCCAATATCCACGAGCCGGGCCCGCCCCGCGCCCGGCGTCTGCGTCTGTGTCGCCCCGTTTGCCGCGAGCATCGTCGCCGGATTCACATCTGGCTCGATGATGATGTTGTCTGGCTTCACATCCTTGTGCCACAACCCCTGCTCGTGATACAGCGCGAGCGTCCCGAGCAAGTCTGCCGTGTACGACAGCGCCGCCCGCATCTGCGGTTCGCCCAAGCCGGCCTTCGCTGCTTCTGCTTTCTCCGCCGCTTGCTCACTCTGTTGATGCAGCCGCGTCGTCACATTCCGCAAGTGCTCACCCGGCACATACCGCATCACATAATAAAATCGATCCGCCCCGAACCCGTGATCGAGAATCAGCCCAAGCCGCTTCCCCGCCTCTAGCCCCCGGCTCTCTCGCACCAACTGAGGCAGCGCCGTGTCTTCGAACGTCGTAAAACTCTTGATGACGAGCCGATCGCCCTCACGAAAAATCGTCCCCGCCTGCGTCGCCAGCGCGTTGTTCGCGACATCGCGCAGCAACTCTTCCAACTTCTTCTTGTCAGGCTTTGCGATGTACAACTTCGCGCCAGATCCCCCGCCCGGCAGCGTCCCAACGACTTCATATCCCGGAAACATGCTCTCGCGAGGCGACAACACGTCACCCCACGTTCCGCTGAGTACGCCCGGCAACCGCGTCTCCACGCCCTCCAGCGCCGCTTCCAATCCAATGGCCCTCGCCGGGTTCCCAACAAACACGCGATACACGCACACAAAGAACCGCACCACCTCTTCCCGCAGCGCCTTCCCAAACTTCGCTGCCGCATCCATCTGGATGAAGAACAAACTCAGCAATGCCAGCAGCCCGAAAATCGGTGCGACAATCAAGCACGCAACCGCTCGCAGCGCGTCCAGAATCTCACGCTTGACGAACGTGAAAACCCGCGACAGCACCCCGCCGATGCCCCGCCCCACAGGCACCATCGCCATGACGACAAGCGAAATGATTGCGACCCCCACAATCACCCCAAGCAGGATGAGCAGCGTCAATTGCCACCAACTCAGCGAACTCAGCGTCCCCATCGGGCTCCATCATACGAACAGTTATTGGTGACAACACCTATCGAAATGGCACTTGCACACCGCCTCATTGGGTGTTACCCTTCGCCGGTTCCGGCGTGCCCGTCACACCGCCCCCAAAAATCAAGTCTTCCCTCACACCGCGCGTCATGGATGGCCGCTGATCACCCAAAAAGGATCCGGCCCTGCTTCTCAATCCCACCATTTCCAACCCCGCCACCGACGCTCCGATGAGCAACCCCACCGTCCAAGTCAAGTTGCTCCCGCGCCTCGCGCGCCAATACGCCCAGCGCGAACTCCCCGCCTGGGGCCGCGTGCTTGACGCTGTCGGCATCCGCGACGCAAGCCGCTGGCAAAACGCCGGCCACATCAAAGCCCGCGGCAAGTGGCACAACTATGAACTCGACCTGGACCTCGCAAACTGGTCCGACCGCTTCGTCTACTTCGTGGGCCGACACAGTGACCTGCCTTCGCAGCTCGCGCTGCGCACCCACGGCCTGGTCGCCCTGCATCTGGCGCACCACCA
>CAZEZV010000080.1:0-15455 GCA_964516725.1 uncultured Phycisphaeraceae bacterium
GCCGTCTTTGATTGGACAAAAAGTTCCTTCTGCCGTGCAGCCTCGGGCGGAGGATTACCGCTTCAATCTGGAGCGCAAGCTCGGCTCGGTCGTGGGCATTCACTCGATTGTGCCCGCGGATGCCTATTCGGCGGCGACGCTCGGCGCCGAGCGTGCGGGCAACGGCGTGATCATCGACCGCGGCCTTGTGCTCACGATCGGCTATCTCGTCACGGAAGCGGCGACCGTGTGGCTTCATCTTGAGAACGGCCGCAGACTTAAGGTCGTCGCTCTTGACAAGACAGGAACGATCACCGAAGGAAAGCCGCGAGTGACGGATGTGCAGCCCGTGGGCGGTGCGAGCAAGGATGAAGTGCTGCGGATTGCCGCGAACTTGGATGCGCTCTCACAGCACCCGGTGGCACAGGCCGTGGTCGCTGCGTGGAAGGGACCGCACACAACCGTCGAGGCGTTCAAGTCGCTCACGGGACGCGGCGTCGAGGGGCGCATCGACGGCGCGGCGTACTTCGTCGGCAACCACCGCCTCGCCGAGGAGCGAAAGGTCTGTTCGCTGGAGGTTGAAGCCGTCCTGAGTCACTTCGAGGTGCAGGGCAAGACGGCGGTCGTGGTCGCTTCGGAGAGCAAGGTGCTCGGCGTCATCGCTGTCGCCGACACGCCCCGCGAGAGCAGCGTCGAGGCCATCAAGTCGCTGCACGACATGGACGTCAAGACACTCATGCTCTCAGGCGACAATCAAGCGACGGCGTCGGCCATTGCCAAGGTCGTTGGTATCGACGAAGCGCGTGGCGGGATGCTGCCCGAGGACAAACTTGCCGAAATCGAGCGATTGACCAAGGAGCACGGAGACACCATCGGCATGGTCGGCGACGGGGTGAACGATGCCCCTGCATTGGCGAAGTCCACCATCGGCTTTGCGATGGGAGCGGCAGGAACCGACACCGCTTTGGAAACGGCCGATGTCGCCCTGATGAGGGATGACCTGCGAGGGCTTCCCGAGTTCGTTCGGCTGTCACGCCGTACCAGTGCCATTCTGACTCAGAACATCGTGCTCGCCATCGGGATCAAGGTGGCCTTCTTCGCGCTTACCGTGATCGGATTGGGCACGATGTGGATGGCCGTCATTGCCGACGTTGGAGCAAGCCTTCTGGTCGTCGGAAACGGCTTGCGTTTGTTGAGGGTTACGGAGAAACGGACATGAGGTGGAGAGAAGCAGCCAAATTCGCCAGCGGCTTTGAGGCGTTTCATGCTCTCATGCACGCGTCGCTGTGGCTGTCCGGAAGTTCCTTGAATGTGCTTGGTATCTCACTTCCGAGCCAATGGAGCGGAATAGCAGCGGTGATCGGTATGGCTGTGTCCATTGCGCTTGCTTGGTTCGGATGGAAATCCCCCAGTTCTTCTTCCTGACCCTGATCGCCTAGTTCTGACCGACCCGTTGGAGCGGTAGACGCGCCCCCTCTCCCGCTCCAAACCTCACCCTCTACCCCCACGAGCAGGTGTTGTGGAGTCAATGCCGATAGACGGCAAAGCCGTGGCGACCAAAGCGCCGGTGCCTGTCGGCCTTGGATTTCTACCGGTTGCGGCCTCCAGATCCGATCAGAACCCGGATACCAGCGTCCCACGCCCGCACACCTTCCACAAAAAGTTCTATTGGCGTACTGTCACCCTGAAGAAAACGTCCGGACGCAAAACCACGAATGCCGAACCACGAATGCCGAATGCCGCCCAAATTCACCCAAACACACCCCAATCGTTTGTAACCCCCGGCTTTGACGAATTCCCGCCATTCGCGTATCCTACCAGCCGCCAAATGCTTGCCGCACACACGTTTGGCGGGTGACAAGTTCGATGTTTGGAAGTTTCTCCCGTGCTTTCTCCTCGCAAGCCGAAAGATTTGAGTTGCTTGCGCATTCTTGTATCTACTGGCGGTTGTTCTAACTGCCATTCGCCTCGGGTTTCTTCATGAGCGTGTTCCGAACTCAACCTGATCCTGACCATGCCAAGCAGTTGGCAAGCCAATCTTCAATTCAGTCTTCAAGCCAGTTCTCCCCCACTCGCCTTCCCGCGAACGTTGAAACCACCTCGCTCGTCACGCCTCCCAAAGACGCTTTCGTCGGCCCCGTCACGATCCTCCAAGATCTGCCACCCGCCAACACGCCCATCGGCCTCATCTCCGGCGGCGGCGGTCTTCCCAAACTCATCGCGAAAAATCTCCGCGCCGCGGGCCACCCGGTTCACGGCCTTGGGCTGGCGGGGCAATACGACCCGGACCTCCCAAACCTTTGTTCATCCTTCCGTGAAGCGGGCGTGCTCAAGGTCGGACAATGGGGTAAGACACTCTCGCGCCAAGGCGTGCATCACGCCATCATGGTCGGCAAGGTTGACAAAGCCCGCCTGATGCACGACCCGCTGCGCATGCTCAAGAACGTGCCCGACTGGCGCACGATCCTGATCTGGTACAAAATCCTCCGCAAGGACCGCCGCTCCCACGCGCTGCTGGGCGCAGTCGCTGGCGAACTCGAGCGCTGGGGCGTCGCCCTGCTCGACTCCACCGCACCAATCCCCGACGAAATGTCGCACCTGGGCGTGATGACCAAGACCAAGCCCAACGCAGAGCAAGCCGCAGACATTGATTGGGCTTGGCCCAAGATGACAACGCTCCTGCGCCTCGACATCGGCCAGTCAATCGCCGTTCGCGAACTCGACATCATCGCCGTCGAAGCCGTCGAAGGCACCGACCGAATGATCGAACGCGCGGGCCGCCTCTGCCGCACCCGCGGCTGGACGCTCATCAAAGCCGCCCGCCTGGGCCACGACAAACGCGCCGACGTCCCCACCGTCGGCGTCAACACCATCCGCACGCTCCACGCCGCTGGCGCAGGCTGCCTCGCGCTCACCGCAGGCGAAGTCATCATGCTCGACAAAGACGAGATGATCCGCCTCGCCGACAAGCTTGGCCTCGTAATCGTCGGCATCGAACCCCTGCACGACGACGTGCTTGGACGCATCGAACCCAAGCAATTGGGCAAGCGCAGCGCAACCGCCTGACAGTCGCAACGTCACCCCCCTCCGTGCCTCTCCCCTATCCTCCCCCATGCGTTGGATGTGGATCGATCGCGTCGTAGAACTCGTCCCCGCGCAGCGTCTCGTCGCCATCAAGCACGTGTCGCTCGCCGAGGAGCATCTCCACGACCACTTCGCCGCAACTGAAACTCGCCCCGCAACACCCCTCATGCCCGCCAGCCTCATCATCGAAGGCATGGCTCAAACCGCCGGCATCCTCGTGGGCCACGCCCAGCACTTCCGCGAAAAAGTCATCCTCGCCAAAGTGAGCAAGGCCGAACTCACCCGCGACGCCACACCGGGCTGCACTCTCCGCTACATCGCCACCATCGAACGCATGGACAACACCGGCGCAAGCACCAAAGGCGAAGTCTGGCTGCACCAACCCACCAAAACCGGCACAGACGCCGGTTCCCAGATCGGCACGATCGACCTCATGTTCAGCCACCTCGACAACAACATGCAAGGCATGAAGTTCCCCGAGCACAACTTTGTCTTTGGCGAAGGTTTCAAAACCCTATTGCGAACAAGCGGCGTGCTGTGACGCGAATCATGTGCAATTCGATTTCAGCACAGAGACACTGTGGTCAAGAAGAAGGTGAGATTCTTGCTCGATGCCTTGATGCCGCATGCCCCGATGCCATCTTCAATGCAACACCAAACTCCCTCTCCTCCACCTCTTGATCTCTGTGTCTCTGTGCTGAAAATGGGACTTCACATGACACTCAATCGCAATTCGCTACACGCCCGAACCTCTACTTTGGTCATTTAGAAATTTGGCAATTTGGAAATTTGCAATTGCCCGACTCCCACACCAACCCTTCACCCCCCTCCCCCACCTTCGTCTCCCGCGGCGGCCTCAAACTCCTCCACGCGCTCACTCACTTCCAATTGAGCGTCCAAGGCCTCACGGCCGCGGACTTCGGCTGCAGCACCGGCGGCTTCACCGACTGCCTCCTCCAACACGGCGCAGCCAAGGTCTACGCCCTCGACACCGCCTACGGCATCCTCGCCTGGACACTTCGCAACGACAAACGCGTCGTCGTCATGGAACGCACCAACTGCCTCCACGCCGCGCCGCCGAGCGAGGTTGTTGCAAATGGCGGAGTTGATCTCATCGTCATCGACGCCAGTTGGACCCCCCAGCGCCTCGTCATCCCCGCCGCACTCACATGGCTGAAAAACTCGCCCGACGCCCGCATCATCTCGCTCATCAAACCCCACTACGAATTCAAAGACCAAGGCAACAAACTCCCCCACGGCGGCATCCTCGATGAACACCTCGCCGAAAAAGTCGCACAACAAACCGCCGACGCCATGCCCGCCCTCAACATGCAAACGCTCGGCTTAGTGAAATCCCCCATCCTCGGCGGCAGCACGAGCAATACAACCAAACAAACCGGCAAAGGCAACGCCGAATGGTTGTGGTTGGGAAAACGCGCTGAACATGTAGCCCGACCGTAAGGAAGGGCTTACTCAACGCGCCGGAACTCAATGTCGATGAACGTGTACACGTGGCCAACCGACGCAAGCCCTCCCTGACGGTCGGGCTGATGTTGCCACCCTCGCACGCCAGCACTCTCGCACTTTCCCCCCCTTCTCCCTACGCTTTCTCCATGAATCGCATCTCCCTGACTCTCCCCGCCCTCCTCACAACCTCCCTCCTCGCCACCGCCGCCAACGCACAGCTCGCACACGAAAAATACCAGCTCGACAACGGCCTCACCGTCATCCTTCATCCAGACAACTCCGTCCCCCGCGCCTGCATCAACCTCTGGTACCGCGTCGGCGCCCGCAACGAGCCACCGGGCCGCAGCGGCTTCGCCCACCTCTTTGAACACCTGATGTTCATGGGCACCAAGCGCGTCCCCGGCAGCGACTTTGACGTCCTCATGGAAACCGGCGGCGGCGCGAACAACGCCAGCACCAGCCTCGACCGCACCAATTACTTTTCATCCGGTCCCTCCAGCATCCTCCCCACGCTCCTCTGGCTCGACGCAGACCGCCTCGAAGACATGGGCATCATGATGACGCTCGAAAAACTCGACAAGCAGCGCGACGTCGTCCGCAACGAACGCCGCCAGATGATCGAGAACGCACCGTATGGCAAGGCTTACGAGTCGTCCTATCAATTGATGTATCCACCGACGCACCCGTACCACAACGGCGTCATCGGAACACACACAGACCTCGAAGCCGCGCATGTGCAGGACGTTAAAGACTTCTTCGCAACCTTCTACCAACCCAACAACTGCTCGCTCGTCGTCGCTGGAGACTTTGATCCTGCTGTGATCAAACCAATGGTGCAGCAACTCTTCGGCTCGCTGCCCAAGGGCAACGTCGCCCCGCAGCGCGCCGTTCCACCGGCAAAGCTCGACCGGGTCATCCGCGTCACCACGCTCGACAAAGTGCAACTGCCCGGCATCATGATCAGCTACCACAGCCCGGCGCAATTCGCCGATGGTGACGCCGAAATGGACCTTCTCGGCTCCCTCCTCACCGACGGCAACAACAGCCGCCTCTATCAGCGCCTCGTCGTCAAAGAAGGCCTCGCCAGCGAAGTCTCCGCAAGCCAGGATTCAGGCGCCTTGGGCTCCATCTTCCGAATCACAGTCCTCGCCCTCCCCGACGCCGACCTCACCCGCGTCGAACAAATCATCGACGAAGAACTCACCACGCTCGTGAAAGACGGCCCGACAACCGAAGAACTCGCGCGAGGCCAAGCGAAGTTTGAGCTCTCGCTCTTGAGCCGCCTGCAGTCCGTCGAAGCCCGCGCTGATCGCCTCAACGAATACGAATACTACTTCGGCAATCCCGACAGCCTCCAACGCGACCTCGCCCGCTATCGCAACGCAACGCCCGTGTCGGTCAAAGCATGGTCCGGCGCGATTCTCCGAAGCGACGCACGCCTCATTCAAGTCGTCCTTCCCGAAGAACCCGAGCGAAACAAGTCAGGCCGAGACACTCGCCCCGCCGACTTTGCAAAGGCAACATTCACGCCTCCAAACCCGCAAACCACAACACTCGCCAACGGCCTCAAGGTCATGGTCTTCCCGAAGCCCGGCCTGCCCCTCGTCAGCATGAACATGGTCTTCACGCCCGAAGTCGGCAAGGCCCTTGACCCCGTCGAAAAGTCAGGCCGCAGCACGCTCCTCGCCGACATGCTCGACGAAGGCGCCGGCAACATGAATGGCCAGCAATTCGCCGACGCGATGCAAGCTATCGGCGCTCGCTTCGGCGCCGGTGCCGAGAAAGAGTCCTTCACTGCCTCGATGTCTTCGCTCAAGCGCGGCGCAGACCGCGGCATGGAACTCTTCAGCCTCGCCCTCACGCAGCCGCGCCTCGCAAGCGAAGACTGGGAACGCGTCCACAAACTCCACCTCGAAAATCTCGCGCAGGCCGACGAAGACCCGCGCGCCGTCGCCAGCAAAGTCGCCTCTCGCATCCTGCTGGGCGACAAAAACCCATACGCCACGCCAACCGACGGCACCGTCGCAACCACCAAGTCGATCTCGCTCAGCGATATCACCGCTGCGCGCGCGTCGGTGCTTTCACCCGCCAACGCCACGCTCATCATCGCCGGCGACGTCACGAAAGACGAAGCGGTCAACATGGCGAGCAAGTACTTCGGCTCCTGGTCTGCACCCGCCGGCGCGCCTTCAACCAGCGCCGACTTCGCGATCGTCGCTCCCGCCGATACACTGCGCGTGTTCATCGTCGATCGGCCCGCCGCAGTGCAAACCGTTCTCCACCTCCGCGCCCCAAGCGTTACCAGCGCCGACAGCAACCGCATCTCCCTCGACCTCCTCAACACCATCCTGGGCGGCAGCTTCACCAGCCGCCTCAACCAAAACCTTCGCGAGAAAAACGGCTTCACGTATGGTGCCCGCTCCAACTTCGGCCTCGCCCCATCCCTGGGCATGTTCACCGCGACCACAAGTGTGAAAGCCGAGCAGACGGGCCCGGCCCTCCGCGAGTTCATGGGCGAACTCTGGCGGATCAGCATTGGCGACATCAGCAAGGACGAAGCACAGAAGGCGCGCGAGACCGTCCAGTCCGACACCATCAGCAACTTCGGCACGCTCTCCGGCATCGCCGGCATCGCGGCTGGCCTCGTCGCCGAACGCCGCCCTTGGGACAGCATCGCGGCGGACCTCGCAAGCATCGACTCCATCGACGATGCAAAGCTCAATGCCCTCGGCAAGAACGCCGTGCAAATCAACAAGGCGGTCCTGGTGCTCGTCGGCGATAAGTCGCTGGTGTTGGAGCAACTGAAGCCGCTGGTTGATGAGCAGATCATTCCGGCACCGACGGTTGTGAATGTCAACGGCGAACAGGAGTCCGCGCAGGCGAAGTAATAACAAAGCCAACGTTGCCGATTGGAGTTTTTCGTAGCCCGCAAAGTGGGCGAAGGTTGGTCGCCTGCTCCGCAGGCTCAAACCCACGTGATTGTGCCTGATTTCAATCCAATTCAGCCCGGCACGCTCTGAATGTCTATACTTGCCGCCTTCGCCTGCACTGCCGGCGAACACTTCCCTTACTGCCGCTCGCCCTGCGCTCGTGGCTGTTTTCATCGTCGTTTTCGGAGATTCTCTCGTATGCAAGCCAGCAGCCTCAGCCCCGGTATGGGCGTCAAGATGGACGGCAAACTCTTTGTGGTGACCAACGTCGAGCACCGCACGCCCGGCAACCTTCGCGCGTTCGTGCAGCTCACGATCAAGGACATCATCAAGGCCCAGACGCTCGAGAAGCGTCTGAAGCCGCAGGACGACATCGAAGTTGTGGACCTTGACCGGCGCGAAATGGAATATCTCTACTCCGACACCATGGGCGCAACGTTCATGGATGGCGAGAGCTACGAGCAGTACACCATGCCCGTCAGCGTGCTGGGCAGCGCGCTGAAGTTCCTCCGGCCAAACGCGAAGACGCAGGTCATCGTGTACGACGGCAACCCGATCCTGATCGAACTGCCCTCGACCGTCGAACTCACCGTCAAGGACTGCCCGCCCGAAGTCAAGGGCGCGACCGTCACCAACCAGACCAAGGACGCCGAGATGGAAACCGGCCTCATGATCCGCGTCCCCGCGTTCATCAAGGTGGGCGAAACCCTCCGCATCAGCACGCTCGACAGCAGCTATCAAAGCCGCGCCTGAGCGACACTCCAATTGATTCCCCGCACAGCGCCGAGTCCTCTCGGCGTTTTTTCTTTGTCTTCTTTGTGCTCTTCGTGTCTTTGTGGTGAGTTCCCTTCTCACTGCGCTCATTCCCCCTCGCGGAACAACACCGCGCACGCCGTCAGCCCGTGAACGAAACTCTTCGAGCCCAGCGGCCCGATTTCTCCTGATGCAAGAATGCCCGCTTGAGGGACTGCCGCTTCCGCCGTTGGATCAAGAATGTGTCCGGCCCCCGTGGTCTCGCCGCCTCTTCGAAATCCAAACGCGCGTTGCACAATCTCCGCATCGCGGCGCTTGCCTTCGAAGAGCTTCTCGCCCCGCAGATTGCACGAGATCAAGAGCGACCCCGCGGGCGTGTCGTACAACTTCTGCGCATCAAGGAGCAATTCCAAGTCTTCGCGTGCGGTCGCCGCGTCTCGAAGGTGCAGGCGCACTGTCTGCCCGACCTTCGGAAAGTCCGCAACCGCGACGGCACCACTCTCTCGCTCAATCCCCACCACCGCCCGCATCACGAAGTCCCCTCGCCCAAATCGCGGCTTGTTCTCATCGACAACCAATCCAACAAACAGCCCTCGCCCCGCAATCTCCCGCTGCTCTTCATTGAGAAGTTCAACCGTTTCCTGCACGACATCGAGCGCCCGCCGCCCACCAAGTTCCAGAATCATGTTGCGATGCACCTTGGTCACGACCATCGTCGGCCCAAACGCCTTGCACCCCTGACTCAGCACCGTATCAACACGAATGTCGCCGGAGATGCTCAACCCCACCAATCCATGCCGCCGCACGCGATCATTCAGCATGATGACGTTTGACCCTGGTTTGGTGCCGCCCGACGCCATGCCCCCCACCACCGGCACGCCAAACTCGCTCGTCGCCGCGTTGAACCACGGGAGCAGCGTGAGCATGGGCACCGACGTCGGATCGGCAAACAGAATCACGCAGCGTGTGTCTTTGTCGATGCCCATCGTCGGCATCCATTCGCTCTTCGCAGACTCGACGTTGTCGACAACAGTCAGCTCTTCATCCGTGAACGCCTTCACCCGCACGCCGCTGGTAATCTGGTCGCCGAACCGCGCGGCGAAGACGCTGATGGCGGGCGACTTCTCGACTTCGGCTCCGCCCGCGATGACGCCGCTCGCCGACACGCCAAGCACGACGGCCCCGCCAAACTTCGCCCGCAGCGTGCGCGACACGTCCGCGCACTGCTCGATGTGCGGGTGCGTCATGAACACGATCGCACAGTTCGGCTCGCCGCCAAGCGCTGCCAAGACACGATCTGCAACTTCGTTGGCGCAGTCCACAGTGGACTCGTTGATTGCGCAGCACCCCGCAAACTTCATCTGGTCGGAGTTGGGCGAGGGCTTCGTGTTCATTGACTTATTGACTCGGGCACACTTGCACAATTCACTTTCAGCACAGAGGCACAGAGATCAAGAGGGAGAAGAGAGGAGAATGGGATGTTGAGAATCAGTGTGCGAACACTCAATGTCATTCTTCACCGCCTTGCGTCTCGAAGCCCTCCCTGACGGTCGGGCTGCATGCTCTGACACCACATCCAAACGCGTGGCCGTCTTGGACACCGTAGCATTGCCCGGGAAGTGGTTGCAACCGGCGAACTGCATGCACATTCATATTCTCATCCACCCGCTCGACAACCTCAAGCACTCTGGCTACATCCTTCCCCGCATGCTGCCCATTTGGGAGCAGGACGGAGTCACTTTTCGTGTCATCAGCGACATTTCTCAAGCCGACGGCAACGCCGACGCCGCGATCAATCACATTGACCTCACCACGATTCCGCCCGAGTACGACGCCGTCTTCGCTCGCTACCCGGTTGTCATCAATGGGCGAGCGCGGGACATTTCCAAGCGTGTCGTCAGCAGCAATATTGTGACCAAGGACGACGACTATCAAGGCCCGGTGATCGTCAAGACCGACCGCAATTGCGGAGGCCTTCGGGAAGCAGAGATTGCTCGCAATTCCGGGCTGCTTCGCAAGTACGCAAGGTCGGTTCACCGTCGATTGCCCTGGTATCTTCGCAATGAACTGCCCGGCAAGCAGTACAAGGTTTTTCAGAGCAAGCGAGAAGTGCCGTGGGCCGTGTGGCACAACCCTGCGCTGGTCGTGGACAAGTATCTCGTCGAGCGGCACGATGGCTTCAACTGGCTGCGAACGTGGCACTTCTTTGGCGATCAGGAGACGCTCGCGCTGCGCTGGAGCACGCACCAGATCGTCGCCGTGCCTCACTTGCTGGGAGCGGAGTTTGTCACTCCGAATATTCCGCCCGAACTTCGCGCGCGCAGGCGAGAGCTTGGGTTTGACTTTGCGAAGTTTGACTTTGGCATGGTTGACGGAAAGGCCGTGCTGTATGATGCCAATCGCACGCCGACCAACAGCTCGCTTTCGTTGGAAGTCATGCACAATGTGTTGATGAAGACGCTTGCGCCTGGGCTGCCGTCGCTGGTCAAGCGCGCAGTGAAGCCCGCGTCTATGGCCGCGTTGTGAACGGCCAGCAACACACGGACCTTCGCTCGAAGACTTGCTCAGGTCCGGCGTGGACAAGGCGTGTTTTTCACTTTCGATTCGTGTCATCTCGCCCCACCCCCCGCTCCCTCCCCAAGCACCATCCGCACGCCCGCGGGGTCGCACTGATGCACTTCGCGGAAGTAGCTGAGCATCAGTTTCATGGCTCGCACAGTTGTCTCGTCTTGCTCGACGCGTTCTCCTTTCGCAACGCGCATCAATATTTGACGCGTTGCGTCTCGTGCGCGCCACGCGAGTTCACCTGCGCCGCTTGCTCCGTCTTTGGTGAAGCCGCCTCGCCTGGGCAAGAATGAAAAACTCTCGGCGGGCTGCAATACCTCGCCCGTCATCACGTCTGCGGCGAGCTCCGGCGCGTGGCCTGTCAGTGAGAGCAGATTCCACGCGAACTTCAGCACGCTCGATTTGTCGCGTCCGCTCTCGCACGCTTCTCGCAGGGACGCGACCAGTGCGTCGAACACTTCAGGGTGCGGGTCCGCGTCATGCAAACCATGTTGCACGAGATCAAGCATGACAACCCCCGCGTAGTATGCTTCGAGCGAGCGGCGCGTCTGTGGAAAGGTCTCGACAAGGTCCCACGACGCCAGCGTCGCCAGGTGCTGCCCGGGCTTCTCCATCGCGCGCGTGCTCACCACGATTTCGCCCCGCGTCATTGCTTCCACGCCGCCTGAGAACGAGGAGTTCGGCCGCTTCGCGCCCTTTGCAACGGCACGCACAAGGCCCAGCCCGCGCGTCAACAAAAGCATCGTCTGACTCGTCTCCGACCAGTCCCACACACGTACACAGATTGCCTGGTCTTGCACAAGGGTCACGGGAGACCGTAGTCCGATGCGATTCGACTTGCATGGTGACGGGAGGCGAGGAAGGATGTGGCACGGACATGTAGTCATGTCCGTGGGACGTGGGGTTGATCAGGACGATTTCGGGAGCTGACGGATGATCAGCGTGGGCAAAAGTACATGGTTGCGGCACGGTGGTTTGACCAGGACCTTTGGTCGGGGACTCGCTCGAGTCGAGTGTCGGCGTAGTGCATTGTGCTCGGGCAGTTGTTGCAGAGGGATCTTTTGAAGTGGGGAAGGCATCAGGGCAAGGCGACGGCATCAAGGCATCGAGTTTTTGCGTGCGCGGGGCACGGGCCAACTCGAAGTGTCGCAGGATTCGCACGGCGGCGCGGCGGATGTTGGCGGGGTTGTGTTCGTTGGTGAGTTGAATGTCAAGGCTGTGCAACGCGCGGTTGCGGCGTTCGTTGTTTTTGAGTGTGATGAGCGCGTTGATCCACGCTGCGACGGCGGGGTCCTGCAACTGAGTGACGGTTTCGAAGAGGCCTTGGTTGAACGCCGCGGCGAGTTCGGTAGTGTCCTGATCGATGTCGAAGAACGCGGTGATGAGTTCACGTTGCTGCGCATTAATGGGCGGGAGGGGAGCGAGTTGTTGGAAGGATTCCCAGAGCATGAGGCATCATGACTGGTGGGAAGAGGAAATGCAAGGGGGAAAGCAGGGATGACCGTGATTTGGCGCACAGATGCGGTCGATGCGGAGTAGATTTCGTGCGTGAGGTAGACGCACGCGAGATTGAGTGGTGATGGTGGGAATGGAAATGTTGGAGGTCGCCCACGCCTGCGTGGAGGGGTTCGTGCGATTGCCACACGCTTCGCCGTCCAGAGCGACGGCGAAGCGTGTGGCACGGGTGGTTACAGTTGCTTTGTTGCGCAACTTGGCGGATGGGTCAAGGGCTCAGTGTTTGCCTGGCGGAATACAGCGAATGCATCCCATTGAAGAAACAACGATTCGGTCGTTCATTGCACCACACCGGCGCCCCAGATGGCTCACGATGCTTGAACAAGGCAAGATTCAACAACTTGCTAGGCTCGATCACTGTGCGGACATTGACTTGCGCTTCGCTCACTTTCTTCCATCAAACGTGGACGCAGTCGCGCTCCTGACTTCACACGGTGCACCGCCGGATTGCTTTATCATTTCTTCGAGTCAGGATCTCCACGGACGATTCGAAAAGTTAGCGAAAGCCATCGAAGCGGTACAAGACAGTAGTTGCGGTTCCATCATCAGTTGCATCCACGGCCAACTCGCATACTACTACGACGAAGACGGCTCACGCCGCGCATTGCTCCTGCGTCCGGCTTCTGAACGCGTGCCGCGAAGTTAGACGTCAAATTTAATGGAGCCCTTTGGGGGTTGATTAGTCATAGGCAGCCGGCACGAGGCGATATTCAATGCGTTGCGAAAGGCAGGTGGCACAACATGAATAGCATCGCCATCCACCAACCCGTGCCACACGCTTCGCCGTCACTTTGGTCGCGATGCTTGTGGCGAATTTGTTTCGGCGACGGGGGTGGGGTTTGTCAGTGGGCGCGGCGGGAGTTTGCAGAGCGGCGCTCACGATTTGCGTGTTTGCGAACGTGATTTGTCGGTGACTGAGGTTCGCGTTCCGTCAGGTGAAAGTTGGTTGGCAGGGCGATAACGGGGGTTTGTGGGTTGTGGTGCAAGGTTGGGCGCGTTGGCGCAATGTCTGGGGGAGGGATCGGGGTTGAAATCCCTGCGTAGCAGATTGTGTCGATATGGAGTTTTCAATGTTTACTCGTTCACTTGTTGCTGTTTTGGTTGCCGTTTCGGCGAACTTTGCTGGTGGGCAGACCATTACACCAATTCCGAATCACCCCACGCTCGGCACGCCATTTACTCCCGTTGCGATGAGCGGCGATGGCTCTGTTGTCGTCGGGCACTACAACGAGACGCCCAATAACAACGGGTATCGGGCGTATCGGTGGACGGTTTCGGGCGGGGTGCAGAATCTTGGGCAGTGGCCTGGGTCGACAGATACTTTTGTCACGGGGATCAGCCGAGATGGGCAGTACATCATTGGGTATAACTCGATGGCGGGCGGGTCGCCTTTGGGGGTGTATTGGAATCCGGCGTTGCAGCAGATCAGCCTTGGGCATGCGCCGGGAGGGACGAGCAGTTTGCCCTCGGCGATCAATGCGAACGCGACGGTGATTGTGGGGTCGGGAGCGACGCCTTCGGGGACGAAGGGGCTGATTTGGAATCAGAGCGGGCTGAACTTTTTCAGTGATGGGTTGGACTTGCCCAACGCGCTCAACGGCGCGGGCGACATCATCGTCGGCGCTCGTGGAAACGGGCTGTTTAGTTCGCAGGCGTTTCGTTGGACTTCGCCCGGGCCCACGCAGACGTATGTTCCGGCGTGGAACGGCGGGGCGTTGGCGGTGAGTGATTCGGGGAGAGCGATGGCGTTGTACATCGGCGGGATTTTTCCGACTGGAAGCGGCGTGCGTTGGCGCAGTGTGTATGGCACGCCTGTGATGCAAAGTCTGGGAACGATTCCTGTGTCGGGGTATTCGAACACGTCGCCTTACTCGATGACGGCGGACGGCGGCGGGATCGTCGGGATCGCGTCGCACATCTTCAGCGGGCAGAGATCGTTTATCTGGAGTCAGTTCTACGGCTGCGAAGAGCTGTTTCCGGTGCTGCCCAGCAAAGGCGTGAACATGACCGGATGGACAGCGCTCATGCAGACGCAGGCGATCAGCGCGGACGGGACGGCGATCGCGGGCGTGGGGTATTACAACAATCAGGTGACGGGATACGTCGCACGAAACATCGTGTGCCTTGTGTATCCGCGGATTGAAGTCCAGCCGCAGAATGCGCGTACGTGCCCGTATGGCACGGCGGTGTTTGAGATTGAAGCGATTGGCAGCGGGAACAAGACGTATCAGTGGTTCCGCGAAGTCACACCGTTCTCGTTCAATTTTCAGCCGATCTCGGATGGCTTCACGTTCTGGGGCTCGCAGTACTCGGGGACGAACACGCCGCGATTGCAGATTGACTATTCACAGCCGCAGGATGAGGTGCGGTATTACTGCGGGATCAACGCGCCGTGCGGGAGCGAGGGGTCGCTTGCGGTGTCGCTGACGCTGGGGAGCGCGCCCGTGATTACGACGCAGCCGGATCAAGCAACGTGTGTGCAGGGATCGGCGACGTTCAACCTCGGCGTGAGCGCGAATCCCGCCGACGGGCCACTGGTGTATCAATGGTGGCGTAATTGCGGCGGCCCATTCCCGACGTGGGACTTCCTCGTCGACGGCGTGAGCAACACAGGTTCGACCATCAGTGGTGCGAACGGGCCCACGCTCACGATCACAAATGTATTGCCAGGCGACGACTGCACGTACTTCTGCACAGTCGGAAACTCCTGCGGCCTGGTCGGCAGCCAATACGCCGGCCTAACAGTCCAGTCGCACGCAATTCAGTTCCAGCCCAATTCTCAAACCTACTGCCCAGGCGAAAGCCCATCGCTTTTCGCAGCCGCTGGTCCCGGCATCAACGGCCCATTCGCGTATCAGTGGTATCGCTACGCCAACCCCGTCGCACCCACCGGCCCGAGTTTCGCACTCAGCGATGGCGCCACAGGCAACGGCTCGACAATTTCCGGCTCGCAAACCATGACCCTCACCTACAGCGCCGTCGACACCAACGACGCCGGCTGGTTCTACTGCGTCGCAAGCACACCCTGCGGCTCCGTCGCAACCAACGACGCCTCACTCACGCAGAACCTCATCTGCGCATTCTTCTGCGACAGCATCGACTTCAACAACGACGACAGCTTCTTCGACCCCATCGACATAGATTCATTCCTGTCCGTCTTCA
>CAZEZV010000081.1:0-15339 GCA_964516725.1 uncultured Phycisphaeraceae bacterium
AACCTGCAACGACATTGACTTCAACAATGATGGCTCGGTGTTTGATCCGTGTGATATTGACTCGTTCTTGTCGCTGTTTAGTGAAGGGCCTTGTACGGCGTGCCGGGTGTGAGCGATTTCGTGTCACCGACGACGGCTTTGCGTAGTCGGTGGAGAATGTACGATGACGTGAGAATTCAACGCGATTTCGATAGCGTCCTTTTTCAACAATGGAAACTTGCTTAAGTCTTCCACCGGCCGCTCAAAGCAGCAGTCGGTGGCGCGGTTAGTCATGGCGCAGTGCGACGATCGGGTCTTGCTTGGCGGCTTTTCTGGCCGGGTAGATGCCGAAGACCAGGCCTGTCATCACGGCGACGCCGAAGCTCAGGAGGATGGACCAGAGGGTGACGTGGGTGGGGAGTGCGGTGCCTTGTTGGACCATGTTGCCGAGCAGGGGCATGTTGGGGAGTTTTTGGACGAGCCAGCCAACGAGAAGCGAGAGGCCGACACCGATGCCGACGCCGATGAGACCGCCGGCGGTACTGAGGACGCCAGTCTCGACAAGGAATTGCGAGAGGATGTGTTTCTTGGTTGCACCGAGTGCGCGGCGGATGCCGATTTCTCTCGTGCGTTCCGTGACGCTGGCGAGCATGATGTTCATAATGCCGATGCCGCCGACAAGCAGCGCGATGCCGGCAATGGAGCCGAACACGAGTTGGTAGGTCAACGCTTGTTTGCGGGCGTTTTCGAGGAGTTCGTAGGGGACGCGCATCACGACGTCGGTCAGGCCCGTGCGGCGGACTTCAAGCACTCGTTTGATACGTTCGGCGTCAGACAGCACCGTGTCGCGCGAGGTGCTGGTCATGATGACTTCGTTGATTTGCACTTCCTCGGCTTGGAAGGAGCCTGAAGTGCGGCGGAAGACGGCGTCTCCGAAGGTTTCCCGCGCCGTCGACAGCGGGATGTGGATGTCGAGGTTGAGGTCGCGGGCGACGACGTTGGTGCCGCTGCCGCCGGCGATGCCGACTTCGCGGAGAACGCCGATGACGGTGAAGACTTTGGAATCGATGCGGAGGGTGTCGCCGATCGGGTCAGTCAGCGGGAACATCTGCGTCGCGACTTCGTGTCCGATGACGCAGACCATTTCGCGGCCGTCCATGTCGGCTTGGGAGAGATAGCGACCGCGCTCGATGGCGAGGTTGATGACTTCGGCGAGTTCTGGCGTTGTGCCCCAGGCTTGGCTGGTAATGCGTTTTTCTTCGCGGAGGATTTGGCCGCCGACGGCTTTGAGCGGGACGATGCGCTCCATGTGAGGGAAGTTTGTTTGGATGTTGTCGTAGTCCTGGCGCGTGAGGCCAAACTTGCTGACCATTGAGCCGCGGTTGCCTTGTTGCTGTGTTGCGGCTTCGGGAGGTTTTTGACTGCGAACGATGATGTTGCGTGCGCCAAGGCGTTCGATTTGTTCCATCGCGGCGCGCTTTGCGCCTTCGCCCAAGCTGCTCATGACGATGACGCTGGCGACGCCAAGGATGATGCCGAGTGCTGTCAGCACCGAGCGGAGCATGTGGAGGCGGAGACTGGTGAGGCCGAGGCGGATTGTTTCGAAGAGGAAAGTCAAGGGAGGTGATTGGGGAACGGGGAGCGGGGGGGAGGGCGGGGAACGGATAGGAGATTCGGTATACGCGCGAGATGTGAAAGTGTTTTCAATGGTGGCACAGGCGTCCTCGACTGTGGCGGGAATGCAAGGTGATTCGTGCACAGGCGGAGACGCCTGTGCCATCACTTATCACCGACCTCTCACGTCCGCCCGATTTCCTTTCAGGAAGTACTCCATCAGGTCATGTCCATCTTCGATTTTGAGGTCACTTTCGTGGGCTGCGGCTTCGGTGAATGGGCGTTTGACGGCGGAGCGGATCCATGCTCCGACGAGGAGGAAGGGGACGGGCGTCGCGTCGTGTTTGCGAGTGGAGCAAAGGGTGTAGTGGTCGGGCATGATGAGGATTCGCCAGCCTTTTTTTGTTGGGTCCTTTTCAGGATCACCAAAGCGTGATTGGAGGGCGGCGGCGACGGGGCCGACGATTTCCTTGTCGATGGCTTCGAGGGATGCGACTTTGGTTTTCCAGTCGCCCTGATGGCTGGCTTCGTCGGGTGCTTCGACGTGGCAGCAGACGACGTCGTAGTGGCTCAGCGCATCGATAGTCGCCAAGCCTTGGGCGTGGTAGTCGGTGTCGTGGTAGCTGGTGAGGCCTGGGACTTCCATTCGGTCCCAGCCGATGTACGCGGCGATGCCTCGGAGGAGGTCAACGCTGGTGATCATGCAGCCGCGGAGACCGAAGCGGTCTTGGAAAGTTGGAACAGTTGGCTTGGTGCCCTGGCCCCAGAGCCAGGCCATGGTGGCCATGCGTTTACTTGCTGCCCGACGGGACTTGTTGACGGGGTGAGTGGGGAGGAACGCAGCAGAAAGTTCCATCAAGCGGCGGAGTTTTTCTGCGCCCGGTTCGCTTCCTTTTTCGCCCGTGGGGAGTTTTGGCAGCCACGGTTCGTTGGGGATAGCGTGTGGCGGTGTTGTGACGAGCGCACTGTAATTTTCGCCAGAGGAATCGACGAAAATGTTGCGGTAACTCACGCCGGGGTAAAGGGCGATGTCTTTGACGAGTTCGGGGACTTTCGACTTCCAATGCGCGACGAGATCGGCGAGAAGTGTTCGCGCTTCAGCGTCGGTGATCGCGCCGGCGGAGTGATCGAGCATGCAGCCGACTTTCTTGGGATCGGTTTCGACGCCTTCGAGGCCTGTGGTCACGAAGTTGAGGCGGAAGATCCAGTCAGTGTTGGAGAGTTTGATGCCAAGGGCCGCCGCTTCGAGGGGCGCGCGGCCCGTGTGGTATTGTGCAGGGTCGTAGCCCAGCAAACTCATGGAGCAGACGTCGCTGCCGGCTTCAAAACCTTCGGGCGTTGTCCATGCGCAACCAACGCGGCCCATCGCTGCGAGGGCTTTGGTGTGTGGCTGGGCGGCGACTTCCATGGGCGTTTTGCCGGAAAGTTGGTCCAAGGGAAGATCCGCCGCTCCGTCGGGGATGATGACCACGAATTTCATGGGGTAATAGCGTAGCGATGCAACGATGCAAACGGTCTGTTTTTGGTAGACCTTTGCGAAGCCGCAATCTTGCATCGCTGGCTTTTTTTGACACTCGCCCACCCAAACCCTCGTAAAGGGCGGGGGCTTTTTTGATTGAACTTTCGCGTGACAGCAGCCGAAAGAACGGGTATACTGATGCAAGCGGCAGGTTGGCTTGGCCTGGATGGCTCTGAACCCACTAGGTTCTCTGGCTTGGTGCTAGCCCGCCGTTTCCCCTAAAACTATGCTGGGTCGGTTTATTCGCAGCGGTGTCTTTCGCCGACATGCGAGATGAGGGCTTGGCAAAGTGCATGTTGGGATCGCGTGTTTGTTCTGTGAGAGCGATTGCGAAATTTTTAGAGTGGTTGCCGAGTGCGACCTGCGAATGTGCGAGAGGCGAGGCCTGTTTGAGGCTGATCGGGCGTCTTTCCTGTTCAAACTTCTTTTCCCTTTTACAACCAGCGGCACATCCAATCAGTTGCGTATTTCAAAGGCGGAACTTCACCACAAAGACACAAAGAGCACCAAGAAAAAAGTGCTGACGAAGTAGAGAGCCCAGTTCGCGTGAGAAGAGATCGGTGCGAGTTGTACCGAACTCCAATCACAATCGTGCGTTCAGTTCGCCGGGCCTCAGCGAGTTTTCGAGCGAAGGTCTGGGTCTCTTGCCCGAGTTGCTTCAGAAGTCGCAAGGTCTGCTGGATGATCTGAGATCAGTTGAGAGTTGTTCTTTCAGGGCGGGCCAAGGGCCCACCCCACCAGTTCAAAAAGAGAGTCCTAAGGAACGTCTTCATGGCCCGTACACCATCAAAGTCCAAGTCAGAATCCGAGAGCAAACCCAAGGCACGCGCGAAACGGGAAGTAGTGGAGGTCGCAGCGCCCAAGGCTGAGCGTGCGACGCGGGCTGAACGTGCGGTTGAACCTCGCGTTGAGGCGAGGGCTGAGCCGAGAGTTGAACCGCGGGTTACGCTGCGCGATGAGGCGAGGACGGTGGACTTCGATCGGTCGTTTGGTGGCTCGCGGCGGGATGATCGCGGAGATAGGAGCGATCGCACAGAACGCAGTGATCGTCCGGAGCGTGGCAGCGAGCGCGGGGGTGAACGCAGCAATGATCGCGGCGAGCGTGGCGGGGATCGCGATGAGTGGGGCGAGCCGCCGGCGCGTGATGCGGGGCGCGATGGGCCGCGCGAGGGAGGTCGTGAACAGAACCGCGAAGGTGGTCGGCCTAATCAGGACCGCGGATTTGATCAGCGGCAAGATCGGGGAGATCGTGGTGATCGCGGCGAGCGTGCCGATCGACCAGATCGCGGCGACAGGCCAGACCGTGGCGAGCCTCGGCAGGATCGTGGGGATCGGGGTGAGCGTGGAGATCGACCGTTCAATCAAGGTGCGCCGCAGGGTGCGGGGCCGGCCGCAGCGGGTGGCGCTGGCGCGCCGAACGCTCCGTTTCAGGGTGATCGACCTGATCGCGGGGATCGGAGCGACCGCGGCGACCGTTTCCAGCAGGGTTTCAGGCCGAACGGTGGGAGCGGGGGCGGTGGTGGCGGCGGCATGATGGACAGTTTCCGTCGCGGTGGAAAGAAAAAGCGTCGGCGTGGCGGTGGTGGTGGGTATGGGAATTATCCCGGCGGTGGTTTTGGTGGCGGGGGTGGGCAGCGGTACTTTGATCCGAATTTGCCCAGCGACGAAGAGCTCGAAAGAGAAGCGAAGGAACTTGAGGCGGCGATTGCGAGTTCGCAGACGCATCCTTCTGATTCACTGAGCATGAACCAGTTGCAGGTGATGCCTCTGGCTGACTTGCACAAGTTGGCGAGCAAAGAAGGTTTCACCGATTATCAAGCGACGCCCAAGCAGGACTTGATTTTCAAGGTGCTCAAGGCGCGCGCGGCGCGGCAAGGACTTTTGATCGGCGAGGGAACGCTCGAAATCATGCCCGATGGGTTCGGATTCCTGCGTTCGGCGGAGCAGAGTTACTTGCATGGTCCTGACGACATCTATGTGAGCGCGACGTTGGTGCGTAAGCATGGCTTGCGGCGCGGGATGGTGGTCAAGGGCTGGATTCGTCCGCCCAAGGACAACGCCCGCAACTTCGCGTTGCTGAAGGTGGATTCGGTGAACGCTCGCGATCCCAAGGAGATCAGCAAGCTGGTCAACTTTGAGGACTTGACACCTCTGCACCCGGAAGAGCGGTATGTGTTGGAAACCGCGCCGGATGAGATTGAGTGCCGCGTGATCGACTTGGTGGCGCCCATCGGCAAGGGCCAGCGTGCGTTGATCGTCGCCCCGCCTCGCACTGGCAAGACGGTGCTCTTGCAGAAGATGACGAAGGCGATCACGAAGAACTTCCCGAAGACGAAGATCATTGTGCTGCTCGTTGACGAGCGGCCCGAAGAAGTCACCGACTTCCGTAGGCACGTTACTGGCGATGTCGAAGTCGTTGCCAGCACGTTTGACGAGAACAGCAGCCGGCACGTGCAGGTTGCGGACATGGTCATCGAGAAAGCCAAACGCATGGTCGAGTTTGGCGATGATGTGGTGATTTTCCTCGACTCGATCACACGCCTCGCGCGTGCGTACAACAGCGAGACGAGCAACTCAGGCCGCATCATGACGGGCGGTTTGGACGCGAATGCCTTGCAGCGCCCGAAGAAGTTTTTCGGCGCGGCTCGTGCCATCGAAGACGGCGGCAGCCTCACGATCATCGGCACGGCCCTCGTCGACACCGGCAGCAAAATGGACGAAGTCATCTTCGAAGAGTTCAAGGGCACCGGCAACAGCGAACTGCACCTTGACCGCAAGCTGATGGAAAAGCGCATCTACCCGTGCATCGACATCCCCGCGTCAGGCACACGGCGCGAAGAACTGCTCATGGACACCAAGGAACTTGAGTTGGTGTATCGCCTACGCAAAGTCCTGAGCGACATGAACGTCGTCGAAGCAATGGAACTCATGAAGGGCAAACTCAAGAAGGTGAAGACCAATGCTGAGTTCTTGATGACGATGGCGATGGGCTAAGAGCAGGCATTGGGGACTGGGCATTAGGCACTGGCACAGTGTGTTTGGTATGAATTGCGTGAAGTTCGCGCGTACGCTCTCCCATGCGCATCATTGGTGGTGAATTTCGCAGGCGGGTGCTCGACACGCCGCCGGATGACAAAGTGACTCGACCCATTCCTGACTTCGTGAAGGAGTCGCTGTTCGCGATATTGCGTGGGCACTGCGAAGATGCAAACGTATTTGACGGGTTTGCCGGAACCGGCGCGATCGGGCTTGAAGCCATCAGCCGGGGCGCGGCGAGATGTACGTTTGTGGAACAGGATCGGAAGATCGTGGACATCACCAAGCGCAATATCGAGAAACTCGGCGTGGGCGATCGCTGCGACGTCATGACGGGCGATGCGCTCGGCGCGGGCGCGCTTGCGCGGGCGCCTCGACCATTGCATCTTGCGTTTTTGGACCCGCCCTATCCGCTGGTGAAGGACGCTGTCGGCTTCAAGCGAGTGATGGCGCAGGTCGCTGGGCTCGTGAAGTTGCTTGATGATTCCGGCTTTGTGATTCTGCGCACGCCATGGCCTTTACAGCATGAGGTTTGGCCGGGAGGCGTTGTGCCTTCGCCGGAAGCAAAGCAGAGCGGCAAGTGGGCAGAGAAGAAAACGAAGGGCAAGGGGCGAGGCGACACCCCCGCCGCCGATTGGCGCAAGCAGCGGCGCGAGTTTGAGGGCAAGCTTGATGTGCCGGACACGAAGCGCACGGGCGCGGCGAGCCGTGGCTCGCCGGTTCGCATGGAGCGAGAAGAAGAGCCTGAGTGGTTTGAGCCTGATGAGTTGCACTTGCTTGATGCCGGGAGGGAAGTAGGTGAAGAGGTTGCTGAAGGTGATTCAGAAAATCCAAAGCCGACGGTCGTGCCCGCGAACTTGTTCGTCGTGGGGGCGATCGGGCCAGAGACGCATGAGTATCGGGGGATGGCGGTGCATCTCTACATGAAGCAGAAGTGACGGCGTTGTGCCATCGGCTGCGCAAAGTCGTACTCAGTCGCGCAAACAGAAACATGACAACGACTCGGCAACTATGAAACAATCAGAATCAACGCTCACCAAGGCCCAGCAGCAAGCCGTGGAATCCACGAGCCGAGCGATCATTGTGTTGGCGGGGCCTGGAACGGGGAAGACGCGTGTGTTGGTGCATCGCGTCGCACATCTCATCAAGCATCGGTCCATCGCACCCGAACGAGTCTTGGCTTGCACGTTCAGCGTGCGGGCCGCGCGGGAGTTGCGGGAGCGGTTGGCGGGCGGTGGGGCAGGCGCTCGCTCGAACGATAGAGAGAATACGCAAGCACTGTTGACGCCCGATCAAGCGCGGCGCGTGAAGGCGATGACGCTGCACTCGTTTGGTGCGTCGCTGGTGCGACGGTTTGCGGATCGGTTAGGGTTGCCCGCGCGGTTGGTCATGATTGATCCGGCGCAGCGTCGGCGGATGACAAAGGCGATCATTGCGAGGCACGGATTATTCTCATACGCTGCGGCTGAGGGTGCGGATGCGCTTGCGGAGCGTGTCGAGCGGGCGATGGACGTGATGGCCGAGCGAGGCGTGTCGCCTGCGCGGGCAATTGAGTTCGCGAAGGAACATGCCGATGGTGAGATGTTTCGGGAGGACAAGGACGACCCACGCGAGGTGTTGCTGGCACGCGCAAAAGAGTTTGCAGATATTGCAACGGCGTACTCGAACGCAAAGAATGAAGCGTGGCTGCGAGGGTGGTTGTCGTTCGCGGACCTGATTCTGCTGCCCATCATGCTGCTTTCAAGGGACGCACAGGCGGCGGCGCTGGTGCGGAGTGAGTTTTCTGAAGTGCTGGTCGATGAGTTTCAAGACAACAACACGGGGCAGATTGAATTACTGCGGCTTGTGTGCGGACCGAGTTCTTCGGGTGGCAAGGGGCCTGCGATCTGTGTCGTGGGCGATGACGATCAGGCGATTTACGGCTTCCGCGGCGCGGATGAGCAGGCGTTCGCGCGGTTCGAGAAGATTTGGACAAAGCCCGAAGTCGTTGAACTTGTCGAGAACTATCGCAGCAACGCCATGGTTGTCGCCACGGCGAACAGCATCATCGAGCGGGCGGCTTCGCGATTCAGAGCCGGGAAGAAGATTGTCGCGGCGAACGTGTCGGCGGGCAGTGGTTCACGCGGGGGCTCAAACTCCCGCGAGTTGGAGATGATCAGCCTTGAGCGTGAGGGCGTTGATGGCGAAGTGATCGCGGCGATGTTGCAGATGGCCAAGGTTCAAGGCACAGCGAAACACTTCAAGTGGAGCGACTTTGCATTGTTGGTACGGACGCACACGGACGCTGAGCGCGTCAGCCAGGCGTTGTCGCTCGAGGGTATTCCGTGGGATCGCAGCAAAGAGAAGACAGATTTCGATGAGGCGGGTGTTGAGGACTGCCTTGCATGGGCGGAGTGGATTGTTGATCCCAACGCGACGGTGCATGCGAGGCGGGTCTTGACACGGCCTCCCATCGGCATTGATGTTGTGCGGGCGATTGAGTGGGAGAAAAAGTTCCGGGAGCTTGCGAGCAAGCATGCGCTGGACCGCGAGGTGTATGCGAGTCCTGGGGTGTATCCGGCATTTCTCGCTGCGCGAGCGACAGAAACTGCTGAAAGGAATAATGGAGACGACGACGCAGGCAAGCCCGACGCAGCGACCGCGTTGCAGCGGGCTATTGAGCTCCGGGAGAAATTGGTCGAAAGCTGCGGCACGTTGCCCGCAGGCGAAGCCATCAGCACGATCTTGCAGCAGGTGGACATCGCACATGCAGAGTTGCTGAGTGGTGTGGATCGGGCCAAGCGCGTGCGGGCGTTGGTGACATTGTTGAAGCTCGCGAAGGAGAAGCGGGAGTTCTTCGATGAGCCGGGCGACCTGGGCGCGTTCCTGCGATACCTGCAGGAACTTCGGAACGCGGATCCGAAGTTGGAGAGTGTGCAGCGAGGCGTTTCGATCGAAGCGGACGATGACGGCGAGGACAAGGAAGGCAGCGGGGGCGAAGAATCGAGCAACGCTGTCAACTCGGGAGAGTCGCAGCGCGGCGGGCTTGGTCGCGTGCAGATACTAACGGCACACGCCGCGAAGGGCTTGGAGTTTGACACAGTCTTTGTGACGCGAGTGAACCCGCAGCATGGGTTTCCAAAGACGAGTGCAGCCGGGCGTGAAGACAGATGGACGCCTCCGCGAGGGTTGATAGAAGAAGTAGTTCGCGTTGATGAGCAGCAGGCGATGCTGGACGAGGAGCGGCGTTTGTTTTACGTCGCATGCACGCGAGCAAAGCGGCGGCTCGTGCTGCTCGCGAAGCATTCCGGCAAGAAAAGTTCGTCCGCGATGCACTTCTTCGACGAACTCGTGTTTAATCCACCGAAAGCGGATGTGCTCGCGGTGTCGCGTATGCAGGGCGCGGATGTGCTCGCGCAGGCGTCGAAGATGGGCGTAGTTTCGGCGGGGAGCGGGACAAGTGGAACCCAAGCGAGTGTCGAAGATATCTCACGCGAGTTTGCACACCGGCAGAGCGTCGAGGAAGTCGTGGCGGCGCAGCGTCGCGAGGCGAGATTGCAGGCCGCGGGCGCACTCGAGCGAGCGGGCGATGTCGGCAAGAAACCCTCGAAGGAGGAGTGGCTGCGCGTGACGAGACAATTGGTTGATGCAGCACGAAGGTCAGCAGCAATCGAAGCGGCGGCGAAGGGGCAGGAAGTCCCTGAGTGGTTGTTGGGGGCGGACGCGGCGAGTGAAGCAAAGGATACAGGGGGAGCTGGTGGATCGGAAGCACCTGGCGGTTTGGCGGGGTTAGAGAAGTCTACTGTTTCTAGTCTTGCGAATCTGCGTGCGGCGTGCGAGCGCATTCGCAAGGGTGTTGCGAGTGGAGCGGTCAATGCGAGCGCGTCTAGCTTGTTCAAACCTGTCAAGCCACCGCTGCGGTTGAGTTACACCAGTATCAGCGACTATCTGCGCTGCCCGCGCTGCTGGTACGCAAAGCATGTGTTTGGCATGCCGGGCGAAGACCGGCGCGAGGTTGTCGTCGGCACGGCGATCCACGCTGCGCTCGAACGGTTTTACAACGAGTGGGCGCGAGCAGATGCGGAAGGGACGTTCAAGCCAGGTATCGAACGGTTGTTGTCGCTTGGAAAAGAGTGCCTGCTTTCACACGCGGGGCCAACGACGGAAAACCTGGGCGAGCAACTGGCGCAGATTCGAGCGCAGCTCAACTCGTACTTCGAGAAGATGCACGATGAGAATGTGCATGTACTCGAGGTTGAGTACAGCGCGAGGTTTGCGATCACGATTGGCAGCGTGGGCGGCTCGGGTGGTTCGGGGGGTTCGGATGCATTGAGTGGTTCGAAGCGTTCGAGCGCCGAGCACTTGATAGACGTCAAGATCGACCGCATCGACCAGTTGCCCGACGGATCACTGCGCGTTGTCGACTACAAGACCGGCGAAGCTTGGAAGATGCACACCGAGCCGAAAGTCGACGACCTGCAACTCGCCATCTACGCGATGGCGATCGCGCACATGCAGGGTGACGCGACTGTGGGAGTGAAACTACTTTCCATCCCCGGATCGGCGGAGTATTGGAACCTTGTGAATGGCGTCAAGGGAACTTTGCAGTTCGCGGACATGCGGCTGGACAAGGTTTTTCAACAAATCGAGAAGGCAGCAAATGGCATGCTTGTGGGAAACTTTGAGCGAGGCGATCGATGCTGGAATCTGTGCGGGATTTTGTAACCGTGCCGCTGGCAACGCTGTACAACGGTTGAGCCGTTTGCGTGCGCACGTTTGCACATAGGAGTGTCGGCACATGTACGGCAGTCCCCATAACCGCCCTTGAACAGCGACAAAGACACGAGTTTTGCAGTTTTTCGTGCCAAAGAATCCCTCTGGATGCACTGTATTGGGGTTCCAGAATTTGCGGTTAGGTGTTATCATTTGCTACTCGCGTGCGGTGTTCGCAAGTGAGTGTTCGTGAGAGTTGGTGCGGACGACATTCCGTCGTGCCGCGTTGGTGTTGAGGAAGAGGTAATCACATATGAAAAACATGAAGAACGTCTTTGGCCTCGCTCTGGTCGCTTCGTGCGGTCTGGCGATGCCCGTGCTTGCTCAGGTGACTGAGACCGAGCCAAACGAAACGAAAGCAAACGCTGACGCTGTCGGCGTGATCAATCTGCCTGCTGCCGATGGCCCGGCCCTGACCGGTACGACGACCGGCACGAGCACGACGGTCCCCGGCCCGGCGTCGGCGGACACCTTCCGCGTGGTCACCGCTCCGATGGCGCCCGGCATCTGGCGCAATCGCCTTGTCATCACAACCGCTGGCACTGCCGGTCACGTGGGCACGATCCGCGGTCTCGCCCAGACCTCGGTCGGCACAATCAATCCCGCGAGCGACAACGCCGCGCAGACAAGCGCCACTGCGACTGTTCCTTCACGCTTTAATCAGTGGTACACCTTCGGCCCCTCGGCAGAAATGTACTACCGCGTGACCGGTACCACGACGACGACCTCGCCGTATGACGTGGCGTACGAAGTTTCGCCTGTGACGCCGATTGTGGTTCCTGACCTTATTACCGCAGGTGCCGTCACGATCACCGAGACCGGCGGCATCGACGCGGACTACTGGGTGTACGATAGCAACTTCAACCCGATCCCGGGCTTTGGCATCGATACCTCGGAAGTCACCGGCGTGACTCGCCTGACGGCCCCGGGCACGTACTACCTCGCGATGTCGCGCTTCAACGGCGCGAACAACCTCGCCAGCGCGGCTCCAGAGACGTTCGCAGGCACAGTCCTCGACTTCCCTGGCGCGTGGGTTGGCGGCGGCAGCACCAACACGACCGCAACCGCGACCCCCGTGTTCAACAGCTCTTCAGGCCCGGTTACGGCAGTGACCAGCAACCTCGCGAACTATGAAGTCGCTTGGTATCAGTTCACCGTGACGGCTGCCACGACTCCGTCAGTGGGTTCCGTGACGGTGTCGCCCAACTCGGGCCCTGTCGGAACAAACGCAGTGGTGGTTGCCAGCGTGTTCGCCGGCCCGAACCCAATCTCCACAGTCTCAGTTGACGCATCGGCGATCGACGGCGGCACCGTGTCACTGAACGACAGCGGTGTTGCTCCTGACGTGCAGGCGAACGACAACAACTGGTCGGGCACGGTGACGGTCGGTGCGGCTGCCAGCATCGGCGCACAGACGTTGGTCGTCACGGCGACCGACACCGGTTCGCTCACGGCGACCGGCAACGGAACGTTCACGGTTCAGCCGCCACCCCCGGCCTGCGCGAGCGGCATCGTCACGGCGTCGTTCAGCGACATGATCTCAACGATTGCGGTCAGCACGGCAATTCCGCCGGTTCCACAGCCCGGCAGCGCGACGACGAACACGATCGTGCAGTCAACGCAGACGGCTCCCGGCACAGCGACGGCGATGCGCATCACCGGTCGCTACATCGAGACGAACGTAGCGGACATTCAGACTGAGAACCGTATCCGCATCGTCTCACCCAGCGGCATCTCGTACCTCGCGATTCCATTCCCCACTGGGCCGGACACCAACCCGCGCGACCTGACGAACTTCTTGGTCAGCTTCACGACGGCAGAGACGATTGCAGGCGACTGGTACTTTGAGTCCGGTCAGTCATTCAATGACAGTGGCGAAGACGGGCGATGGAGCACAATCTGCTTCGCATGGGCGAATCCCCCGATCGGCACTCCGACGACGCCTCTCACGGCCTTCGCCGGAAATGCTCTGCCCGGCTTTGGCAGCGATGTGAACTTCAGCATCAACGTTGCCGGCGGCACAGGGCCGTACACCGTGACGGTTGACGGAACAGGCGCTGCCGGTATCGGCAGTGTGAGTCTCTTGGATGGCGACAACAACGGCAGCTACACCGCGACCGTTGCTGCGACAAGCTTCTCTGGCCCCGGCGCGTTCACTCTGCCTTACCTCATCACCGACAGCCTCGGTGAGACGTTCGCGGGCAACATCGTCGTGAACATCCGCCGCGGCGTGACCGACCTGGGCGAAGTGAGCGTGGCCAACGAGGGCGACCTCGTGACGAACGCTGATCTCGCGACAGGCGAAATCCGCTGGTTCCGTTTCACGACCTGCGTCGACACCGCGGCTCCGAGCTTCTTTGACGTTGTGACGAGCGGCGTGATCAGCGGTGGCACGAATCCCAACGACACCGAAGTTGGCTTCTATCGCGCCGACGGCACGATGCTCGCCAACGACGACGATGACGGCGTCCTTGCCGGCAGTGCGTTGTCGTTTGGCGCAGGTTCAGGCGCGACGCAGGGCGGCGCGGGCACGTTGGATACCTCTCCGGTGCTCGCGAACGGTCGCGACGGCGCGACCAGCCTCATCGCAGGCGAATACTACATGGCGATCGGCCACTTCAACGTGACCTTCGGCGCGACGGCGTTCAACGTCACCACGGCCGGCACGGGCAGCGGCACCGTGAACGCAACCCTAGACACCGACCTCACCTGCGGCCCGGTGTGCAACGACATCGACTTCAACAACGACGGCTCACTCTTTGATCCCCAGGACATTGACGCCTTCCTGAGTGTCTACTCAGAAGGACCATGCATCCCGGACACCCAGGTCTGCGATGACATCGACTTCAACAACGACACGTCCGTCTTCGACCCGTGCGACATCGCCAGCTTCCTCCAGGTCTACGCCGAAGGTGCCTGCGAACTCTGCCCGGTCTAAGTTGGAAAGCAGACTTGTTGAGAAATTGATCTGACAGAGGCCGCCCGAAGATGGGCGGCCTTTTTCATGCATTCACGAAATGCTGTGTTGGTGCTTTGTTCGGCATTCGTGTCGACTTACAACGATCAATTCGACCGTTCTCTTAGAATTGGGATGTTCACGGAAGTGAAAATGCAGTATGATGCAAAATGGGGAGCCGCGCACGTGGAGGCGAAACTCAACGCGAAGAGCGGACTTCCAGGCGAAGGCTTCACAAAAAGCGAAGTCAATCAGGGATGGACGATACGTGACTACGGACGAGCGCCTGACCTGACACAAAAACAGGAGTGAAAAAATGAAGAGCATGATTGGGTTGTTTGGAATTCTTGCCGTGGCTGGCGGTGCGTTTGCACAGCCCAGCGCAATTGATCTTGGAACGCTCGCGCAGGGCACGCCAGCAACCGCGTCGCCGACGATCGGCGCCGCAGAAGTGGTGTGGTACACCTTCACGATCAGTGAAGGCACGGGCGGCAGTGTGTATCTCGATATCGACACGCACGGCTCAGCGCTTGCGCCGTCGAATGACACCGAGATCGGTCTCTTCGACAACGCCGGAACGCTCATCGCGAGCGACGACGACGACGGCGACGCTCTCCGGAGCCAGCTGACGTTTGGCGGCGGGTGCTCGCCGCGCCCAGCGTTTGCGACCAGCCTCGCGTACAACGGACGCGACGGACAGCTGGCCGCCGGGACGTACTACCTGTCGATCAGCGGTTTCAATTCAACCTTTGCTTCGGGATGGACCGTGACATCAGCATCGGCCAATGTTGGCTCCGGCGTGCTGAACATCTCGTACGACGCTGCGTTGCCGCCGCCTCCGCCGCCCCCGGGCGTGTTTGCGGAGAACTGCAGCGAGGGCGACGTAGGCGAGCTGCCCAACACCGCAGCGAGCGCGGAAGGGCAGACTGGCCCGCTGGCGGAGATTCGCGGAACGATCACCACGAACGACACCGACATGTTCCTCATTGAGATATGCGACAGCACAGCGTTCAGCGCGACGACCGTGGGCGGCGCAACGATCGATACGCAGTTGTTCCTGTTCAACCCTGACGGCACAGGCGTGGCCGTGAACGACGACAATGTCGGCGGCACCGTCCTGCAGTCGGCGCTCACCAATGCTTTCGTGACGTCAAACGGTCAGTATCTGCTCGCCGTGACAGGCTATAACCGCGATCCGGTTGACGCGTCCGGCAACTTGATCTGGATCAACACACCGTTCCGGTCTGAACGCGCCCCGGACGGACCGGGCGCGACAAGCCCAGTCGCGGCGTGGACGGGCGCTCCGGCCGCTGGCGCCTACACCGTGTTCCTCACCGGTGCGTGCTTCCTGGGTCCTTCGGGCCCGGTGTGCAACGACATCGACATCAACAACGACGGCTCTTTCTTTGATCCCCAGGACATCGAAGCGTTCTTGCAGGTGTACTCGGAAGGCCCGTGCATTCCTGAAACAGCAACCTGCGAC
>CAZEZV010000082.1:0-15327 GCA_964516725.1 uncultured Phycisphaeraceae bacterium
ACTGTCGCGTGACCGGCGCCTTGCACAACCACCGGTCCGTGATTCGCCGGCGCATCTTGGCCAGACTTCACGACCGCAGCGACTGCGTTTTTGTACGCATCCCCACTCTGCCGCGACTTGAGTTGCCGCACCGATTGCACGAGCGCCAATTCTTCACCAGCCTCCAATGCCAGCGCCAAAGCCTGGGCCGCCTGCCGATCCGCCTCGGGATTCAAGCCGTGTACTGATTCGCCACTTGCAGGCTTCATCCGCTGCGACACCAGCGCCTCGTTGAACCGATCACGGGCCAACTCAAACTGCTGCATGATCGGATGGTCGCTCGCGAGGTCCGACAGCTGCCAGTCCTCCATCTTGTTGAGGAACTGCATGATCTGGCGGCGGGCCAACTCGATCATCAACATATAAGGCTGCTGACGATCCGGCAGCAAGGTCGTGTGCAGCGTCAAAAGTCCCATCGACGGACTGAGCCCACCCGGCATCAGTTTCGCCAGGTGCTCCGGCAACTGCGGGCGAGGCACTTCCACCTGCACCGCCAGCCCGACCGACGTGTTCGCCTGCTTCTCCGCCTTGACCAATCCGTCATCAAGTTCCACTGTTCCCTGCGTGGGCACCTCATCAGGTCCAACCAAAAACGCATGGCGAGGCGGAAAGTGCTGCGAGTCCACGCCGTCATTCTGGAAAACAATGAAGCTCAGCATGGGGGTGGGTCAACTTCTACAACACCGGAACACACACGCACCCGCCGCAGCCCGACATTCCGGCAACGAACAGCGCGAAGAGACATTGTTGCGTACCTGCGCCCTGAAAGCGCGCAACAAAAGGCCCCTCCCGGGAGCCGCGGGGGCGGGGGGTGCGAGCGGGAGGAGTTTTGGGTGGGCGAACATACAAAAGACCGCGTCTCGATTGAAGTCTGCTTTTAGCGCACCGAGCAAAGAGAGCGCAGAGAATGAATGAATACAAGCAAAAAAACCTCTCTCTGTGCTCCCTGTGTTGAAATCGACCTTGCCCTTGACAACGTTTCCGGCAATCGCCCCCCACAAACACCCCCGTACCCTCCCCCATGCTCCCCGTGATCGAGAGTTCCCTCAACCTCCCAGGTCTGCGCCGAGGCAAAGTCCGCGATGTCTATCAACTCCCGCACGCGATGCTGCGCGATGGCATTGCGCAGCGCCTGAACATAGCCCCAGCCGCCCCGCTCCTCTTGATCGTCGCCAGCGACCGCATCTCCGCCTTCGACGTTGTCATGCCCACACCCATCCCGGGCAAAGGCAACCTCCTCACACAACTCTCCCTCTTCTGGCTGCGGCTGATCGAACACTCCGGCATCTGCAAGACTCATCTCCTCAGCAGCGAGGTCAACGACCTCCGCGATGAAGTCTTCAAGAACAGTCGTGACCGCCGCGAAACCTTCGCCGGGCGCATCATGATCGCGCGAGCAGCGAATGTCATCCCAATCGAGTGCGTCGTCCGAGGCTACATCGAAGGTTCAGGCTGGAAGGAATACCAGGCAACAGGAAAGATCTGCGGCGTGCAGCTGCCCAAAGGCCTCCGCCAGTGCGACAAGTTGCCAGAGCCGATCTTCACCCCGGCGACCAAGGAAGAACTGGGCAAGCACGACGAGAACGTGACCTTCGAGCGAGCCTGCGAGATTGTCGGTGCCCCCCTCATGCATCGCCTTCGCGAAACCTCCTTGAACATCTACACCCTCGCTGCGAAGCACGCTCAGAAGCACGGCATCATCATCGCTGACACGAAGTTTGAGTTCGGTAGCACGGCTTTCCAGGCTGTGAACGGAGACGCAGCCGACAAGTCGATCATCCTCATCGACGAAGCGCTCACCCCCGATAGCAGCCGCTTCTGGCCCGCCGCGACTTACTCCCCCGGCAAGCCCCAGCAAAGCTACGACAAGCAATACCTTCGCGAATACCTCGAATCGCTCGTCGCCAAAGGCCAGTGGAACAAACAAGCCCCAGGCCCCGATCTTCCCGAAACGGTCGTCGCGGCAACCCGCGCGAAGTACGAAGAAGCACAATCCATTCTCACACGAACTCAATAAGTGGTGGCACAGGCATCCGTGCCTGTGCTCGATCAACTTTGCACTTCCGTCACAGGCGAAGACGCCTGTGCCACTAAAGACACCCATGCCCTTCCGCCCCAAAAATTCCCCCCGGTCCCGTCCACCCAACCGCGCATTCTCACGCCCGCCCGCGCAGGCGGATTCCTACCGCACCATCGGTGGCGGCGTCAAAATCGTCCACGAAGACGAGCACATCTTGGTCTTAGACAAGCCCGCTGGTCTTCTCACCAGCAAGACCACCGCCGCACAGGGCTCGCGCACCAACGACAGCGTCTTTGATCTCGTGAAGCAATATGCGAAAGCGAAGTCAAAGAAACGCGGCGTCCGCGCGTGGATCATTCATCGTCTCGACAAGGAAGCCTCAGGCCTGCTCGTCTTCGCCAAGAACGAGCTTGCGTTCCAAGCCCTGAAAGAAGAGTTTCGCACGAAGCGCGCCCACAGGCTCTACGCCGCCGTAGTCGAGGGCGAGTTTGAAACGCACCAGCCCTCGGCGAGCTCGCCATCAACGCGCAAGCGCCCACCGCAACTGCCCTCCGGCACGATTCAAAACTACCTCTACGAGGATGAACGTGGCTTAGTCCACAACACCAACACGCCAAGCGCGGTGCCTCGCACAGGTCGATTCGCAGATGACGATGATTCTGATCCCACGCTCCCTCGACTCGCCGTCACACACTATCAGGTTCAGTCTCAGTCCATTACCAACGAAGGCGCGCGGGCGCTGCTTCACGTCCGCCTTGAAACAGGCCGCAAGAATCAAATCCGCGCCCACATGCAAAGCCTGAAGAAGTCGATCGTGGGGGACCGCCGCTACGGTGCGAGGACCGACCCAATCGCTCGCCTTTGCCTGCACGCGACCGAACTTGGATTCGCACACCCCGCCACGGGCCAATCGGTCCGCTACCACAGTCCTGTGCCGCGCGAGTTCTTCAAGCTTGTTGGCATCAAACCGCCCAGCGAATCCAGCGTTACAACAACTCCTTCGCTGACCAAAGAGTTGGGCTTGCACGAACCGCTCGCGGCGCCGTTCGCTCAACCAACTCAACTCACTGACGACGCGTCAAGCAAAGCAACGCCGCCGCGCGCGTCGGCTTCTTCACTCCTCGCCTCAATCGGCGCACCACACATTCCTGCACAACCACCGTCGCACATCGATGATGGAACTTCACAGGACGCCAGCGCGGACGACGACAGCGACATCAGCGAAGACGAAACGTCCAACTCACACGCCTTCGACACACATCGGGCCTCTGCGGGCTCAACTCAATCATCACCAAGCCCCCGCCTCATCGAAGAAGTCTCGAATGACGATCTCGCTGCACAACCTGGACCCACAAAATCCTCCAAACGCGTCACGCTCTCCGACCTCGAACCTCCAGCTCCCCAATCGGCGCAGCCGAGCGGGTCCGCCACCGGCTGGGACCACGTCGCCGTGTGGTACGACAATCTCTTGGAGGAGCGTGGCTCCGACCATCACGAACAAACCATCCTTCCCGGCACCCTCCGCCTGCTCTCGCCCACGAAAGGCATGCGAGTCTTGGACATCGCTTGCGGCCAGGGCATCCTCTGCCGCCGCCTTGCCGAACAACGCGTGGAGTGCGTGGGCTTGGACGCCGCGCCGAATCTCATCGAGCGTGCTGCCGCCGCAGACAAGAAGAATACCTACATCGCGGGTGATGCACGCGACATCGCTGCCCTCGCCAGCCAACACCACTCACTCCAAAAACCCTTCGACGCGATCACCTGCATCATGGCCCTCATGAACATCGAGCCACTCAGCCCCGTCCTTGCTGGCGCGGCGAAACTCCTCAAACCGCACGGCAGTTTCATCGCCGTCATCCTCCATCCGGCTTTTCGTCCCCTGGGCCAATCCTCCTGGGACTGGGACATCCCGCCCGAAGAACGCCTCCGCCAGAAAGACAAAGGCAAACGCAAAGGCAAACGCGCCGAGCGCACGCCGAAAAATGCCGAGCCCTTCAAAGGCACGCAGTTCCGCCGCATCGACGGCTATCTGTCAGCGTACCCGCGCGAAATCGTCATGAACCCCGGCGCCGCCGCGCATGGCAATCAAGCCATCAAGACCACAACGTTTCACCGCCCGATCCAACATTACATCAAGTCGCTTGCCGAAGCGGGGTTGCTCGTGAGTGCGCTGGAAGAATGGTCAAGCCAGCGGCAGAGTCAGCCGGGGCCACGAGCACAGGCCGAGAACCGCGCGAGACGAGAGATCCCGATGTTCCTTGCACTGAGGGCTCAGAAAACATGATCGTGCCATCAATTTGGAAGAGATTGACGCAAACCGCCCATGGCTCAATATTGCACGTCTCAAATGGCCCCGTCGGGACTTGAACCCGAACGCCCGGTTAAAGGCTGCGGATTTTAAGTCCGCTGCGTCTGCCAATTCCGCCACGGGGCCGTGCATAAAGCGTAGTGCCCCGGCGTCGCGGACTTGGCGGCTCATCACTTCGTGAGGTTGTGCGATGGCAGAATCGGGTTGCAGCCAAAGCCGCTCACGTTCCGGCCCACTGAATCACACCAGCTGCGATCGCGTCCTCGATCGCGCCGTGGCAGCGCACATACCCGCGCACCTCGCGCTTCGCGACATCAATCGCGACAACCGCCGGCTTGTCACCCGAGCACAGCGCGTAGAGCGAAGCGCCGTCTGTCGAGAACGCAATCGCCGTCGGGACCATCTGCGTTGCGAGTTCCTTGCCTTCGTACTTATTAGGGTCGATGCGGTGAATCGTCGTCGGGTCCTTCGCGTCATACAGCGCGATGTCGCTTGCCTGCGGGCATGAGATCGCCACCCACTTGCCGTCGGGCGAGAAGCGGGCCCGGAACGGGAAGCCCGCGCTGTCCAGCGTCGTCGTGACCTTCGCTTCCTGCGTGTCAATGATGCTCACCTTGTTTGACCGATTGCTCGCGACCCACAGCGTCGATCCATCAGGCGAAACCGCAATTCCCTCCGCGCCGAACGGCACAGTCACAGACGTGCGCACCTTGCCAGTCGCGCTCTCGACAAAGTTCACAATCCCGGGCACAACATGCGCAAGATACACAGTGCCCGCGTCCGGCGCAAGCGCCAGCATGTGCCCGGCCTTGCCTTCAATCGCGTGCGATGTGACCTGCCCCGTGTCCGCGTTCACTCGCAGCACTTGCTGAGGCACCTCCGCCGTGACCCACGCTTCGAACGCATTGCCCGCGTTGTGCGCCGGTGCAATGAACGCGATGTCGTTGGGTCGCTCTGCGGCTTCGAGCGTGATCGTGCGATGCACCTTCGCGCCGGGCAGATCAACAACCACCAGCCGCTTGTCCGCCGGCTGATGCCCCGCTCCAGGCCCGCCGTATGCGCTCCCCATCGCAAATCGCCCCGTCGCGTCGATCGCAATCTCATGCGCACCAAGCCCGACATCAATGCTCTTGAGCAGCCGTAAGTCGTCCGCGGCCAGTACATGAACCTTGTTGTCCCCCCGCGTCGCGTACAGCACGGCCGCGATTGGCTTGGGCGTCGCGGCAGTACCCGGTGTTTCCGGCTTTGCAACTTCAGGCTTAGTTTCGGGCTGTTGAACAGGTTGATTGGTCGGCTGCGCCAAAGCGCAACCAACCGCGACAAGCGCGCCGAACAAAAATGACATGGGATTCTCCACAGGCTTCACGCCATCCGCACCAACATCCGGGCATGTGCCTACGCACAGCCACAACCACCCGTTACGCGGCACCGGCCGCCTGTTATGTCGCGTTGCCTCGCGCCCCAACGACCTTCGCAGACGCCGCCGCAATCGCCTTGCGCACCGCTCCAACTCGCGCACGCTTGAACACAACCTTTGTCCACCCCGCCCTGCCCCACGCGCCGCTCATCGCCTCAAACTGGCCGGGAAACGCTTCGATGACACTACCCTGCTCATCCGGCGAGAGTTTCACAACGCCAAAGTCCTCGTCCTCCGACAGACTCGCAAATATTCTCCCACCCCCGGAACCCTTCGCACTCTTCGCGCCCTTCGCGTTCAAAACCCGAAAGTCCGCATGCCGCATATGGCTGCCCTCGAAGGCACCCTCAACCTCCAGCGCCAGACTCCGAAACTTCTCAGCGTTCATACAAAATGCGGGCGACAGGGGTCGAACCTGCACAGCCTTGCGGCCACGGGATCCTAAGTCCCGCGCGTCTGCCAATTCCGCCACGCCCGCGTCAGGTGATTGTACGACAAATCGCGTCGCTCAAGTGCGATCAGAAAGCATCGAACGATGTCGTCTATCTCAGGACATCAACTCGGCTTCCCCGGCGTTTGTCCAACCTTCCTCTTCGCATGCCGAATGATCTGCCCCTCCGCCAAGTACACCACATCCTCCGCCACACTCGCCATGAGGTCGCCGACTCGCTCAAGTTCGCGCCCCGCGCGATACAGCAGCATGCCCATCGCCAGCGCGCCGTCGCTGCGGCCCTGCACTCGCACCCACTCCTGCACTTCGTCAAACAAGCGCCGCTCCTGCTGATCAATCAGCGAGTCCGCCTCAACCAGCCGTCGCGCCGCCGCCGCGTCTTCATCAAGCACCGCCCGCAGCAACTCATGGCACATCCGCGGCACACGATCCATCAGTTCAAGCAGAGCCGTAGGCCAGTTGGGTGCTTCCGTCGCGGTCGCAGATTCCAAAAACGGCTGCATCCGCGTGACTACTTTCGCTATGGAAGACGCATGATCCGCCACGCGTTCAAAGTCCGCATTCGCCCGCAGCGCGAACGCGATGGTGCGAAATCCGCGTGCGTACGGCTGATGCAGCGAGAGCAGTTGATAGCACTCCTGCTCGATCTCCACCTCTTCCGTATCAACCTGATCGTCCGCCCGCCGCACTTGCCGCGCCCCCTCAACGTCCACCGCCCGAAACGCGCTGATCGCCGACTCCAACATCGACACCGCAAGCACGCCCTCGCGTACCAGCCGTTTCTTCAGCGCCAGAATCCGCTTCTCCGTGTCCGTCGCAGAACCGCCTATCACAAATGGCCGACGTTCCGCCGGCGTTGGTTGTGGTGCCTGTTCGCGCTGCTGTTGTGTTTCGTCTGCGTCCATTGTGTGTTCGATGTTGATTCCGACATGCCACCGACCGGGGGTGCTGCTTTGAACGGACGGTGCCGAATGTCCGTTTGCTGATGATCCTCACCGCGACTCAAAGCAGTCGTCGGCGGCACGAATCCAATCTACATCATATCCCAAACACGCGCATCCCCCTCACGACCGCTCCACCCGCCGCGTACGCGTCCCCCGCGCCGGCGCAGCCCGATTCACCTTCGGCGCAGCCGCATCCTGTACATTCAAACCAACACTCTTCGCCGCACTCGCACCCTGCTTTTCAACACCCTCGCGCTCCTTCGTACTTCCCGGCGCAGCCGACATCAGCCCCAACCTCGCCCGCAACACCCGTAGCAACGTCCCCCCCTCCAGATAACTCTCCGGCGGCCTGAAGTACACCATTTCCAGCTCATTCCCGCCTTCGGGCGACAGCACGCGAATACTCGCCTCCCGCGCTGCTGCCGTGCTTGCCCGTGATGCCAACTCATGCGCCACCGGTGCTGCCTTGCGACACAGAAAAATGACATCTCGCTCACGAATGCTGACCCCGCGAACATCCATTGCGCTCAACGCAATCCGCAACTGTGCAACTTCCAGCAACGACACCAGCGGTGCCGGCGCCTCCCCATACGCCTCGCGAATCTCCGTGATCGCCTTGCTCAGGTCCTCCTGCGACTTCGCCGTTGCTATGCGCCGGTACGTCCCGAGCCGTCGCTTGTCGCTGGGGATGTACGCCTTGGGAATATGCCCGCTCACCCCAATCTCGACACTCGTCGAACTCACCTGGCGCGGCTTTTCTTCATGTCGCAACTCATGCACCGCGTCCTCGAGCAACCGACAGAACATCTCATATCCAACTTGCGCAATGTGCCCTGACTGCTCTGCACCCAAGATGTTGCCCGCTCCACGAATCTCAAGATCGCGCATCGCAATCTTGAACCCCGCCCCCAGCATCGAATACTGCTCTAGTGCTTTGAGTCTCTTCTGCGCCGTTTCTCGCACACCCCGATCCTCCGGCAGCAACAAGTAGCAATACCCCCGATGCTTCCCGCGCCCCACACGCCCGCGCAACTGGTGAAGATCCGACAATCCAAACCGATCCGCATCATGAATGATCATCGTGTTCGCGTTGGCGATGTCGATGCCGCTCTCGATGATCGTCGTCGACACCAGGATGTCCGCCTCATGCCGAATGAACTTCAGCATGACCTCTTCCAACTCGTGCGGCGCCATCTGTCCGTGCCCAATCACGATCCGCGCCCCCGGCGCAAGTTTCAGGATGTCATCCGCAAAGCTCTTGATGTCATGCACGCGATTGTGTACGACAAACACCTGCCCCTCGCGCGACAACTCTCGTTCGATTGCTTGCTGCACCCGCCGGGCGTTGAACGGAATCACTTCCGTCACAATCGCCCGTCGATCCGCTGGAGGCGTTGTCAAACTCGAAATGTCGCGCAATCCCAGCATCGCCATGTGCAACGTGCGCGGGATCGGCGTCGCGCTCAGCGTTAAAACATCCACCGTCAATCGCAGCCGCAGCAGGCTTTCTTTGTGTTCGACACCAAACCGCTGCTCTTCGTCCACCACCACCAACCCAAGGTCACTGAAAATCACATCCTGACTCAAGAGCCGATGCGTCCCCACGATCACATCCACCGCTCCTTTGCGCAACTCCTTCAAAACCTCCCGCACCTCCCCATCCGTCTTGAACCGCGAAATACTCTCCACCCGAAACGGATACCCCGCAAATCGACTCCGAAACGTCCGCTCATGCTGCTCCGCAAGCACCGTCGTCGGCACCAGCACCGCCACCTGCTTCCCAAACTCGCACGCCTTGAACGCCGCGCGAATCGCAAGCTCGGTCTTGCCAAATCCCACATCACCACAAATCAGCCGATCCATCGGCCGCGCCGCGTGCATGTCCCGCTTGATTTCCTGCAACCCCGCCAACTGATCTGCCGTCTCCTCATACGGAAACTCCGCTTCAAACTCAGTCTGCCACTGCGTGTCAAACGGATAGCTGATGCCCGGCAAGTGCTCGCGCGCCGCCCGTACACGCAACATCTCTCCCGCCAAATCGCGCACGCTCTCCGCCGCTCGTTCTTTCTGAGTCTGCCACCGCTGCCCCCCAATCACCGACAACTGGGGCTTCCCGGAAAACCCGCCCACATACTTCTGCACCTTGTCAATGTGCATCGCCGGCACGTACATCTTTGCGCCCTGCGCAAACTCCAAAACCAAGTACTCTTCGTGCTCGGGTGCCTGCTTCTCATCGCGCCAAGGCCGCTGCGCCTTGGGTACTTCGCGGGGCAGCATGAGTTTCAACCCAACATACCTCGCAATCCCATGATCCGCGTGAACAACATAATCCCCATCATCAAAGTCCAAAAACGCATCCATCGTGCGCGAAGCGCGGACCACGCGCGCTGAACGCCGCACATGAAACCGCGACAACAACTCGTGATATGGCACTAAAGCAAGTGACGGAGTAACGGAGTGACGGAGCAACGAAGTGTCTTTGACTTCGTCACTCTCCACAACAAACCCCCGATGCAAGTACCCCACCACCGCCTCGATCAGCGGCTGCGTCGTCCCCTCCGGCAATCGCTGCGCCAACAATTCCACAAACCGCGTCTGCTCACCTTCATTCTGACACACCACAATCACGCGCTTCCGTGCCTCTGATCTCGAAGAACGCTCCGGTTCAGTCGATCCCGCCGCTGTCGTTTGCGTTCTCCTCACAGCATGCCGCGTGCGCTGTTCACTCTCGTCGTCATCATCCGACTTCACTGTCGCAATCTCCCCGCCCACCATCCCAATCAACTCTGCAATCGCCTCCCCCGCATCCTGCGGAAACGTCGGCACGCTCGCAAACCCCAACTCCACCCGCGTCTCGCTCGCCGTCGCTCCCGCCGAAAACTGATTCACCTCGCACAGCGCATACGACTTCTGCTCCAGCAACTTGAGCACCGCCGGCGGTCCGAAAATCCCCTTGGGATCAGTCACCCGCTCGTAATACCCGCGCGCCTGCTCCACAATCTCCATCGTCTCAGCAAGAATCGTCACAAAACCCGCTGGCATCAACTCCGCAAAGCACACCCCCCCGGATGCATCATCCCGCAGCACACTTGAAAAGTCCGCCGCGACTATCTCCGCCGCGTCTATTGCGCGATCCGAAGCCAGTGTCTCCGCATCCACTTCACTGATGCGCTCAATCTCGTCACCAAAGAAGTCGAGCCGGATCGGCACAGGCTCTCCCGGACTCGAACCCGCCGCATCCGTCCCGCCCGCCGTCGCCGGATAAATATCCAATATCCCCCCGCGCAGCGAAAACTGCCCCGGTTCCTCAACAGCATCAACGCGCAAAAAACCTGCGCCCGTCAACCACGCCGCCAGCGCCTGCGGCTGCACGCGCTCCCCCTTCTTCAGAACCTTTACCAGCGCGGATGACCGCTCGGGGGGCGGCACACTCTGCATCAGCGCCTGAATCGGCGCGACAATCACACTCGGCCCTTGCGCCCCCGACGCAACGAGCGTCCGCGCCAACCTCACCCGCGTCGCAAATAAATCACTCGCAACCCCAGACTCCGTGGGCGAGGCCTCCAACGCCGGAATCTTGATCGCGTGTACGCCGCTGCTGACAAGTTCCTCTGTCGCCTCATCCGCATCATCCAAGTGCGCAACAACCAGCAACACCACGCGCCCAGCTGAACGCGCAACAGCCCCCACCGAGAGCGCAGTCGAACTCCCAACACTCCCCACCGCCACACACCGCCGCCCTTCGCCGAGCGCGCGTGCCAATGTCTCAACGCCAGAAGCACGAGCGACCAGCTTCACCAAGTCCACCGAAGCACTAGGCAAGCCACACCCCCGATCTTTTACAACGGGTCCTCTTGAAACAGGCGCGCGGTATCCTCCGGCGCACCAAAGTGAACCCAAGGCGGGCAAAGCCCGCAACCACGCTGCATCCAGCGGTGCGCCACAGCACACCACCGCCAACACAGTTCATCACGCAACTATAAACCCCTCCGTGCCTTCGTGCTTCACTGCCTTCGCCCCTACTTCATCGCCTCTTCCAAAAACTCCCAGCGAGCCGTGTCATACGCCCTTTGGTCCCCGGGAAAATCCAGGTGCCCGCATGGCAACTCCACAAATCGCCCCCGCTTCGCAAGCTCCACGAGCGTCTTCCCGTGTGTAATTGGCACCGTCGAATCATCCCGCCCATGCGAGATCAGCACCGGACAAGACAACGCAGGCAGCACATCATCAGACTGAAACGGACTCGTCACCACCAGCCCCGGCACTCCATACCCAGTCGCATACGACGCAATGCTCGTAAACGTGCAGTCCAAGATCAATGCCGCAGGCTCAGCGTCCTTCGCCAACTGCACCGCAACACCACCCCCAAGCGACCGCCCGTGATAAACCACCTTGTCCTTCTGAACAATGTCGGTTCCGTTCAACTTCGCGCGCCAGTACCGCATGTCTTCCGCAATCGCCCGCTGTGAAGGCGTCCCGCCGCACCGGCCATAGCCCCGATACTCCGGCAGCAACACACTGAACCCACGACTCGCATACTCCTCCGCTATCGGCATCCAGTTGTCAATCAACTCCGCATTGCCATGAAAAAGCATCACCGCAGGCCCGGGCGATTCCGCAGTTCTTCCCGCCCCACCCAAAAACCACGCCTCAACGCGAACCCCATCCACCTCCCGAGTCCAGACATCGACCCCACTCGGCACCGCCCGCAGCGGCCGATTCGCATACTCCCGCGGAAAAATCAGGTCGCCCTGCTTGAAGAACAACACGAGACACCATGCCAAGTACACGAAGAAAACCAAGGCCGCCAGCCGAAACAATCGCCGCGCCGGCATCGACGCCTTGCGCGCCTGCAAGTTCGAATCAGTACCTGTACCCACGGTTGCAACCTCGCGCATGTCGTTCCACTTTGCTCAGCAGAAGTCCGAGTTCAATACAGAGAACGCAGAGAGCACAGAGAATAGAACTGGTTGCTTCCCGAGTTTTCTCTCGGCGCTCTGTGCGTTCTCCGGGTTGAAACCGTCTGTCCGTTGACTCCATTCGCACCAACAACCCGCCTCGTTCGAGCATTCCGACACCAGTGCATGCCCGAAATGGAATGCACGCCCACTTTCTCGGACGGCGCGGCACCAACCGCACGCAAATTGCACGCAATTCCCTTGATCCAACTTGGAAATCCGGGATGATTACTCGTTCCATCGTGGATTGTTCCGATCCACTTCATGCGTCCCGTGCCGTGGGAATTTCGCTCACAAGACGCAGAACGAATCGGCTCCAGTCCGCGACCCCCCGACCCCGAGGAGACTTGAAGGTGTTCACATTCCCCCGCTCTATGAAAGCGACGCTCGTCGCCGCGATGTTTATCGCCTCGCTCTTGCACGCCCAGAACACACCACCCGTCACTCCCACAATTCTCGAGCCGCAGCTCGGCAGCCCGCTCGACCCCGCCGACGTCCACATGGAAACCGCGCCCTTCGAGGACGCGGATGCCGCCCCGGCGGGCTCGCAAGTCCACCTCTGCACCGACTGGGAAATCTACACCGTCGAACCAGACGAACTCGTGTGGTACTTCTGGTGCGCCAGCGGCTTCTCGCTCGTTCACACCCATCTTGGGGATGGGACCTTCGTCAACTCATACGGCGACCTCACTCAGCTCCGCGCCGACACGCAGTACCGCTTCCGCGTCCGCCACCGCGACAGCTCGGGCGACCCGGAAACAAGCTGGAGCAACTGGAGCGAGCGAGTTTTCACCACTGGCCCCGTCGCGCAAGTCCTCCCGATGGAACTCCACGACGTCGCACTGGCGCCTGCGCCGCAACTCATCACGCCCGAAGGTCAACCCTTCACGATTCCCGCCGCGCCGGTCACCCCGCACTCCATCAAACTCGTCGGCGCATGCTGCGGCGGACTCATGCTTGAGGTGGCCGGTCCGCTCGCAAGTGCGACAACTCAAAACATCTGGACCAACCCAGAACCTCTCCCGATGCACATGATCGTGAAACTCGTCGTCACCGCAGGCGACGCACCACTCACACTCCCCCAACTCGACCTCACCCTCACCACGGGCGCTGGCAAAGACACCAGCGTGCTCATCCCGACGATCTCTCTCGCCGCGAGCGAAACCGCAGAGTTCTGGGTCACGACCAACGGCAGCACCTATGTCAAAGATGAAAATGAAACACAGCCAACCTTTACCGCCGTTGCCCGACCAAACCTGACGCCCTGGACCACCCGCGAAGACGTCCGCGTCTCGCTCGTCGCGACCGGCTTCCAACTCCCCGTCAACATCGCCTTCATCCCCAACGCCGGCACGCAACCGAACGACCCCTTCTTCTACGTCACCGAGCTCTACGGCAACATCAAAGTCGTCACGCGCGATGGCACGGTCAGCGATTACGCAAGCAACCTGCTCAACTTCAATCCCACAGGAAACTTCCCCGGCTCAGGCGAAGTCGGTGTCACGGGCATCGTCATCGACCCCGTCAATGGCGATGTCTACGCAACCATGGTCTACGCCAACGACGTGAACCCCGAAGATACATATCTGTATCCCAAAGTCGTCAAGTTCACCTCTACCGATGGCGGCCGCACCGCCGCGACGCAAACCACAGTGCTTGATCTCTTCCCATTTACCTCCAGCCCCTCGCACCAGATCTCCACCATCCTGCTCGGCGCCGACGACAACTTCTACATCCACGTTGGCGACGCCTTCGATATCGAAGCAGGCCAGAACCTCGACGACTTCCGAGGCAAAATCCTCCGCGTCAATCGCTCTTTCGAACCCGTCGCAACGAATCCCTTCTACGACGCCAACGACGGCATCACCGCCCGCGACTTTGTTTACACGCGTGGTTACCGCAATCCCTTTGGCGGCGCGTTCCGACGCAGCGACAATCGCCACTTCTGCGTCGAGAACGGCCCGGGCACTGACCGCCTCTCCGAAACCATCATGGGCCGCAACTACGCCTACGACGGCACCGACGAAAGCATGCACACCTTCGCGATGTACAACTGGTTCCCCACCAACGCGCCGGTCCAGATCGCCTTCCTCGAACAATCCATCTTCAATCGCTCAGGCTTCCCCGCCGAATACGAAGGCCGCGCATATGTCACGCAATCAGGCGGCACATGGAGTACTGGGCCATCAATCGCGGGCGACAAGCAAGTCACGGAGTTTGTGTTTGGGGGCACAGACACGCTCATCAGCGGGCCGACCCCTATCGCGATGTACAACGGCCAAGGCAAAGCCTCATGCAGCGCACTCGCTGTTGGCCCGGACGGCATCTACTTTGCCGACCTGTACAAAGACGATTCGCTGTTTGATCCCACCACGCGCGGCAGCAGCATCCTCAAACTCTCGTTCCTCCCGCCGCCCGATTGCAACGCCAACAACATCCCCGACGCCAAAGAGATTTCCGAAAACCTCACCCCAGACCTCAACGCCAACAACGTCCCCGACTCCTGCGACATTGCCCGCCAGTTCTCCCAAGACTGCGACACCGATGGAGTCCCCGACGAAGCACAAACCACAACCGCCCTCATCACCGACTTCGCCAACGGCCCCGGCCCCTGGTTCGTGAATGGACAAGCCGTGCTCAACAACGGCATCGTCGAACTCGACACCATCTCAGGCGGCGATGAAGGTGCAATCGTCCTCCCGCCGTTCACCATCACGCCCCTCTCGTACATTCGCGGCCAAGCCGAGTTCCGCCTCACAGGCCCGCTCAACAACGAAGGCACCAGCCTCTCCTTCGCTGACGAAACCTTCTCAGGCGACTATCACTTCTTTGGTGAAGACGGCCCAAGGAACAATTCGCTCGCCGTCCGCATCGACCAAGCCTTCGGCGACACCGACGCCCGCGAAATTGCAATCCTGCGAAACGGCAACGTCGTCGCCAGCAAGAAAACTGACTTCGCCCTCGACGACGGCGAATGGCGCACCATCGAACTCGTCTCGATGAACAGCGGCGTCACCGTTCGCCTCGAAAAAACGCCCGGCACGTGGCTCACCATCTTTGAGAACGTCATTGTCCCCGGCTTCCAGCCCTACGTCGCACGAGCAGGTATGGGCGCATTCCGCACCGCCGAAACCGCTACGTATCAAGTCCGCAAAGTGAGCATCTGGGTCCACAACGGCATTGACGAAGA
>CAZEZV010000083.1:0-15274 GCA_964516725.1 uncultured Phycisphaeraceae bacterium
ATGCAGCGGCGTGACAACGTTGCGGACGCTTTGGGGCTTAGTTGGCTGATTGCACACGCTTCGTTGTAGTCTTCGATGATCGGTTTCGGAACGTACGAGGGCATGGGTTTCGCGGTGGATTGAGGGAGAAGTTGCCACTCCTGAACTATTTCGCCTTGAAGCGAGTTTCCCCTGCCGTCCGAATCACGTTTTGCAATTGCAACCGATAGCGACCCTTTTCTACAGGCTGACGAAGGGCACACGATGAAATTCCAAGCGATTCCAAGCTGGCCATCTGCGCTATCACGGCGGAACGGATGAAAGGCTGTAGAAAGGCGTTCATCCGTAATCGCTGCATGACGATTGCAATAGGGACAGGTCCAGTCAAAGTCATTTGCCATGCTGCATTATTGGTTAGAGACTTCGCCGCTGGTGGCCATTGTGGGCAGGTGGCAACCCTTCACACCATGTTGTGTTGCGCAACATGCCACGCGATATCGCATCGCGTCTATGGTGGGCGTCCCCCGGGCCATGCGACGGCGCATCGCGTCCATGGTGGGCGTGCCAGCGTCCATGCGACGGCGCATCGCGTCCATGGTGGGCGTGCCAGCGTCCATGCGATGGCGCATCGCGTCCATGGTGGGCGTGCCAGCGTCCATGCGGTGGCGCATCGCGTCCACGGTGAGCGTGCCAGCGTCCACGCGATGGTGCATTGCGTCCATGCTGAGCGTGCCAGCGTCCATGCGATGGGCCGCAAGTGCCCGTTTATTGGACAATTTTGGGCTGTGTTGGGTGATTTTCGGGCAACTCCTGCGCGAAAGGCGAAGGCATTTAACACAGAGAGCACAGAGAAGAGAAAGGAATTGGGATCGGGGGGAGCGCGGTGGGCGAGTGACATGCCGACAGCGGCGCGTGTGCTGCGCACACATCACCTTTTCCTTCTCTCTGTGCTCTCTGCGCTCTCTGTGTTGAAGTTTTTTCTTCACGATCGCGTGCGCGTGGCTCAAGTGGTCATGCTCGGGTGGCGATGGTGGGTTTGTATCGTGCGTGACGGTTGTGCCGTGCGGCACACCCCGAGCACACAACATCACACTCGCCGCTTGTGCCAGACTCGGGATGTATGAGTTCTTGCTCGGGGGGTGACACTGGAGGCATTTATGCCAATCGTCCCGACTCGTACACAAGATCTTCTGGACTGGCTCGACCTGCACGCGCCGGTGTGGCTTGAAGAGGCCATCAACATCGGGTTGACGACCGCGCAGGCGGGCGCGTTCAGCACGCTCGCGGCGGCGGCCCGCACAAAGTACAACGACCGCCTTGCGGCGGAAGAGGCGCTGCGGATCGCGAGCAACCAGTCGCGCGAGGCAATCAGCGATGCACGGCGCGAGGCTGCTGATCTCATCCGCGTGATCAAGGGCTTTGCCGCGAATGCTGTTGATCCGCTGGTGGTGTATAACCGCGCACAGATTCCCCCGCCCGCGATCCCGACACCTGCTCCACCCCCCGCCAAGCCCGGCGACATTACGGTGGAACTAACCCCGACGACCGGTGACATCACGCTCAAGTGGAAGGCAAGCAACCCCGCGGGCACGGCGGGCACGAGCTACATCATTCGGCGACGCACAAGTCCAGCGGCGAACTTCGAGTTTATCGGCGTGACCGGCAGCAAGGAGTACACCGATAGCACGTTCACCGCCGGGCCAGACAGCGTGCAGTACACGGTGCAGGGGCAGCGCTCCGACAGCGCGGGGCCGGTGAGCGATATCTTGACGATCAACTTTGGCAGAGGGCCGGGGATTGAAAGCGTCACAGCGTCAAGCGAGAGTGGCATGAAGTTGGCGGCGTGAGTGGACTGCTTGATGTAGTCTGTATTCACGTGAAAGACATGAAGTTTCAACGCCCCTTCCTGAGAGGAAGGGGCTTTTGAATTGTGTGTACGAACGCGATAGTTTCGTTCGTGGGCGCTGCTCGAGGCGGTGCGAGAAAGAGCTGCTTAGACTGTACCATGCGCGTGTCAGGATCGGCCATGAAGCAACCAACGCTACCAATTCAAAACAGAAATCACACACTGAGCACGCCGGACCTGAGCGAGTTTTCGAGAGAAGGTCCGGGAAAGTCCGCGCAAGAGGCAGCAGGAACCTGTATGAGACAGTGCATCGCAAAGCAGCGCGTCGGATTCGTGTTGTTGGCGGTTTGCGTCAGTGCGCTCTCGGGATGCACCGTTGACCCCAGCGGGACCGGCGCGGCGCGGCGAGGGCAGTTTGCTTTCGGTGGTCAAACGACGACTGGCGCTGCAAGCTTGACCGAAGCAGCGTTCGAGCCCGTGCGGCTGCGCGTGCATCCGCTGACGCATCTTGACTTTGAGGGAGGCAACGACAGCAAGCAAGGCGATTCGAAGCCTGACGGAGCCGGGACGCGTGGGGCCACGCTCGCGCTGCACTACGAACTGCGGGATCAATTTACAGATCCAGTGAAGGGGCTTGGAGTCTTGCGTGTTGAAGCCACGCGCCGCGGCGTTGGCAGCGCAACCGGTTCAACGCTTGAGACCGCCACATGGGATGTCGCGGACCTGGCGGACCCCACAATCAACTCGCGACGCTTCGACCCGGCGACGAGAACCTATCGCGTAACCCTGACCGCGCCGGAGTGGATGAAGACATGGGCAAACGCGCAGGCGTCTGGCGCGGCGGAAGGGCGCGGATCGGTCGTGCTGAAAGTAACCCTCGCCACACCCCGAAGCGACGGAACGCGGCGGATGCTGATGGATGAGTTTGTGATGGAGCGGTAACGACAAACGAAGAGCGCAAAGCGAAAATGAGCGAACTACTTCAGCACCTTGTAGTAGTACGTTGTTGGGCTGAATGATCCATCAGGGAAAAGGGCAAAGTCTGGAATGACACCAAGCCGCGTCCAGCCTGATCGCTCATACAAGCGCTCCGCGTCGGCAGAGGCGGTATCAAGAACCAACACCGTCTTCTTCTCGCGGCGGGCGACGTTTTCGATCGCGTTCATGAGAGCCGCACCCATGCCTTGCTTGCGGGCGGCGCGATGGACGAGCATTTTGCAGATGTCGGCGCGGTGGGGTTGGTTTTCGGGGCCCGCGAAGACGAGTTGAACGGTGCCGAGAGCTGTGCCGGTCGCGTCTTCAGCGATGAGCAGGACGCGGTCGCCGGACTCGGCGCTCGCCGCGACGCCGAGCCAGAAGTCACGGGCGCGGCTCTGCGTGAGGGGGTGCATGAACCCAACGGAGGCTTCGCCCGCGACAACATCAACGAGAATCGCGGCGAGTTGGTCCGCTCGCTCACGGATGGCGGCGGGCGAGAGTTCGCGGATGGTGTAGCCAGAGGAGTGGGTTGGCACGGCTTACTTCAGAAGCGAAAAGTGTGCGGGCGGGCGCGGGATGAAGACAAGCACAATGAACTCACTCGCCGCGGGGTTGTTCAGTGAGTCCGTCAGCAACGCTTGGCCGAGTGTCGGCAATGTGGGGAGGTCGGGGCCAATGTCGGATCGTTTCACAATCTTCGCGGCGGGACGATCAGACGCGTCGTCGATCTTTGCTTCGGGTGGGATGTCTTCGGTTGGTGCTTGCGTGTTGGCTGCCGGTTGTGTGGTGTCGGATGCTTCGGGCTGTGCGAACACAACGAGCGCGAGGTTGGCCGGGAGCGTCGCTTCGAGCGTGAGGCGTGAGAACACTGGACCGGCGGATTCGGCGGCGATGGATTGCGCCTCATGCAGCGCGAGAAGCGACTTGGAAGCCGGGCCAGACTTGGGCACGGCCTGCGGCGTGAGTTCGACACGGACGGCGGCTTCATGGGTTGTGTCGGAAGTGTTTTGTTGGGAGTTCGTCCCTGCTCGTCCGCCTCGGAGAGCCGGTGTACCAGATGGCACTGGCCACGAGCGCAGCAACATGCGGATGTGCCCCGCTTCGACGGTGAAGACGCCCGAGTCCAGGTCGAAGGCTTGCGAGGTGGCGAACGCCGGCCCGCGCACGACTTCGCTGCGCGAGTTGGAGAACGCGATGATCTGCTGCTGCTCAGGCACCGCGAGCTTCACGCGCTGGCGCACGCGGTCGAGCGTCGACAGCGGCATCGTGAACGCACGCAGCCCGTTTCGCTTGAGCGTGGCGAGCGTGCGAGCGTCGAGCGGACGCACCTCGCCAGCTTGCGGTGTTGTTGTGTCACTCGCCGAATTGATCACGCTCGCCTCAAACTCATCCGCAAGCGCAACCAGCGACGCAAGCGCATCAGCAGCCGCGGCGGGCCGGCTCGTGCCCTTGCTCTCGCGGAACGGACCAGACTTCGCGTTAGTGTCAACGGGCGACTGGGGCGACAAGACCCACAGGCGGATGTCCACGCCCCGGCCGGCACCACCACGCGTGGCGTCGGGAGAATCGGTGAGGGAGAGCGTGGCGGGAGGGGAGATGTCCGCGGGCGCTGGTTTGGCTTGGCGGGTGCAGGCGCACAAAGAAAGTGCAGCCGCTCCTACAAGGAGAGCGATGCAACATGAAAATGTGTGGGCCGCTTGTTTCACAGTTCGTGCGCGCAATAAGTTAAACGTGCGGGTTGCATTCAACGTCTGGTCCCGACGTTGCCCCGCCCCGAATTACCTGTTGACACTTCGACGCAGCGACGTGTCATTGAACCAATCGTGGGCGCTCTTCGGGCGTGGCGTGGCGCTCGCAGGTTCTCAGGCCAACTGTGAAATCATAGACAGACGGTCTTCAGAGTTCGCCCACCCCGAACGCCTCACGGTGGCAGGGGCATGGAGTGCATTTGTTGCAGGTAATTCGAATTCTCACGACGACGCATGGGCGCGTTTCCCGAACGCAAGAGTGAAAATTCTCGGATCGCGCAAGCCCAGTGCGACCCATGCGAGGATGCCGATGATGATGGGCATGAAGAATGGGTCGCCGATGCGGACGTGGGTTGCGGTCGCGCCGCCCAGGTACGCAGCGAGGAGGATGGCACCGATGAACGCAGTCTTGGGTATGAGGAACAGAATCGCGACGGCGACTTCGACGAAGCCGATCTTGAAAATGGTGTCGGTGGACCACCCGAGTTTGTTCATCATCGCTTCCTTGCCGTCCCACTCGATGAACTTGGGAACGCCGCTTCCAAGAATCAGAAACGCGCCGGTCAATCCGCTGAGAATCCAGCCGGTGAGCTTTGACTTTGACATTTTCATGGATGGTCCTTGTGCATGCGAATCGAGCGATCGGGCGAGGTATCCGCCGGCATCACAAACCAGCAGGAAGGAGCAGCTTTGCTGTACACATCGGCCTTGACATCACGACTTCACGAATGACGGGATCAAGTTCGTGACGAGAGCGGCTTATGCACACACGCGACACAGCGTAGGAACGTGACGCGGATTTCGGTACGCGAGCGCACTGGACGGGGAAGTTGGGGATACAGCGATTGCAAGCACACGAAGATTCGCGTTGCGACTTGCGGAGACGATCAAGCCGATGAAGTACACGGTGCAATCGTGTGAGTGATTTTGTTTGGCATAACTGTCATTTCGTGCTTGACTTGTTTTTGTTTTTCCGGGCACACTATGGAGGCTTGTGATGAACACGTTGTTTGAAACACGCAGCGGGCGGCGAACCGGGAAGCACATGCAACGAGACTGTGAGATGATTGACACGGGTACGCGGAGCGTGCAATGCGGCGTGCGTGCGGCGTTGCTGGGCGCTGCGTTCGCATGTGCGTTTTCGATGAACGCGCGTGGGCAGGACTATGGGTTGGACTTTGTGACGGTGGGGGCGGCGGGGAATAGGGCACCGATCGCATCGGAGACACCCTGGAACACGGCGTTTAATCGCGGCGCGGTGAATTATGAGTTTCGCATCACGCGCACGGAAATCGTGACCGAGCAATGGCTGGAGTTTGTGCATGCGTACGAGCCATACTGGCAAGGACAGCACAATTGGCCCGGCTTGACCGGGACATACATCTACGACTCTGGATCGGGGTATGAACTGGACCCGGGAACACAGCGCTTCCCGATCGATCCGTCTTGGGAGAACGCAGCCAGATACTGCAACTGGCTGCACAACGGCAAGGTGAATGCTGCGTGGGCCTTTGAGAACGGCGCGTATGACACGAACACGTTCATAATCAATCCAGATGGCTCCTCCAACCATCAAGTCACGCACAACCTAGGTGCAAGATTCTGGATTCCAACATACGACGAGACAATCAAGGCGTTTTACTACGATCCAGACCGGTATGGCGCGGGTCAGGACGGGTACTGGACGTATCCCAATCAAAGTCTGACACGGCCGGTGTCGGGGTTGCCGCAAAACGGCGGGACGACCAACGCGGGGCTCGGGTGGAACTTTTTCAACACCGGCGGATATCCGGAGCAGACATCGCCGTGGGGCCTGCTGGACACGTCGGGAGGCGCAAATGAGATGACGGAGACTTCAAATGGTGATCCGTTCCGCTATCGCTACGTCATCGGAACGCACGCGAGGTCGGGCGGCTCTTCGATCATTTTTTTTGATCGTATTGAAGGCCAGTTTTCGCAACTGGGTGGTCATGACTTGAGGAACGGTGGATTCGAAGGATTCCGTGTTGCTGCGGCGATTCCTGCCTCACCAGCCGTATCGCTGCTATGTCTTGGATGTATGACGATGTTGAAAAGGAGAAAACGATGACTCAGAAGAACAAATACTCCCTGACTTTCTTGGCGGCTTTGCTGATTGCAAGTGGTTCGTTCGGACAATCCTGCAACTGCCCTGTAACGAACGCCAACGGCGTTAGCGTGGTGACCAACAATCTGAACTGCACAGGCATTACATGCGTGGACAACGCGGGCGTGATCGAAATCACGGTGTCCGGCGCGTCTTCATGCAACGGACCGGGCAACATCATCGTCAATGCCACCTCGCTCGGCGTGAACGTCGACTCGATTTCCGTTGGACTCAGCGGGGGCAATAGCGACGTTGTCGGCATGAGCGTGTTCGCGCTCAATGGTGAGTCGTCAATCAGTCATTTAGGCGCGATCAGCCGTGGCACTGGTGCCGGGGCAAGCCTAACGATTGAATCGGTTTTCGTCGCGGGCACGATTTCTGGCAATTGGTACGTCACTGACGCTGGAACGATTGAAGCCCTAAACAACATAGACGCGAATATCAACTGCGGTTCGGCCTCGTTGAATGTTCCCGGCTATCTTGAGACTCTGCGATCAACGAATGGCAGCATCACTGGAAACATCACAGTCAACGGTGGCATCGGGTTGATTCGAGCGACAAACGGCACCGTTGGTACGGCACCGTTGGTACGGCAACAGCAACATCCACAATTGAGTGCCGAGACGACTTGGATGTCATTACTGCACAGTCAATTTATTCCTCCATCAACACGAGGTACAACAACGGCGCGGGCAACACCGGATACCTTCGGACAACATCCGGGCCATTCTCCGGGTCTTTGAATACTGCAAGCATCACCGCGCCCGGCAAGCCGGTCACAAACCGAGGTCTTCGCATCGCCGGAAGCCTCAACGCGACTGTGACATGCACAGGGCAGATCTTAGAGCAGTGTATTTTCAATCAGACAAACCAAGCTGCGGCATGGAACGGCAACATCACTTTTGGCAACACAACCCTCTCGCCCACGCCCTACTACGACAACGCTCCCTCCGCCCTCGGCGGCGGCTCAGTCGGTCTCGCCCCATTCCGCATCCACTACGAGGCGTGCAGCCCGGTCGGCGCCGGCGACCCGACTGTGATTGGAAATTGCGCGCACCACGCGAGCGAGAACAACACGGTGTCGGTTGTACAGATCACGCACTACGGGCCGGTGGGGCTGCACGACGGCAATGACTTTGTCACAGCGGTGAACGGGCGCAAGGGCTTCACTGTTGAGCGCGCGAAGGAAGGTGAGTGCGTTTGGACAAATCTCACCAACGACTTCACGACAGTTCTGGTTGGCGGCAACGACCGGACGCTGCAACTGCAAGGTCCGTTCTCGCAGGGCGCCTGCGGTGTCAACTGTCTCTACCGCATCCGTCCTGTCGTTGAACCCGCAGAGGGTCGGCTTGTCGTCAAGTGCCGCGACGTTGCCGGAAACCCGACAGTCGCTCTGTCAGAGTATGTGCTGCGGATTGTTGCAACGGACTGCGGCGAGGTTGGTGGAAACTGAGCACTCCATGTCTCATCCAAGTTCATTCACCCGATCAATCAACCGCCGAATCAACCCATACTTGTGCTTCGTGTGCGTGAACACCAGTCTTGGCAGGGTGAGGTTGTCGGTCTCGCCCTCCAAGGGGCTGTTCGGGGGGCGTTGCGTCATGCCGCCCGTCTTGATCAGGACTTTGAATTCTTGTTCGAGTTGTTCGACGACTTTGGTTGCGAGGGGCTTCTTGAGGCGGATGACGAAGTCGTCTTTCACGTAGCGCGAGGAGTGGTAGATGCGGTAGAACTGGAGGACGTGGGCCGCGGCGTCTTTGGCGTCCTTGGCGATGTAGTAGAGGCTGGGGTCTTCGGGGCTGATCCACTTTCGTGCGAGCAGTTGCTCCCTGATCCACTGGTCCCAGCTGTGCCAGTACGACGACGAGCCGTCGGGCTGGTCGGCGCGGCCAGCCCCCGAGTGCGCTCCTTCGACGCAGACGATGGGCATGGGCGTGCTGCGACCGGTCTGCACGAGCGTCATGGTCTCGAAGGCTTCGTCGAGGGTGCCGAAGCCGCCTGGGAAGAGTGCCACGGCTTCGGCCTGGCTTACGAACATGAGTTTGCGGGTGAAGAAGTAGCGGAAGTTGATGAGTTTTTCGTCGCCGGCGATGACGGGGTTGGCGCTGGTTTCGAAGGGGAGGCGAATCGCAACACCAAAGCTCGCGTCGCGGCCTGGGCCGACGTGACCGGCTTTCATGATGCCAAGCCCCGCGCCGGTGATGCTCATCCAGCCAGCGTCGGCCATGAGTTTGCTGAACTCAACGCACGCGGCGTAGTCGGGGTGGTCTTCGGGCGTGCGGGCCGAGCCGAAGATCGTGATCTTGTGGGGTTCCTTGTACTTGCCAAAGAGGCGATAGGCGTATCGCATCTCTTTGAACGAGTTAGTCATGAGCTTGAGGTCACCCGGACCGACGTACCCCTCGCGCTCATCGGCGATGAGTTTGAGGGCGTTGGTCATCAGGTCTTTGACGAGGCGCGGGGAGAACTGAGTGGAGCCGTCGTTGTTGAGAGATGCGGTGCCAGCGCCCCCCGAACCCGCCCCCGAGCCGCCCAGCATGTGCTGGATGAGTGCGTCGAGTTGGGCTTGGACTTTGGGATCGTCGGCGCGCGGAGCGACGGGAGAGCGCTCGGGAACTGGCTGCTGGGGAACGTCGGGCGTGCGGTCGGAAAGGGGCATGAGGGAGGGTAGGGATGAGCATGCAGCGTCGTGCCACCGAGTGCGGCTTTGCGCGGTCGGTGAGGAGTGTCAGATGACAAGTGTCGTGTCACGAATCGTTGGAGCGGGCCGGAAATCAACGAATGTGTTGGTGTGGGCGAGCCTTGTGCAGTCCTGCACCGACCGCTCAGAGCAGCACCCCCCGGTCGGTGTCACCAAGTCGAGCGACTTGCGTTCACCCTTTCGCTCGCTCATCCAATTCGTTCTGCACCCTGATCCGCTCGCGCTTGATGATGTCCAGCCACGCGGGGTCGGTTTCGATCATCTGTGCTCGGCGGAGGCGATCGAGGGTGACGGGGTCGGCTTTGTGCAGGAGTTTGATGCTTTGTGTCGCGCCGCGCAGGCTCTGGATGTCGTACTCGTTGATCAGCAGGGCATTCTCGAAGTTGCGGAGGGCGTCTTCTTCGAAGCCGCGGGATTGGTAGAGGAGGCCCAGGTTTCGGTAGGGCGTGGGATCAGACGGGAGGAGGCTTGCGGCTTTTTGGAAGGACTGTTGCGCGGCGATGTAGTCGTTGTCGCGCCCGCGCTGCATGAAAGCGAGGCCCAGGTTGTTCCAGGCGGCGCCAAAGTCAGGATTGACTGTCACGGCTTGCTGGGTGTACTTGATGGCGTCGTCGTAGTCCTTGGAGCGCAGAGCGGATTGGCCCTGAGCGGCGAGTTGGCGCGATTCGTTGATGCGCTGGGCGCGATCGTTGGGCACGCCGGCGTAGCGGGCGCCGCAGGCGGTGATAGAAAGCGACGCCAGCGTGATCGCGGCGAGGGCAGCGACGCGGAGGGTGTTGGTGATTGAAAAGTTGTGGTTCATGGCGAGCGGAGAGAAAAGTTGCTTGAGCGAGAGAACACGCCTGTCAGGTGCGGGGCAAGTGAGCGATCACGAGCCTTCGGGTTTTTCCCAGCGGGAGAACACAACGGTGAGCGACCATTCGGTTGCCTCGGGGCGGAGCGTCACGCTGTAGACATCAAGACTGGGGACGTCGTCTTGGACAAACTGCGCCCAGCGGAGCAGCGCGTCGAGCGATTCATCCTTGACGTTGTAGGAGTAGCGGACCTGGTTCCAGCCGATGGTGCGGTCGGGGTTGACGGTGCGAGAGCCGATGGGCACGGCTTTCTTGAGTCCTGCCCGAGTGCCGGAGGCTTCGATTTTGCTGAGGACATTCGTTGCGGGCTCGGCTGCGCGCGGGCCTGTGCCGTTGGCTTCGTCGTCGATAAGCGATTGAAGCTGCGCGGCCTGCTCGAGCATCGCGTTGCTTTCAGACTTTGCGTTCTCGGCAGCCTTGCGGGCCTTGGTGAAACTGAACCAGCCAAAGCCAGCGAACAGGAGGCTCGCGGCGAGTGCGATGACGCCCAGCGCAACGACGAAGGTGGGCTTGTTGCGGCGCTCGCCCCGCGCGGCGGCGGCGCTGAGCATCGAGATCGTGTCCTGAGCCGCGGCGAGCGAGTCCTTGGTCTCGAACGAGGCGCTGGTGGGCATCTGGCTCATCGCGTGCCTCCAGTTCCAGCGGGCGCGGTGCCGGTTGGCGTCGCCGGTTGTGCAGGCGATGTGGTCTTTGCGGGCCACTTCGCGGTGTACGTTGCGCGGCGTTCTTCGCTGCCGGGGCTTTGGGAGATGTCGAGCGACCAGTCCACGAGCATTGAGCCGCCGACCCGGCGCAGGGCTTCGAGAACAGCCTCGCCCTCGCTGGTGGTGGGCACGGTTGCAACGACGCGCTGCGGGCCTTGCGTTGAATCCATGAAGATGGACTCGAGCTTGACAGTGGGGGAGCCCAGCACGAGCGAGATGGCTTCAAGCTCGGCGAGGACCGGCTTGTTGCGTTCGACTTTTTCAGGGCCGCGGATAAGCGTTTTGCGGCGTTTGACTTCGTCGGAGAGTTCCATCAGGGGCGTGAAACCTGCGGCAACGCGCGGGCTCATGGCGGGTGGGTACAAGCCACCCACGAGTTCTTGCCAGCCGTTGCGCCAGCCGAGTTCGGCTTCGCGGGCTGCCGCGGCTTCTTTGTGGAAGCGCCAGCCGACAACAGCGGCGGCGGCGGACGCGAGCAGCAGTGCGCCGGCGGTCCAGAGGTACATCGTGCGATGCTGGCGGCCCGGGCGGTTTGAGAGCGCAACGAGCGAGGAGCGTGACTCGGGCGCTGCGGATGCTGGAGTTGCTTCGAGGAACGAGACGAGGCGGCGGAGCGTCGCGCCCATCGGGTCTTCGTGGACGACTGCGTCGACGACTGCGCCGGTCCACACACGAGAGAGGGCTTCGCCAAACTCGCCTGCGCTCAGCGCGCTCGCGACGGCGGGGCCGGCGTCTGTATCCATGGACTGTGCCAAGTTCTTGGGCAGCACGCAGACGACGCGCGTCGGGCTGGAGTGCGTCTGGACGCTCCAGCTGAGCCACTCCGCGGCGAGGCGGGCGACGTCGTCCTTGCCGAGCGCGACAAGCGTCTCGTCTTCGTCGCTCTTGGCGTCGCGGGCTGTTTGATTGGTCGGTGAGGGCTGGGCGCGAACGAGCGTGCAGCGCATCGAGCCCGAGCACAGCATTTTCTCCTGCTCGCACCAGCACCACGAGAGGCGGCCATTGTTTTCGACGATGAGGACGGCGCACGTGCCGGCGGCTGCGGGTGATTGCACGAGCGGATCGCTGGAAGTTGAGCGCTTCGCGCCTGCGCCCGCGCCGGGCGACCACGCCATCGCAAGAGCGTGCCAGAAACTCGCGACCGACGCGACGCGCACGCCTTGCTGGTCCAGCGTGTCGATCAGGACACGGGCCGGGACGTCTGTCGTTGCGAGCACGGCGAGGCGCCGCGCGGGCGCGTCAACTTGGCCCAACTTCTTGTTGGTCTTCGCGTGCTTGACCGGTGTCGGAGACCCGTTGCCATCCATGCCCAGCGCCTGCACGCTGCTTTCCTGGGGCGAGCCGGCGTAGAACTCGACGAAGTTTGGGCCGGAATTTGAGGAGGTGTCGGCGTCGTCGGTGGCGTGGCCCATGCGGGCCTCGGCGGCGATCTTGGCGGGGTCGGTGCTGTGGCTTGAGTGCCATGTGCAGACGCCGCCGGTGGGATCGAGCACGAGCAGCTCGAGCGAGTCGCGCGTGCGGGCGCCGTCGAGCTGGGTGCGGGTCCATTCGGCGGCGCTCTTGTAGTGTGTTTCGCCCTGCTCTCTGTCGGCCTTGATGCCGGAGGGCTGCCAGACTTCATCGCTGGTTGCGCCGACGAGGCGCAGCGAATGAAGCAAGCCGCCCCGGGCGGAGCGCTGAAGCAGTGCGACGCGGACGCTCACTCTTCTTTCCCCTTCTTGGTGCGCTCGATGTCGCCATACATCTCCTGGAAGCGGCGCTCGGCGTCGCGCTGCTCGGGCGTGATGACGAGGTCTTCTTCCTTCGCGTTCTGGCGGCGCTCCTCGAGGTGCTTGGCCGCGATGCGACCAACTTCCTCGGGCTCAAACTTGCCGGACTCGAGCATCTCGGCGCGGATTCGACGCCACAGCGCGGCGTCGTCCTTTGAGACATAATCGGGTACGCGCAGGAAGCCGTCGAGCATGAGGTCTTGCTGCGGCGCGCCGGAGCCGAAGGGGTCCATCTGCTGGCCACGATTGACAGAGTTCATCTTCGAGGGCATGCCAACTCTTGCCAGAGGCTTGACGCCCGCGTTGGGGTTGCGCTCCGCCTTGGAGAGTGCGCTGCCGGTGCGGTCCGGGCGGTCATAGCGCTGGCCGCCGATTTTGATGAAGTCCTCTTCGATTTCTTCGACGTCCTTTGCGTGCTCGCCTTCGCCAACTTTCTGATTGAGGGCGACAAACTTCTGCTTGGCGTCGAGCTTGATCAAGCCGCGCTTGGAAGTGCCGATGTGGACGCAGCCCAGGTATGAAATGCTCGGGCCGGCGGCGGGCGGAGCGACGACAACCGGCGTTTCGACGGCGACCGGGACTTCGGTGGACTTTGGGGTGTTCGCGACGCGAACGAGGCGGGCGGCGGTGCCGGCGTCGTCGCCTCGCGGAATCGGTGCAGTGGTGTTGGTGGACAAGCCGCTGTCGATGTGCGGAAGCTCGATGATTTCGGGCGGCTGCTCGAGAGGGTTGCCGGTGACATTGAAGAACGCGGCGCCGCCAAGGCCCAGCACGCTCGCGCCGAGCAGGCCTTGGGCCGCAAAGGTCCACTTCTTCGCGTTGGAACGGTCCATTGCCATGGTCTTCAACTTCTCTGGAGCCGGCATGCTCGCCAGTGAGCGAACAGACGCCTGCTCAATCTCACGCACTGCTCATGTCTAGGTTAGGTCTGCACGCGTGTCCGAATCGGGAATCGCCGAGGGTTCTTCGAAGTCGATTCGGGCGGTTGCGAGCTGCTTCTGCAGGAATTGTTTGCTGACGGGGCGTGGGTGTTCAGTGGGGAGAGAGGGGAACGGGGAACGGGTGCATGCAGAAGACAGCAGTGCGAGCCCGCTTCGCGGGTTGCGCCGGTTCATCTTTTGATTTTCGTATTCCGCCCGTTCCCTGTTCCCGGTTCGCTGCACTCTGCCCTACTCCAGGCGTTCAAAGCGGGGTTGGGTGGTGTCGAAGACGCGTTCCCATGAGAGGAACTGGCCTGGGCGATTGCCGTTCTGGCGATTTCGGGCGGCCATGCTGCCGCGGACCGTTGTGAGACCTCGATACCGGACGATGGAGTTGTTGGAGCCATCCATCTCGGCGACGACGAGCCAGAGGCCTGGGGAGGCGGTGAGGAGCATTTGGAGTTTCGCGGCGTCTTCGCCGTTGACGCCGGTCCGCTGATATGCCTCGTTGAGCTTGGTCGCGTCGAAGTCCGGCTGCTGGCGGACGCGGATCAGTTCTTCGGCGAACTCTCGCCCTTTGGTCGGGCCCAGCGCGCTGCGGCAGATGGCGCTCAGCACCGTCGGCGTTGCGCTGCGGACACTGACGGCGAGCGGGCCTTCCTTGCGGGTGTACTTGGTGGGATTGATCGTTGACGGCGCGACTTCTTCGAGCGCGGCGAGCGCGCCGGCGGCGGCTTGCAGCTCCTGTCCGCTCAGCCCCGAAAAGTCGGCGAGCAGCGTGCCCTGGGCTTCGTGCATGTACACAGACACCGGTGCGCCGTCCTTGGGAGCGAGGTCAAAGGCGTGGCCTTCCGGGCCCAAGTAATCCTGAATGGTCTTGACCGCTGGTTGCTCGCCCGTTGCAGGTCGCTGCGGAGCGCCGGCAGACGCGGCACCTGCCCACGCATCGACAGCCTCACGAACGCCGCGAGAAATATGGTGATCCTGATACGCGTCAAGCTGCTTCTCGATGATGAGACGCTGGCCCGAGTATCGCTCGAGCACGGCCATCATGATGAACGTGCCGAGTATGACGATGGCGAGGACGAGGGGGAGGGCGAAGGCTCTGGGGGCAGGGCGTTGAGTGATGAGCGGAGTCACTTGCCACCTGACTTTCCGCCGGACTTCCCGCCGCCGGACTTGATGCCGCCGGACTTTCCGCCAGACGCTTCGCCGGCGCCGGAGCCAAGGCCGCCGGTGCCGCCAGTTTCGATTCCGCCCGAGCCCCCCGAGCCGCCGGAGCCAGGCTTGTTGTTGCCTGCGGCTTGTTCGAGGCGGGTGCGCTGCGCGTTGCGGGCGAGTTCGGCCTGCTTGCCGGTTTCTGGCCCGATGGCCCAGCCCACTTCAAAGAGCCACTCGCCCCGCATGCCCGACTTGGTTTCGACATCGACCTCGACGTAGGCGGGCAAGTCTTTCTGGTAGATCGCGCTGTAGACGGACTTCTTCGAGCGATCATCGAACATGCGGATGCGCAGGAACGTGATGTTCTTTGCGACCATGAACGGGTCGCCCGCAGCGACGGCTTCGATGCGACGCTGCGTGCGGGTCATCTCGCGGATTTCTTCGACAGTGCGGCGCGCGGCGATGGGGACCCACCAGAGTTCGTAGACG
>CAZEZV010000084.1:0-15211 GCA_964516725.1 uncultured Phycisphaeraceae bacterium
CACTCGGGAACGAATGCGACTCGTGAAGCGTTGTCCGCCGACACGCTTTCGAGCGCGAGTTCTCGCATCGACTTGCCTCTAGTGCTGGGAGCAGTTGCACCCGCCATGGGATCATCGACACCGACAAACCACTGCTCGGTGCAGCGGAAGATGACGGGCGTTTTGCTGCGCCAGTCGTGCGGGTAGCTGTGCATGAACTTCTGGTCGAAGAACAAGTGGCCGCTGTCGCGCAGGTGTTTCACGACGACGTCGTTGGCTTTCCAGATGGACTGGCCGCGCAGCCATTCGGGCACGGTGTTGTCGTATGTGCCGTTGCCTTTGACGGGGCAATAGATCGGAAGCGTGTGTTTGAGGCCTGATTGATAGTCTTCTGTACCGTGGCCGGGAGCAGTGTGCACGAGGCCTGTGCCGTCTTCGGTTGTGACGTAGTCGGCAGGGACAACGCTCCAGATTTTTTCGATGGAGCATGCGCGTTGCAGCGCACACGCGGGCGGGTTTGTGACGAACGGGTGCTTGTAGCGCAGGCCGACGAGTTTGTCGCCGGTGACTGTCGCGAGCACGCTGAACTCCTCGCTCTTGGCGAGTTGCGTGACCTTTTCTACGAGTTTGGTCGCCATCACGGTGACGTTGCCGTCGATCCAGACGAGGGCGTACTCAACGTCAGGGTGTACGGCAACTGCAACGTTCGCCGGAAGCGTCCATGGCGTTGTTGTCCAGATCATGAAGCATGGACGCTGATGTGGGCGCACGCCGGGTTTCAAAGCCTTGGACTTGGGACCGTCGCTCTTTTCTTCCTCTTCGTTTTCTTCGGCGTCAGCATCATGCTTTGGCAAGCCAAACGCGTCGTACACCTTGTCGGCGTCGAGCGCTTCGAAGTCAACGTACACGCTCACGTCCTCGCGGTCGTAGTACTCCAGTTCAGCATCGGCGAGCGCGGTTTCGTTGGCGATTGACCAGTGCACGGGCTTCACGGCGCGATACACGAGTCCCTGTGCAAGCAAATCTGCGAGCACTTCGAGCGTTGAGCCCTCGTACTGCGGGGCCATCGTCAAGTATGGATTCTCGTAGTCCGCGAGCGTGAGCAATCGCTCCATTTGGCCGCGCTGCAACTTGATGTACTTCTCTGCGTGCTTCTGGCATTCGCGGCGGACCGCGACTGACCGCTGGCCCGGCTCAAGCGATGACAACTTTTCGAGTTTGCCCGCTTCGGCGAGTTCCGTCATCACCTTGTGCTCGATGGGCAAGCCGTGGCAGTCCCAGCCTGGCACGTACGGCACATCAAAGCCCTGCATCGTCTTGCTGCGAACCACAAAGTCCTTGAGGCACTTGTTCATCAAGTGCCCGAGGTGGATGCCGCCGTTGGCGTAGGGCGGGCCGTCATGAAAATTGAAAACTCCCTTTGCCGAGTTCTTGCGCTCTTCGCGAACCTTCTTGTACAGACCCATCGCCTGCCAGCGCTTCAGGCTTGCAGGCTCGTTCTGCACCAGGTTCGCCTTCATGTCGAACTTGGTCTGGGGCAGGTTGAGCGTCTTGCGGTAGCGATTTTTTTCGTCGCCGCCTGCTTTGGTTGCCCCCGCCCCCGAGGCCGCCCCCGCCCCCGCCCCCGAGGCTGGCGCAGATGCCGAAGCAGAATCAGACAACAACGGATGTGAGTAAGAGAAAAGTGACATGGGAAAGCCTATCTGAACCTTATTTGAACATAGAGCCGCGCTGCTCGTCAACACGGCGGCAAACATCTGAATCAAGCCCGAGAGCAACGCAAAGCCGGTATCTTGCCGGCACATAGTAGAAACAGCAGGGGCAACAAACACAAGCCGAACGAATAGCTGTGTCGCCGCACTTGCGAGCGATGAATCAATGCCCCATCATGAACCAAGGTGTACACGCCGCAACCTCAGCCCAGACGGGGCGAGGTAATTCGAATGGATATCGCGGGGCGGTGCATCGGGAAGTATATCGGCGATTCGACCCCGCCGCTTCTACCTACGAACCCCACCGCGACAGCGGATTGTCCAAGCCTTCATTGGGATCGTGCTGTTGTGTGAGGTTGAGGTTGCTGGATTGTCGACACGCAGGCCAAATCGCAGCAGTCTCATCGAGATCAGTGGCACACCCGCCGGATGCTTGCGCATCTCGGCACTTGTGTTGATCAACCCAATTCGAAGATCGTCTGGGTTCTCAGAACAATTCCCCCCGTCGCGAGCATGTGATAGCTTTGCGCGTGGGCCTGGCCGTTGTACTTCTGGAGGTCCACCATGCTCAGGCACGGCCCCTCGTCGCACTTCCAGAGATGCACGAGCGCGCCGTTCTGGCGGCCGAAGTCGATCAACTCTTCATATGTCTCGCGGAACAAACTGTCAGGCAGCGTTTCAGTCTGGACGCTGGTCATGTACACCAAGCCCCACTCGCCAAACCGATGCTCGTAGTCCCGCTCCTGCGGACACGCGAACGTCACAACCCGGTGCTGAGACGGCACGACGCGGTCAAACTCCGTGACTAACTCGACGACGGACTGATCCTTGAAGTCAAAGCGCAACGCGTGCGCTCCGGACATGACGAGCGACTCGATGAGGTACTCATGGTTGGAAAGCGCTCGCCGACCCTTGGGATACAAAAAATCCTGAGGCAGCGCGGCGTCGAACAGCGTCGCTTGGAACGCATGAAGCGTGCTGGGCTTTGGGAGAAGGCTCATACAGCGCCTCCGTTTGTTGTCTGGCGCATCAAAGATCCGCGAGCATGCGGGCGCGTCTTAAGTCGAAAGTCGCGGCGTCGACAGCCATCGAGTTCAGTGCTTTCTCCGACCATCCCGTTCCCCACGTCCATGACGGACTCCTTCCATAGAAGCGATCGAGTTCGAGCGTTCCCGAGAGCGCTACGACCGAATAAGCACAGCGCGCAACACAACCAGTCCCCGTGATCCAGAGGACCTCTAAGACACTTCCAATCTCTGAACGTCGATCCCACACGACTCGGTGACTTCCAGTTGATGGAACGGCCGCGCACAAGCCCGGCAGTCGTCAAAGCAACGAACGCGACTGCCGAATGAGCAATTCGTCCAAGATACATACGTTTGCATGAATTGTCCAGAGCAAATGTTGCGATCACATGAATTATTTTTTCAGAAAGTTGCAAGCACGGGGCTGACGACAACTTCTTATCGCTTGCGCGCAGAGTTGTTCCCATCTTCAACACATCGAATGAACAAAGGTGCGGCGTTGTTGCGCTACGCATCGTTTGTACGGGATCACCCGGTTGTGTCGATATCAGGTTGTGCCGGAAAAAGGCCATGACTGTGCTTTGCAATCCATGAATGAGCGTCACACAAGCATGAGGCTGCCCAAAATGTCCGCGCAGACTTCCGGCACCGAGCGGAGCGCGCGATTGGCCGATTCCACTGGTATTCCACGAACGAGCCAAACCTTGCACTCCGATTCGCCAGATTCTGACACAATTTTGAACAACGTGAAGTCGCTGGACCCGATCGCGCAGGTTCTTGCGTTGCACGATGCGTTGATCGAGCACGCGACGCGCGATCCGTCGACCACTGAGGCGTTTGCGTCAGCGCTGTTGGAGCGAGCGTTCGAGCCGGGTCATGCCGAGACGCGCAAGGGCAACAGCGTCCTCCTGCCCGCGGCGGCGAACCCTTCGCAACACACTTCAAGTTCTCATTCGATTCACCCCGCTTCCCAAGCCCCCCCCCGAGCAGCGCTCGAAGCGTCCAATCCTGTGTTGTCTCGCGAGGAGCAGTTACGCGCCCTGCGAGTCAAGTATGGATTGGCGGAAGCCGATACGGGCGATTCGTTTGCCCAGTTCTGGAAAAATAGCACAAAATCAATAACTCGCCTCGCAGGTTCGGCGCTTGCCGCGTTCGGAGGCACCTCTCCGGCCACACGCGAGCAGGCTCGAAACCTTGCCCGCGAGGCTCTTGTTGGCACATGGATACTGCTGCCCGCGTCCATTCGCAAAGCCGCGTCGAGCGCGCAAGGGCTTGATCTTGGCGGCGCGTGCCAGCGGCTGCTCGCCATGCCTGTGGACACCAACGGCATTCATCACGCAGGGGCGTGTGCGTGGGTTCTGGAAGAATGCGAGCTTGGCCACCTGCCACAGATCGTGCCATTGCTCAGGTGCAGCGCCGCGCCCGCCCGCCGCGCCGCGGAGCGTTCGCTGTTTGCGTTCTGCTACGTGCTCGCTGCTTCTCGCATTCCCGAGTGGATCACACTCGCGCTGCAGGGCGCGAGGCTGGGCGATGGCGAAGACCTCGCCGCGCTGCCCGATGTGGCATGGAAGGGCTGGGGCTGGGAAGCGTCGCTGCGGCGGTCCGAACGCGCTGCTGCGCTCAACGACGTCACACGCGCTTTGGCCAGCGCGCTGGACTCATTTGATCAGCACAACAACCGAGTCGTGCTTCTGAGCGCGATCGCGTTGCTTGATCCCGCTCGACGAGCGTTGGCCGCCAGCCGAACAGCGTCCGCATCGAGCGACCCATGGAGCGTTCTTTCACACGAGGAGCACCCGGCTCAATCTTCGCTCGCTGGTCTGCTTCGCACCAGCCGCTGGCCGCTGGCTCGGCTTCGCGCGCTGCAGTGGCTTGCTTTGGAGCCAGGCGTCTCGCCGCGTGTCGCGCGGGCGTGCGCCGCGCGACTTTCCGTCGCGCACGGCCCGCAGGACCACGAGGCGCTGCTGCACGTTGCACACTTGTGCCAGAGGCCTACGCGCGGGGAACACCTCGCCAAGGTCATCGCGCGCGGCGCTCGTTCGCTGACTCGCGCGGGGGATTCAGTATCCAGGAGCGGCGCGTCACGCGCTGCTGCGAGCACCATGACTTCCGAGCTGCTTGATCGCTTGACGCCGCAGGCGCGTCGAATGCTGCCTCTGTGGCATTCCAAGATCGGTCTCGACGCCCCGCTGCGTGAGCGCACGCTCACTTCGCTGCTGACAGACGCGTCGCCTGATGTCCGCCTGAGCCTCTGCTGCCGGGCCACATCTTCGCTGCGTCACGACCTGCTCTTTGACACCGACGGACGCGTCGCTCGCGCCGCGCTTCTGGCGGTCGCTGATGACCTGCACGTTCGCAACGAACGCAGAACCTCGCAAGCACCGCCCGAAGAACCCGCTCGCTCGCTGCGGCTGCTGCGACTCTCCGCGAATGCGCAGCTCAGGCTCGCCGCAGAGCGAGAAGAGCAGGGCACGGGGGACGCGTTCACGGACACCAGGGCGGGCAGGCTTCGCGCGATTCGCTGGCTGAGCGAAGACCGCGCGCAGTGCATTGACAGTCTCCGAGAGGCGCTTCAAGCACCGTCAAGCACAACGCTCAGTACACTGCGGCTTGTTCGCCTGCTGCGCCTTGCGTGCGAGATGGAAGAGCAATTGCTCCGCCTGTCGATTGCGACCGCGCCGGAACACTCGCGCATCGCGGCGACAGCCGTGTCGCTGCTTGCGGGCGTGAAGTCCGAGTCCGCCAAGCGAGTACTCACCTCGTGCCTGTTGCATCCCGACGCGCGCGTGCGGGCCAACACCGTCGAGTCGTTGGGCCGGCTTGATGCGCCGCTGCTGGCGAACACGATCATCGAAGTCAAGCATGACAAACACCATCGCGTGAGTGCGAACGCGATGCGGGCGGGCATGCTGATGGTGATTGCGGGCAAGGATGCTGGCCCGAACACCTCGGACGAGTCTGCGGCGCCCGCCGCATCGTCAGCGCCCGCTCTTCGTCCACATCAACTGCGCGAAGCACGGGGCGTGGGCATCATTGCCGAGACATGGCGCGATGATCTTGCGTCGCTGCTGACCAACGACTCGGTGATGCATCGCCTCGCGGGCGTGTGGCTTGCGACGCGAACCTTGCCATTGCTGCACTCGCACGTTGATCGCCTGGCGTGGGCGGAATCGTCGCAGCGGATCGCGGAGATGGCGGACTTTGATGGGGACATGCGCGTGCGCAGGCGAGCGGCGGCGTGTGCGGCGCTCGTGGAGGGGGCGACGAGGTTTCAGTGGCGGGGCAGTGCTGCGTAGTCGGGTGCTTGTTGGCGTTCCCTTTCAGCACAGAGACACAGAGATCAAGAGGGGGAGGAGCAGAGGATGGGGTGATCAGAAGGTGATGAGATGATGAGAAAGATCGTCGAAGCGCAGTCGCACTATCTCATCATCCCATCACCACATGATCTTCCACTTGATCTCTGTGTCTCTGCGCTGAATGCGAAAGTCACAAGAGGCCCGTCTCGTGAAGCCGACTTTCTACCCACGCCCCATCGGCATTGAGAATCGTTCGCGGGTTGTGGTGTATTCAAGGCCGCCCATGCGGCCGATTGAATCGAGTTTTGCAGGGTCGATATGGAATCGCTCGTTGATGATGGCGTCGGCGATCCAGATGTGGGCCACTTCGCCGATCACGATGTTGCCGCCGCTGGGTTGGCCGGGGTTGGTGCGAATCACCTGCATGGTTCTGCATTCGTAACTGATGGGCGATTCGAGCACGCGGGGCGGCTTCACGACTCGGGATGGCGATGGCGTGATGCCGGCGATGTCGAACTCGCTTTCGCCGTACGCGAGTTCTTCAGCGCAGAGTGCCATGTTCTTCGCGAGCGAGTGGGGCACGATGTTGACGACGAACTCGCCCACGCCACCTTCGCTCGCGGGCTTGGCGTTTCGCAGCGAGTCTTTTTCGGAGCCATCGGGCTTGTTGGCGGGGCAGAAGAGGAGGGTCATCGGGTTGCTGCCGACGCCGGCGAAGAATGAGAAGGGGGCGAGGTTGGATTTGCCGGCGCCGGACACAGTGCTGACCCAGGCGATGGGTCTGGGGACGATGCCGCCGATCATGAGTTTGTAGCGATCGGGGATTGAAAGGGAGGCGGGGGAGAGTTCCATGAGGACATGCTACGAGAGTTGAAGGCGTTACTGTTGATACGCGATGTACGACGAGGTGCGAACACATCTTGACGCTCATGGATATGCAATCGTGCCCAGAGTGCTCGAATCGGCGCAGGTCGAAGCGCTGCGGAGCCTTGCGGAGCCGTTGCTCGATGTGTCGAATCAAGCAAAGCCAGGAGTGCGGCGAGTGTTGCAACGTGTGCCAAGAATCGCGGACGTGCTCGCGATGTCGCGAGTGCGAGAACTGATTGCTTCAGTGGGCGGCACTGGCGCGGGGGTTGTCCGAGCGATTCTGTTTGACAAGTCGCCTACCGCGAACTGGTCCGTGCCGTGGCATCAGGACGCGGCGATTGCCGTAAAGGAACGACACGAGGTTGATGGGTACGGGCCTTGGTCAATGAAGGATGGCGAGCATCATTGTCAACCGCCTCGGCACGTGATAGATCGTGTGTTTGTTGTGCGGCTGCATCTTGACGAGTGCCTGAGCGAGAATGGTCCTTTGCGAGTCATACCAGAGTCTCACCTCGAAGGATTGCGTAGTGCTGCAGCGCTTGAAGAGCAAGTTCGAACTGGACCGATCGTTGATTGCTCTGCGCGACTGGGCGATGCTGTGCTGATGCGTCCGCTGACGATTCACTCTTCCGCGCGAGCGGCAAAGCCTGCAGACCGACGCCGCGTTTTGCACTTGGAATGTTGTGACGTCGATCTCGCCGAGCCGCTGGAATGGGCGGAACGCGTCTTGCTTCGAACGAAGGCGTAGCATCCGTTGTGACAGATCCTGCAAAGTCAAAGTCGTCGAGCATTACTTGGGCACTCCTGCTCGCAAAGTGGGCCGATTTTGCCAAGGCGAGTGTCGCCCTGCCCAACGACGGCGACGCGGGACGCGTGAAGAAGTGTGTGCCGGCGATCATCGGGTTGCAGAGTGTCGCGTGTGCGCTCAAGGAGGTTGATTCGCTTTCTGCGAAGGAGCGTGCGGCGGGGTTGGACATGGCGCAGGTGTTGGTTCGGCAGTATGCGGCGGACATACATCAAGCGTGGAAGGGTGAGGCGCTGCATCCGGGTATTGAAGAGTTGATCAACGATGCGCACGCGGCGCTTCGTGATGCGAGCAATGCGGGGGTGGGGTGGGTGCTGACGCAGGCGGACTTTGTGGGCGAGCATCCGGCGGAACTGGTTGCGGCGCTTGTTGAAGGCGGATTCAGCGGCGACTTGTACTTGCCTTCGCCGGGCGTTCGGATGTTCAAGGCGTCGCCGCTGGCGTTTGCGCGAGATGCGGCGAAACCGATCGGCGATGACATCCGCGAGGCGATCACAGAGTTTCTTGGGCACAGGGTGGTTCGTGTGCAACTTCAGCGAGAATGGTTGCAGGTGTACCGGCAGTTTGATTTCGGGAAGGGCGGGGCTGTGCGGGATGTTGTGGTGGGGGAGCACGCGCTGGTGCCGGGGCAGCCTTTGATTGTGCCGGCGATTCTGAAGGGGCAGGCGCAGCCGATCTCGCTGCCGATTCGCGGGGCGAGTGAGCAGGGTGAGTTGCCTGTGGTGTTTGAGGTTGAGTGACGGATGCCGCTTTATGGCCGATCGTCTTCCTGCTCCGTGGTCTCTCGCTTGCCCGACACGCGCTTCGCCGGGAACAGCCACAACAGGATGCTGCCAAGTTCATAAAGCACATAGAGCGGTATCGCCATCGCCATCATGCTCGCGGGGTCGCCTGGCATGACGGCGGCGGCGATCACCGCGCTGCCAAACGCGGCGTGTCTGCGGTACTTCGCGAGGAACTTGCGGTCCACCAAGCCTGCCCAGCCCAATAAGAGAACTATGAGCGGCGCTTGGAACGCGCACGCGAACGCGAGGATGAGCGTGAGGATCATGCTCAGCACTTCGCTGATTCGGTACTGCTGGCGGATGCCGCCTTCCTTGTACATGTCGATCGACAGCACCGACGGCTCGCCCTTGTCCGTGATGATGCACACGCGCATCTTGTGGAGCGACTTGTTGACCCACATCTGGCCGGGCTGCGGGGTTTCTGGATCTTTGTCGAGAATCGAAATCGTGGGTAGCACGATTCCATCGGGCACGGGCGCGGTCTTGACTTCTTTCACGCCCAGCGTGGTTCCGAACGCGACGAGGAACATCAATATCAGCGGCAGGATCACTTTGAACAGGAAGATCACGCCCGACGCAGTGAGCAGGCCCGAGAGCGGCACGAGAAAGTACACGAAGCGCTTCTCGTGACGGTGCAATCCCGGCGATACGAATCGCCAGATCTGATAGAAAATCCATGGGCTGCCCACGACCAACGCGGCGATCACGCTGACGCGCATGTACGCACTGAATCCTTCCATCGGCGCGATGGACACCATCTCGGGCTGGTCGTAGGACTCGAGCGCGGCTTGGGCCGGTGCGAGAATGAACGCGAGCAGCGGCTTGCCAAAGTAGAATGCTGCGGCGACAAGGGGCGTCAGCCCGAGTAGCGCGAACACCAAGTGACGACGCAGCTCATCGAGATGTTGTCCGAGTGTCATACGGGCAGATTCGCTACCCGGCGTTTTCGTCGTTTGTTCGGCTGGCATTGCTTTCGTCCTTGCTGATTGAGCGTCCACGGTATCGGCGATCCAGCGCGTTTGAAACGCACCGACGGAAACCCCGAAAGAGCGCATCTCCTAGTGCCGGCGAACCATCTAGGCCAGGACGGGCGAATTCGCATGAGTGCAGAAGCGCATTCTGAGCATCCTCTGACTGCGCGCAACGAGATTGCGCGGCATGATTGGCTGCGCGATGCGTGGAGTGCCAATCGGCGCTGGGTCGCGGCGATTTTGCTGGCGCACAAGCCTCGCTGGGCGGACCTGGATGATCTTCTGCAGGATGTCGCGTTCGCGGTGGTTCGCAAGGGCAGCGACATCCGCGATCCTTCGGCGTTCAAGCCTTGGCTTCGGACAGTTGCGATCAATGCTGCGCACGCCGCGGCTCGCAGTGGCAAGCTGCGTGAGGGGCGGGCTGGGAATGTATCGGTGGACTCGGGTGATGATGCCATGGGCGTCATGGGGCGGATCGGGTTTGATCAGGATGACAGCCCGCCCAATCGCATTGCGTTTGATGAAGAGGGGCGGCGGGTGATGGAAATGGCGATGACGCTGCCTGATGGTTATCGCGAGCCCTTGCTGTTGAAGGCTGTGCAGGGAATGAGTTATCGGGAAATCGGCGAGGTGCTGGACCTGCCTGAATCGACGATTGAGACTCGGATTGCGCGGGCCCGTCGAATGCTGCGGGAAAAGGCGCAGGTTGTGGAAGAGGCGTGACGGAATTTCGATCCCGGCGCATCCGAGTGAATGGTGGAACTGCAAGTAAACGCCGCTGCGGAATGGATGATGATTTTCTGTCGCAGCAAAGGCAATGACGATGACGACGAACCAAAACAACCCCGACTCCCCCGAGTCTTCCGAAAGTCACGAGCGCTTTGACGGCCGCGGTGGCAACGAAGCAGAGCGGCTTCTGTCTACAGACGATGTGGACCTGCTCATCTCTCGCACCGTCGACGGCAGCGCGAGCGCGACCGAGTGGGTGCTTCTGCAAGGCCACGCCATTCGCACGCCCGGTGTGTGGATGGACCTTGCGACGACGTATCGCGACGCACAGTTGCTCGAAGAGCGCGTCGGCCACGCCGGGCGAAGGGCCGAACACGTTGCACTGCCTGATGCAAGCCAACCGCGTCTCGCACAGCACGATTCAAGCGATCGCTCGAGCACATCGCCCCGCCGCACACACGGCTTCACCTTCGCGCGTGCCGCGGCGTGGGGAGGCTGGGCCGCGGCTGCGGTCCTCGCGCTCGCGCTTGTCTCTCCCGCAATCATCAACTCACCGAGCAGTTCCACCAATCCAACCCAGCCCATCACTGCGGGCGTCGGCGGCGGCCTGAGCGACATGCTCAACTCGTATCTCGCCAAGGGCAAGGCCGACGGCACTGTCGTGGGCGAACTGCCCGAGAAGCAGATTCTCAGCACTGTTGAACAGCAGGACGGCTCAGTCGAAGTCGTGTACGTACGTCTCATCTTGGAGCGTGCGACGGTGGACAAGTTTTATCGTTCGACTATCAACGAAGCCGGGCAACGGTGGAGCATGCCGACGCGCCTCACGGTCTCTCGCGCATCGCAGCAGCCACGATCGGTCCGGCAGGTGTACTGAACCATTTGTAGTTTCCCGTTATTCAGAAAACGAATTCATCAACACTAAGGCACGACCCAGCGGACGTGCAGCAAGGGAGTTTGCAGTATGAACAAGTCTCTTTCGAATGTACTGACGAGCGACGTCTCAGATAGAACATGGATCACGCGTATCTCGGTACTCGCAGCGGTTCTCGCGACCATCGCAGGAACGACGCTTGCGTTTGGCCAGGACAAGAACGACGGCTTTGACCGCCCGCTCAATGGCGATCAGGCGCAAGCCGCACCGGAACCGCAGGGTCAATCAAGCTCAACCACGTACATGAGCATCAACGACAACGGCAAGCAGTACAGCATGGAAGCCCGCGATGGAAAGATCACGCGCGTCGAGATCGACGGCAAGCGCGTCTCCAAGGACCGCTGGCGTTACGACGGCAAGAAACTCGAGTTCCTCGACAAGGATGGCAACGTCGAGAAGACGATGGACCTGCAGATGGACGGCAAGGTTCCGCAAGTGCCAGGTGTTCCGGGCGTGCAGTTGATGCCGCGCGTGCGTGTCTTTCAGGGGGATCGCGACGCGCTGCGGAACGATGCAAACAAGGCGTTCGAAGAGCTGCGTCGTGCCGAGGGCATGCAGCTTCGCGGGCAGCAGGGTGCTCAGGAGAATCTCCGCCGCGCCCTCGCGGTCATGGGCGAGGATCAGCCCAAGGTCATGCTGGGCGTCACGTTCAGCGAAGTGGGGGAGGACGAGGATGGCATCGTCATTGACAGCGTGATCGAAGGGCTGCCCGCCGACAACGCGGGCATCAAGGAGGGCGACGTCATCCTGAAAGTGGGCGACAAGGAAGTGCTGGGCAACGGCACGTTCCGGATGATGCTGCGTGACTTCAAGCCCGACGAGAAGGTTGACATGACCATCCTCCGCGACGGGCAGCGGCGCACTGTGACGGTCGTGCTTGAGGCGTATGACGCGGAAAAGCTGGGCACTGCGAACATGTTTGCATTCCCGGGCGGCGACGGCATGATCTTTGCGCCGGGCGAAGCACTCGGCGAGGGTGGGCAACTGAACAATCTCTTTGGCCTGCGCAACTCCTTCGGCGGCATCGATCACGAAAAGATGCGAGAGGAGTTTGACCGGGCCCGCGAGCAGTTGCAGGTCGCGATGGAGCAGTTGAAGGCGATCAACAAGGACGACTTCGAGAAGGCCCGCGAAGACGCAACCAAGGAGCTTTCGAAGGTGATGGAGAGCCTTGATTCCCTCAAGGAGAAACTCACCGCCGAGAATCGGAGCGGCGTCTGGACCACAACTCCTCGCGGCGACGTACTCGTGACGCCCCAGCCGTCGGACGCCGCGCCCCGCGCCCCCCGCACCCCTCGCGCCGTCCGGTCCCGCAGCGACGGCACCGCCCCTGCCGCAACCTCCGACGACATGAAAAAGTTGCTCGAAAAACTCGAACAGCTTGAAACAAAGGTTGAGGAACTGCAAAAGAAGAAGGAGTAGTTCGCGGGCGGTTGCTCAACGTGCAAGCCGCGATGCGAAAGACCGAAGAACATTTGAACATGTCATCCGCAGTGGGCGGCCGATCATGAGGGTGTTCCTCAATCGGTCGTCCATTTTTTGTGCAGTTTGTTTTTGCCAATATGGAGAATGCGATACGAACCTCATTGGTGATTCGCTTTCAGCACAGAGACACAGAGACCAAGAGGGGGAAGAGAAGATGACGGGATGACAGGAAAAACAGTCAAAGCACAATCGCATCATCACATCATCACATCATCGCATCATCTCAACAACCCATCGCCTCCTCATCTTCCTCTTGATCTCTGTGTCTCTGTGCTGAAATAAACCTTGAAGAGACGCCCGCTACTTCGTCATCTCCTCCACAATGTGATTCGCCCCGTACAGCGTCGTCATCATGTGCAGCATGCCGCGGATGTCGACCGATACCGTGCGGTTCAGCGTGTTTTCGTCGCCGTAATCGAACGCGCCGACGAGGCTATGAATGTTGCCGTCGAAGACCAGGCCGATGACTTCGCCCTTGGTGTTGACGACCGGGCTGCCGGAGTTGCCGCCGATGATGTCGGCGTTGCAGACGAAGTTGAAGGGCATGGTTCGGTCCAATGCGTTCGCGCCGCGGGCGAAGCGGGCCGGCAGTTGAAAGTCGGGCTCGCCCGCGCGTTCGGCTTCGCGCGCGAAGAGCCCCGACAAGCGCGTGAAGGGTGCCACGGTGCCCCGCACGGGATCGACGTAGCCCTTGATCGTGCCGAACGACAGCCGCAGCGATCCGGTCGCGTCCGGGTAGGCCTTTGCGCCGTCGATCTCGAATCGCGCCCGCGCGATCTTTGCGTACGCGCCGCGCTCGACGCTCTCGACCTCGTCCTCAAATCGCTTGTTGATGGGCCGCCACGCCGCGTCGATGCGGCTCGCGAGCGCAATCAGCGGATCCTGCGACGCTTTCATCCATTGCGACCCGCCGTTCACGGCTTCCTTGAGGCTCGGGACGGTGGTGAGGCTCGTGCCGGCGACGCACTGCTTCGCGAGCGCGGCGGGCGTTTGGCCGTTGAGCAGCGCCTTGGTGATGGGGGATGAGCCGCCCAGCGACTCGGTCGCCCACAACAGATAGTTCTCCAGTTGATACTGCTCGTACGCGAGGTTGATGGGCGTTGGTGCGTACAGCCCGTTGTACAGCGACGGCAACGCGGCGTCGTTGTACTCACGCAGGCGTTGGTCGTTGGGCTTTGGGAGTTCTTCCGCGAGACGAACAACATGCAGCGCGCGGCGCATGAGCGATGAAGATCGCCCGCCGAGCACGGAGAGTTCCTTGAACATCGCGCGGTGTGCGGTCTTGGCTTTCGCGACATCATCCCACGCATCGCCCCATTGCTGGTGCCATGCCGGGTTCGCGCGCACCGCGTCGCGGATTCTCTGCTCGTCGGCGAGCTTTTTCTGCATGATGGTGGGATCAAGCAGCCCGGCGTACTGCCCCGTGACTGCCTTTCTGCCGTTTGCGACGCCGTCGAGATCGTCCTGCACGAACCTCGCGCTTTCCTTGTCTCGCCTGGCGAACACCTGGAGCTTTACTTCGTTACGCCAGAGAGAATCGAGCCGCCATGGAATCGCGACATCGCGCTGAAACTCAAGATCTGCAATCGTCAGCAGCCGCTGCGTACGTCCTGGATGACCAAACACGAGCGCGAGATCACCCTCGTCGGCGGACTTGGACACCTTCAGATAATGCTCGGGCTTGTAGGGTTGACCGTTCTCGTAGATGCGGAAGAAGCAGCAGTCGAGGCCGAATCGCGGGAACTCGAAGTTGTCGGCGTCGCCGCCGTAGGACGCGATGGCTTCCTCGGGCGCGAAGACGAGTCGGACGTCGGTGATTGCTTTGTACGCGTAGAGGTGGTAGAGGCCGCCGTTGTACAAAGTCACGATGCGACAGTTCAATCCCGACGTGTCACTCTCGGCTTTCTCGATCGTCGCGATCGCTTCGCGCCGTAGCTTGCCCGCCTTCGCCTCGTCGCCCACGTCCTTCGCGGCGTCGTTGACGCGCGATGTCACATCCGTGATGTTCATCAGCACGCGCAGCGTCAAGCCCGGCGCCTTGAGCTCCTCCTCGCGTGTCTTCGCGACGAACCCGGTCGCAAACAAGTCGCGCTCGGGCGTCGACAAGTTCGCGAGCGCGCCCGACCCCACGTGGTGATTGGTCATCACGAGCCCGTCCGCCGACACAAACGAACCCGACGCCCCGCCGAAGTTGATCGCCGACTTCTGCATTGCTTCCAAGAACGCGGGCGAGGGCTCGAAGTTGTACTTGTCTTTGAGTGTCTGCAAAGGCGGGTTGTTGACGAGCCACATGCCTTCGTCGCCAAAGGCGACCGTCGAAGCAAAGAACGCGGCGAGAGAAAACAACCGGAACGCGCTGGTATTCATACATAATCGTAGCAAGAGCCGTAGCACGGGCTTCCAGCCCATGCGCCCACGCCTCCCAATTCTCGGAGTGCTTTTCACCCTTGCAGGGACACGACAACATAGGTAAAGGGCCAAGAAGCGCATCGGCTGGAAGCCGCCGTTACTCCCCGCACGCCGTGCAAGGCCCTTCGCCATACATCACGAGAAAACTGTTGATGTCGCACGGGTCAAACACGCTCGTGTCGTTGTTGAAGTCAATGTCGTTGCACGTCGCGCT
>CAZEZV010000085.1:0-15189 GCA_964516725.1 uncultured Phycisphaeraceae bacterium
GGCGATGGGGACCCACCAGAGTTCGTAGACGGGTTTGGCGGTTGGGTCGATGCGCTCGCCTGGCGCGGGTTCTGGTGTTCTGAGTTCGAACACGCCGCGGATGGCGCGGACGGTGCCTTCGTCGGTTTCTTCTTCGGCTGCGTCGCCAGCGGTCGATTCTGCGAAGGGAATTCCCGGCGAGTCCGGCGCGTTGTTCTCTCCCGTCATTTTCTGGCGATCAAGAAAGCCCATGCGCCCTGTATCTTTCTTGATCGCTTTCGCCGCGGCGAAGATGTCGATGGACGCTGTGGGCACGGGCGGGTCGATCAGCACCACTTCCAGTTTCTGCGGGATGGTCTGGATGACCTCGCCGTTTTCGCGGCGCATGGTCATCACTCCGTTGAGGGCGCTCGCGTAGCGATCATCAACATCCAGAAGCACGCGGGGCGGGGTGTCGTCGATGATTGGAGATGGAGCGGGCTGGGCTTGGCCGTCAGCGGGCACTGCGGTCGCGGTCACCGGGCGATTTGTGACTGTGGACTGCGACACAAGCATCGTGGAAAACGTCCGCTGGAAGACCAAGCGCAGTCGCTGGATTTCGCCTGAGTCGTCGGCGCGGGTTGCGAGCATCGCTTCGCTGCGCTGCATGGAACTCAGCAGCATGAGGGCGGCGATCATGACGAGGGAGCCGATGGCGACGGCGAGGGCGACTTCGAGCAACGAGAACGCCCGGCGGAAGCCACGCGTGCCACCGACTACGCAAAGCCGCAGTCGGGGGCACGAGCCTGTTCGAAAATTCGTTTCACATCGGTGATGCATGAGAACACATCGTGTCGCGGGGCTTACTTGGGATTGGACCGACCGCCGCCAGAAGTTCCGTTGCCGCCCGTGCGGCCGCCGGACTTTCCGCCGCCGGGGCGCGAGGGTTCGCCTCTGGGGTTTGACGGGCCGGGCTTTGCTCCGCCCTTGGAGCCTTCCTTGTCGCCGGGGTTTGAACCTGAGGGAGTGCCGGAGTTTCGCGCGCCGCGGCGGAGGACGCCGCCGGCATCAGCGCCTCGAAATGTTCTGAGAAGTCGCTCACGCCCCGTCTCACTCTTCGCGGCGTACGAAAGGCTGTCGGGATTTCTTGTGATGTTGGAGACGGGATCAATCAGGCGCGTGATGGCGTAGGTCGGTGCGTGCGCCGAGGGCGCGAATGAGCCGGCGTTGTGGGCTTCGCTGAGCCAGACGCGCACGGTGACGGCGTTGAGGCGATCGAGGGTCATCGAGGTCTTGTCTTCGAGTTCTGCGGCGAGGTCGGCGCGGGCGGAACTGATCTGTACCGGATTCTCAATGATCTCCCAGCGATACTTCTCGTTGCCGTAGCCGATGGGGAGGGAGTCATCGGGCATGGTCTCGGGGTCGTCGAGATACATGAGGATGAGGCGGTTGGAGAGTTCGGCGCAGGCGAGGCGACGCTGCTGGCGGACTTGCTGAGACATGACCATCGAGATGCCGCCGATGACGGTGGAGGCGAGGATGGCAAGAATGGCGACGGCGACGACGGACTCCATGAGGGTGAGGCCGGGGCGGCGGGGGCGACTCGTGGGGCGCGTGCGGTGGGTGGTTAGTGCAGTTCGCTCACCACAGAGGCACAGAGGCGCAGAGGCGCACAAAGCAGAAACACGGATTGGTGTTGGAGTGGTTGATCTACTCACATTCAATTCTCACAACTTCTTCTCTCTGTCTTGCTCTGTGTCTCTGTGGTGAGCGAACCCACCGACAAGTTACCTCTTGAGATCCCAGACGCTGATGTCGTCGGCCGTGCCCGCCGTGCCATCGGGGCCGTAGGACGACAACAGGTATTCCTGCTCTGTTCCCGGGCGGCCCACGTTGCTGTAGAAGAACTCTCGTTTCCAGGCGTCCTTGATGCCGGACTCAATCGTCTTTGTCGTGACGAGATCGTTCAATGAAGATGGGTACGCCTTCTGCTCCATGTAGTAGGATGCGATGCCGCTCTTGAGTGTCGCGAGGCTGGCCTGCGTCGCGCGGATGGAAGAGCGATTGCCGATGCCGGTGAAGTTGTACGTGACGACGGCGAGGAGCACGCCGATGATGGCAACGACGAGGGTGAGTTCGAGGAGCGAGAAGCCGGGTCGGGGGGCGCGAGAGGAGCGACGGGCGGTTGCTGGGCAAGTGTTTGGGTACGCATTCTTCATTTTCAATTCTCCGATATCTTCAGGCCGTTCCTCGCAACAGTAGTAGCGATCAGCGTTTTGCGTTTGAATCCGGTTTACGCGCCACGGGCTGTGCTCTGACAGTCGGTGGTGACCATCCTTGCGTCCCGGAATCTTGCCAAGTATTCCACTCTTCTCCACCGACAATCAGAGCATTGTCGGTGGCACGATTGAGGCACGATGTTGTTTGCCGGTTGACGTGATGCGCTCGGTGATGTGGAAGCCCGGCGTCACGTCCCCAACTGGCCGGCGATCGTGAGCATCGGGATCATGATGGCAAGCAACATCCCTCCGATAAGCACGGCCATGAGCACGATCAGCCCCGGTTCGATCAGCGCGAGCAATCGCGCGGTGCGCCGGTCGAGTTCCTCGGCCATGTCCTGGCCCAGCGTGTCGAAGGCGGCTTCAAGATCGCCGCTGCGCTCGGCGGCGATCATGAGCTTGCGCGTGCCGATGGGCAACGCCGTGACACCATCGATCAAGTAACGAAGCACGCCGCCCTCGATGAGTTTCGTGCGAAGCGTGTTCAATTGGTGACGCAGCAGCTTGTGATTGATGGCGTTTGCGCCGACGGCGAGGGCGTCGGCGAGGTTGATGCCGCTGCGGGTCATCGCGGCCATGACAGTGAAGAAGCGGGCGGATTCCTGAGCGAGCACCACGTCCTTGAGCACCGGAACCTTGTGCATCGCGCCCTGAACAAATCGAACGATTGTTTCGCGAGAGACGATGAGCACGACCGCAAGAATCGCGGCGCCGATCACGAAGAACACCCACTGATCGCGCATAAATTCGCCGCAGACCATCATGACGCGGGTGTACCAGGGTAAGTCGAGGCCGCCCGCCTGCAGCTGCGATTCGAGCGTGCGGCCCACCTTGGGAACCACAAACGTGAGCAGGAAGACCGCGACGATCGCGCTGATGCTGCACACGACGGCTGGGTACATCAAGAGTGTCGCGACCTTGCCGCGCAGCGCGAGTTGGCGGCGCGTTGTCGTTGCGAGTTGTTTCGCCGCGCCCGAGAGATCGCCTGTGCGTTCGGCGGAGGCGTACACAGCAGTCGTGACGACATCAAAGAGCTGTGTTTTGCGGCACGCGTCCGAAAAACTTGTGCCGGAGGCGACCATCTCGCGCACGCGCTGAACGCGAGTTTGCGCGGTGCCCGTCACGCTTTCGGTGACGACATCCAGCGCTTCGACCAGTGGCACGCCTCGGCCTGTCAGTTGGCCCAGTTGCAGGTGCAGCTCGGCTTGTGCCTTCAGCGGCACCTCGCCGCCGGAATCGATTTTGCCGAACGCCGCGGGTATTCCCAGCGTGCGGACGGGCGTCAGTCGCTGTTTGCGGAGTTGGCTTGTGGCGTGGCGTTCGTCCTTGCCGCGGACCACACCCATGCGATAGCCGCCTTCGGCGCGGGTCGCGAGGTAGAGGAACGCGGATTGTGGAGCGGCGCGGCTCATGGGGAAAGGTAGGCGTTTGGGTGTGGTTTGCCGGGATGATGGGACCGTTCACCTTGACGAAGTAGAACCCACTGAAAAGCCCACAAAAACAAACTTTTTCATCTTGGCCCATAACTTTCGGCACGCGATCAGTTTTCGTAGTAGGATTTGTTTCGGCGCAGCAGGCTGCGATGAGGATCGCCTGCTTGCTCGCGCAAAGGAGATAGAGAGATGCGTACTTGTGTCCTTCACTGTGCTTTGGCGATTGTCTGTGCCGCTGCGGCCCCAGCCGTCGCGAGCGTGACGCCTGTGTTCCAGAACGTGTTTAACAACGGCACGTTCACGCCGTTTAACTCCAGCACGTCCAGCAGCGTGCGATATGGCGACAGCGGCTGGTTTGGGAATGGCTCGTCAGCACCCGCGCAACTCTGCGACATCACGCTGGGTCTCGCAATGTTCGGCAGCACCCGCAACGGCACGACCGACATCACGTTCACATTCAACGATGGCGACCCCAGCGGCCTTGTGTTCGGTTCCGGCGCAACGTTGTACTCAACCACGATCTTCAATGTCGCGCTTCCAGACGCGAGCGAATCCAGCGGCCCGGCGACGTTCAACCTAACCATCCCGCTGCCGGGCGTTGTCACGGGCGGCGGCTTCAACAACATCGGCTGGAGCATTGGCGTCTCAAACTTCGACAGCGACGGCTCGCTGGGCTTCCAGTGCTCCAACGGCTTTGCACAGCCGCTGGGTTTCTACACGAACAACGCGGCTTTCAACAGCGGCTCTGGCTGGAGCTTGTTCAGTTTCGGACCCGATCCGATTTTCGGTGTCGCGAACTTTGTTGCGACGGTGACGGTGCCGGCTCCGGCGTCGTTTGGGTTGATTGGTGTGGCGGCGGTAGCGGGGCTGCGCCGGCGGCGCTGAGCGTCAGGCTGTAATTAGTGAACATGAAAAAACGTCGCCTCTGCGGGCGACGTTTCTTGTTTATGCCGCAGGTCGGCGGACGTCCTTGCGCTCCGGCAATGCCTCGACCATGCCATCGACCGATAGATCCAAGTCACGTGCGGGCCAGTGGAACCCATCGCCCTTCCCGATCTTTCGCCAGCGATTGCGCTCCCGAGTCGTCGCCTTTGCGGGCGAACTGGCGGGGTTTTTCAATTCGTCGCGGCAAGTACTTGGGATAAAGAAGGCATCGCGGCATGCGGCATCCAGGCATGAGGCTCAGGAATCACTTGAGCAACCTCTCCAAGTAATGAATATCCACGCCGCCCTTGCGGAACTCTCGATCCTGCATGAGTTTCATCTGTAGTGGGATCGTCGTCTTGATCGGCCCCACCTTGAACTCGCGCAGGGCGCGGAGGGTTCGGTCCATGCACGCGTCGCGGGTGTCGGCGTGGCAGATCAGCTTTGCGATCATGCTGTCGTAGTTTGGCGGTACCGTGTAGCCTGCGCTCACGTGTGTGTCCATGCGGACGCCAAGGCCTCCCGGGACTTGCCATGTGTCGATCTTGCCCGCGCTGGGGCGGAAGCCGTGGTCGGGGTCTTCGGCGTTGATGCGGCATTCCATGGCGTGGCCGCGGATGACGATGTCGCTCTGTTTGTACGGAATCTTCTCGCCGGCGGCGATCTTGATCGACATCTTCACGATGTCAACGCCCGTGATCATCTCCGTGACAGGGTGCTCCACCTGCACGCGCGTGTTGACCTCGAGCATGTAGAAGTTGCTCTGGCGATCCATCAGGAATTCGCAGGTCGCTGCGCCGGCGTAGCCGACTGCTGTCAGCAACTTCGCAGCGCCTTCGCAGATTTTCTGCATCTTTGCGCGATCAACGCCGGGCGAGGGCGCTTCTTCGATGACTTTCTGATGCCGGCGCTGCATGGAGCAGTTGCGTTCCCACAAGTGGATTGCGTTGCCGTGCTTGTCGCCCAAGCATTGGACTTCGACGTGCTGCGCGTCTTCGAGGAACTTTTCGATGAAGACCGCGCCGTTGCCGAACGCGGCGAGTGCTTCTTGGCTTGCAACGCGGAGTTGCGCGCGGAGCGTGGCTTCGTCGCGGCAGACTTTCATGCCGCGCCCGCCGCCGCCCGCCGCGGCTTTGATGATGACGGGATATCCGATGTCTTTGGAGACGCGAACGGCTTCTTCTTCTTCTTCGATTGCGTCTTTGCTGCCCGGGAATACCGGCACGCCGTTGGCTTTCGCGGTCTTCTTGCATTCGACCTTGTCACCGAGTTTGCTCATGGCCTCGGGGGACGGGCCGATGAACTCGATTTTGCAGTCGCGGCAGGCTTGTGAGAAGTCGGGGCGTTCTGAAAGGAAGCCGTAGCCTGGGTGAATGGCTTGCGCGCCGGAGATTTCCGCCGCGGCGATAAGGCGGGCGATGTTGAGGTAGCTTTCTTTTGCGGGTCCGGGGCCGATGCAGATCGCGCGATCGGCGAGCTTGAGGTACGGGGCGTCTTTGTCGGCCGTGCTGTAGACGCAGACGGTTTCCACGCCGAGCTCTTGACAGGCTCGCATGATGCGGAGGGCGATTTCGCCGCGATTTGCGATCAATATTCGCTTGAACATGGATACTCCGAAAAAGATGTCAACGCGAAGGGCGCGAAGGGCTCGAAGGTTGGATTTGACAAACCCCTTCGAGTTCTTCGCGACCTTCGCGTTGAAAATAAGCACTACCTGATCGCGAAAAGCTTTTGTCCAAACTCTACCGACTGCCCATCCTTCACGAGAATGGCATCGATGACGCCGCTCTTCTCGGCTTTGATTTCGTTGAACACTTTCATCGCTTCGATGATGCAGACCACGCTGTCGGCTGAAACAGATTGCCCGACTGACACAAACGCCTTCGCATCCGGGTTGGGCTTGCTGTAGTACGTGCCGACCATGGGGCTGTCGATCGAGGCAGTTGCTGACGAGCCCCCCGCGCCCCCCGCGCCCCCCGATCCCCCCGACCCAGCGGGCGCGGACGCTTGAGGCGATGTTGATGCGATGGGCGCGTGCGACGCCGTCGGCGCATGCGCCACATGCTGTACTGGCGACGCCGCCCCCATCATCATGACGGGCTGCCCGCCGCGGCGGATGGTGATCTGCTCATCGCCGTCTTTGAGGGCGACTTCGGCGAGATCGTTCTGGCTCATCAAGGTCACGAGTTCTTTGAGCTTTGCAAGGTCGATCATAGTAAATTCCAGAGGCATTGGGGATTAGGCATCGGGCATTCGGGTAGAAAAAACCAAACGGTCTTTCACCAATGCCCAGTCCCCAATGCCTAAATCGTCGCCCACTTCAAGTCCTTCGGCATCGAGCACAAGTTCTCGCTGCCGGTGTCCGTCACAACGTAATCATCTTCGATCCGCACACCCCCGATGCCCGCGATGTAAATCCCGGGTTCGATTGTCACGACCATTCCTGATTCGAGCGTCACTTCCGGCGCGCGGTGCGACACGCTGGGCTCTTCATGCGTCTTGAGGCCCAGACCATGCCCAAGCCCGTGTCCGAACAACTCGCCGTATCCATACTTGGTGATGTAGTCGCGCGCGATCGCGTCGACGGCCCTTGTCGTTGCGCCAGCCTTGAGACCAGCCGCGGCGAGTTTGTGTGCATCCAGCACGATCTTGTAGATCTCTTCGATCTTCGCGGGCCACTTGCCCATGCAGAAGGTCCGGGTCATGTCCCCGCGATACCCCTGATACACCGCGCCCCAGTCGATGAGCAGCGGCTGATTCTTCTTCAGTTTCACCGGATGTGGCCGGTAGTGCGGCAGACTCCCATTCGCGTTCGCCCCGACAATCGTCTCAAACGCCGGTGCGCTGCTGCCGCGGACTTTCATCGCCGACTCAAGCCTCGCCGCGATCTCAAGTTCGGTTTGCCCAACGCGAATCGTGGGAATGACTTCCTTCAGTGCTGCCTGCTGAATCGAAATCGCTTTGCGGATCGTGGCGATTTCCGTTGTGTCCTTGCGGACGCGCAGCTGGGCGACCAAGCCCTTGGTCTCGGTAAACGTGACGCCCGTCCCCTCCATCGCGTGCTCAAGCCCACGGAGTTCTGCGACGCTGGTCACTTCGCTTTGGATTCCGAGGCGTGCCACGCCCGTATCGCGCAAAAGCTGCACGAGGGCCGCGTGCATGCCCTGGGTGCGGATCACGATCTCGAAGTCCCGGCGCTGCGGAGCAAGTTCTTCTTCGTAACGGAAGTCACTCAGGATGATCGCGCGGGTTGCATCGTGCGATGGAATAAGGAGATATGAGTCTCCGCCGTGGAAGCCGGTGAGGTACGCGACGTCTTCGGGGCAGGTAATAAGTAGATGCGAGAGGGCTTCGCGGTCAAAGAGGCGGCGGAGGCGGGCGACGCGTTCGAGAGCGGGGGAGGTGGATGGTCCAGATGACGCAGCCTTCGCGGTGCGCGGCGCGGGCTTTCCGGCAGGGCGTTTCGAGGGCGGAGATGACTTGCGGGTTGCAACGGCCGTGGGCATGAGGGGGATGATACCCAGCCAAACCCGACGAACCCTCCCGGGCAGTCGAGGCTGCTCCGGGCTGGTGGCACAGGCAAGGAAGCGTGTGCCACCGCGTTTGTGAGACTCGCCTAGCGTCCTCCGATGCCCCGTTGGCTGCGAGTCATTGTGTGGTTTGTTGTGGTGCTGCTGATTGGCGTTCCCACCGTCGGCGTTGTTGTCGCCGTGTCGGGGCAGATTCGGGAGGGGAAGATCAACGTAAGCGGTGTGGGGCTGAAGCCCATGCTGCTGGTGAGCTCGCTGGCGTGGGCGACCGGTATCAGCGCGGTGGCGACGTTGTTTGCGTGGCCTGTCGCGTGGGGTATTCGGCGGCATGGGCTGCGGATGTTGCCCATCGTGCTGCTGCCGCTGCTTGCGCCGAGTTACCTTGCGTATCACTCGCTGGGGATTCACCGCGCGCCGCTGACGCGGCTGGGCGACGTCATCGAGTGGTTTGCAAAGCCAATCGAGCAAGGGGGCGAGGGTTGGACGATGTTGCCGACGGTCGTCAGTCAAAGTCTGGCGGTGATCGGCTTGGCGCTGTGGGCGTGGCCTGTTGCGGTGCTTGTGCTCATGCCGGGGCTTGCGAGGTTGGACCAATCGATACTGGATGTGGCACGCTTGCAGGGCGCGTCTTGGCCGCGCGTGCAGTGGGAAGTGCTGCGGTTGCAGTGGCGAGCGATTGTCATGGCGTTTGGCGTCGTGACGCTGCTGATGCTGGGGTCCGCGGTGCCGATGCACTTGGCGCAGACGCCGACGTATGCGATTTCGGCTTGGCAGTCGATTGTGCTCAACCCCAGCTCGCTCACACCGTGGGTTGCGAGTTGGCCGCTTTTTGTGCTGATTTTCGGGCTTATGGCGGTGATGTGGAGGTTTGGGGCGGCGCGTGAGGAGGCGTATTCGCCTTCGTCGGATGATGCGGCGTTGCCCGAGGAAGTTGGTCGTGGCGAGGACGGCAGACTCTTCGCACGTGCGACGCGGCGTGTTCAAGCAAGCAACATGTGGACGTTGCTGCTGCTTGCGTTGTCGGTGGTTGTGCCGCTGGTGACGTATGTGATTTCGCTGAAGCGGTTTTCGAGTCTGCGGAACTTCTGGATGGTGGGGCAGGATGCGGTGGGACTGAGTGTGTTGGTGGGTGGGTTGGTCGGTGTTGCGGGAGCCGCTTTGTTTGTGGTTTCGTGGGCGATCGCGGCGGGGCAATCGGTGGGGGCGCGATGCCGTTCAAGGCGACTGTCTCTGAACGGTCTGTTTATTCCCGCGGCGTTGCTCATGATCGGCGCGCTCACGCCCGGGATCATGGTCGGGCATGCGTGGAGTCTTGTTGTCCATGCGGCGTCGAACTTCGCCGCGCTCGAAGGTGTGCGAGACAGCGTGCTTCCAGTTGTGCTCGCGCACCTCACGCGCTTTGCGATCATCCCGGTGCTCGCGGGCGCGTTCTTTGCAACACTTGAGCCCGCTTCGCTGCGCGATGCTCGCACGCTCGCGGCGACCTCGGCGTGGAGCGTGCTGCGAGCCTGGAGCCGCGCTGAACTTGCGCGGGGGTGGGGAGCGGTTGTCGGTGTGGGGTTGGCGATGGCGTGTTTGTCGCTGCACGAGGTTGAGTCGAGCATCGTGATTCAGCCGGCGGGGACATCAAGTCTGCCTCAGACGATCCTTGCACAACTTCACTTTGCTCGACAGGAGGAGATGGCCGCGGCGGCGGTTGTGGTACTTGGGCCGGCGGCGGTGGTGGCGTGTGTGGCGGTGGTTTTTGTGAGCCGAAAGCGGAAGTAGGAGGAATCACCACAAAGCCACAACGAGCACAAAGCGGAAAGGTTGGTGGGAAAACGGGGCGGATTTGCCAGGGTTGCGTGGGGAGAATCCTGAAAGTCCTGCAAGATTCTGTTGAGCCATCGGAACAAAAATCACGTATCGAAGTAAGATGGGAGTCTGGATTGCGAAGTTGGTGGTGCGGGCAGCCGGTGCGTTGGTGCAAGATTTTCAGGTCGGCTTCGGTCGTATGCTCGTTGCGGGTGGGGCGTGTTTCATCGAGGTTCAGGCGGCGGGCTAGCGGAAGATTCTGATGGTGTTTGGACTGTCCAATCGGGGCGAAGAGAGACGCGGCGGCCAAACGGCACGTGCCCGGCGGATTTGGCATGGAAGTTTCGCGGCGGCGTGGTTTGCCTGTGCGCTCAGTGTCGGGCTGTGTGGGTGCTCGCGTGAGGCGCCGGTTGGCGGGCCTTTAGAGGTGGTTGCGAAGATTGGGGAGTCCGGGTCGGCGCCGGGGCAGTTTGGGTATCCGCGGTGTCTGGATCATGATGATGAGTCGTTGTGGGTGATTGACAAGTTGGCGCGCGTGCAGCGGATTGATCCAAAAACGGGGACGCCTCTGGAGACGTGGCGGACGCCGAAGTTTGATAATGGGAAGCCAACGGGGGTGACGTTGTGGGTGCCGCGTCGCGTTGCTTCGCGAGGGGACTCGACGGGTGGGGATTCTTCGCGGGCGGGATTGGATGGGCCATTGATGTTTGTTGCGGATACGCATGAGCATCGTGTGCTGGTGTATGCGTTGTCTTCTGTTGCGCAAGACAAAGTGAAGTTCAGTGGGGGGCTGGTTGATCAGCCGCCGACGTTGCTCACGACGTTCGGCAGTTACGGCACGGGCGATGGGCAGATGATTTATCCGACGGATGTGTGCATCGTGCCGGGTGCGGATGGGGGTATTGAGAAGTTGTTTGTGACGGAGTATGGGGACAATGATCGGATTTCGGTGTGGGTGCTGAATGAGCGAATGGAGTTCGTGTTTCAGTCGTCATTCGGCACGTTCGGTGACGGCACTTCGGCGGACAGCATTCAGTTCAGCCGGCCGCAGTCGATGGCGTTGGCGACGTTGAAAGATTCGCGGCGGGTGTTGCTGGTGGCGGATTCGTGCAATCATCGGATTGGTGTGTTCACGCTTGAGGGTGGATTAGTTCGGTGGATTCGTGATCCTGCGGGGCCTAGCACGAAGCCGGGTGGGTTTATGTACCCGTATGGGGTGTGTGATCTTGGCGATGGGACAGTGATGGTTGCGGAGTATGGCAATTGTCGGCTGCAGCGCGTGGATGTTGAGACTGGCGAGTCGCTGGGGATTTTCGGGGAGCGGGGGCGCGGGGCGTCGCAGTTGTCGACGCCCTGGGCGATCACTCTGATGAAGGACAAGGTGTATGTGCTCGATTCGGGGAACAGTCGGATTGTTGTGATTGATGCGCCGACGGGGCGGCCTAAGCCGCTTTCGGCTTCGCCGCAGCTTGCACATAGTGGAGCGGGGGGTGGCGATTGATTCATGCTCCGCTTGCATCGCTGGTTGTCGGGCCGATCGAGTTTGAGCAGCCGATGTGGCTGTGGCTCATTCCGATTTTGGGTGTGTTGACGATTCTGCTGGCGCGCAAAAGTATTTCGGGGTTGGGTTCGAGTTCTCGCATTCTTGCGGTGTTGGTGCGGCTCATCGTGATCACGCTGCTGGCTGGCGCGATTGCGGAGCCTTTGTGGCGCAAGGAGAGCAAGGACCTTTCGGTGGTGGCGATCATTGACGTGAGCGAATCGATTCCGCGCAGCGAGCAGCGCAAGGTGCAGGGGTACTTCGAAGACGTTATCAAGAACTTCAAGAAGAACGACGAGCGGCTGGGCGTTGTCACGACGGCGAGGGATGCGTTTGTGGGCGCGCTGCCGAGCAGGCTGCTCAACTCGATTGAATACTCGCACCAGGGCACGCTGGATGCGACCAATCTCGCGGCGGGGTTGCGGCTAGCGAATGCGCTGCCTCGGGATGCGGCGACGCGGTATGTGCTGATCACGGATGGCAATCAGACCACGGGCGACCTCATGCAGGCGGCGCAGGCCGCGGCGGCGCAGGGGATTCCCATTGACGTTGTGCCGATTCAGTTTGAGTATGACGGGGAGGTGATGGTGGATCGGCTCGTTGCGCCTTCGACAGCGCGCGAGGGCGAGACGATGAACGTGCGCATGGTGCTGGTGTCGAGTTCACCGGCGAGGGGGCGGATCAATCTTCTGCTGAATGGGCAGCCGGTTGATCTTGATCCGTCGAGTGATTCGCTGGGACAGTTGATCGAGTTGCCTGCGGGCCAGCGGGTGTTTCAGGTGCCGGTGACGGCGTTTCGCAGCGGGCCGCAGGAATTCAAGGCGGTGTTTGAGCCGGATACTGATTCGGGCGGGACGCCGATAGCTGACAATCTTGCGCAGAACAACACGAGCACGGCGGTGACGTTTGTGTCGGGCAAGGGCAAGGTGTTGGTGTTGTACAACGATCGCATGGGCGGGCCCGGGATGAAGGAAGTCGAGTCGTTCCAGAAAGCACTCGATGAAGCGAAGATTGAGTCGGAGGTCATGCCGTCATCGCGTGCCCCGGCGAATCTCACGGAGATGACGACGTACGACGCGATTGTGATGGTCAATCAGTCGGCGTATGACTATTCGCAGAAGCAGCAGGAGGACTTGCGGCAGTATGTGAGTGACGCGGGGGGCGGGCTCGTCATGATCGGGGGCGATCAGAGCTTTGGTGCGGGCGGTTGGATTGGGTCGCCTTTAGAGGAGGCGCTGCCGCTGCGATTGGATCCGCCGCAGAAGCGGCAGATGCCGCGGGGTGCGCTGGTCTTGTGCATGCATTCAATTGAGATGCCCGAAGGTGTGTTTTATGGCAAGAAGGTTGCGCTCGCGGCGATCAATCGGCTATCGCGGCTTGATCTCATTGGCATCAACGAGTATGACTGGTCTGTCGGTACAAACGTGTGGAAGTATGACCTCAAGCCCGTGGGCGACGGGGTGTTGGTGAAGCGAGCGGTTGAGAGCTTGACGTTTGGCGACATGCCGGACTTCACGCCGAGTTTTCAGATTTCGCTCAAGGCGTTCAAGGAATGCGACGCGGGGCAGCGGCACATGATTGTGATCAGCGATGGCGATCCGCAGATTCCACCGGATAGCTTGCTCAAGGAATATAAGGACCTGGGCATCACGGTCAGCACGGTTGGCGTGTTTCCGCACAGCGGGATGGACACGTCGAAGATGCAGGAAATCAGCAGGAAGACAGGCGGGCGGCATTACGACGTGAACACGCAGGCGGCGCTCGCGAAGTTGCCGGAGATTTTCATCAAGGAAGCGATGACGGTGAAGCGGTCATTGATTTATGAGAAGCCGGGGACGGGTATTGTGCCGGCGCTTTATCCGGGCGCGAGCGATGCGCTGCGGGGCATTCGGGGAGTGCCAAATATCAATGGATATGTGGTCACGGCGGAGCGCGAGGGGCTTGCGCTTGTGACGGCGAAGGTGCAGGGGGCTGATCCGGAGACGGCTGATCCTCTGCTCGCGCAGTGGCAATATGGATTGGGGCGCGTGGTTGCGTACACGAGTGACGCGAGCACGCGCTGGGGCGCGCAGTGGGTTGGGTGGGATGGGTATCGCCAGTTCTGGGAGCAGCATGTTCGCTGGGTGTTGCGGCCTCAGGGCAGCGCGAACATGCGTGTGACGACGGAGAATCAGGGTGAGACGACGCTCATCAATATTGACGCGCTGGACACGCAGGGCGAGCGGCTGAGCTTTGCAAACTTCCAGGGTCGTTTGGCGGGGCCTGATGGGAAGGGCATTGATGTTGAGGTGACGCAGGTTGCGCCGGGGCGGTATCAGGCGAGGGTGCCGACGGACTTGTCGGGCAATTACCTGCTGAATCTTCGCTACCTCGCGCCGGATGAGAATGCGAGCAAGGGGACGCTTGAGGGAACGGTGCAGGCGAGCATTTCGAGACCGTTCGCGGATGAGTATCGCGTGCTGAAGGACAACACGGCGATCTTGCAGCAGGTTGCGGACGTGACGAAGGGGCGCGTGCTGACAGGTGACTCGAAGATCGACAACTTGTGGAGTAGGGAAAAGTCGGATGGCACATTGCTTGAGCCGCCTGTAGCGAAGACGCCCATTTGGCTCACGCTGACGATGCTGGGGATGGGATTGTTTGTGGTTGATGTGGGCGTGCGGCGCGTGCGGATTGATCCGGAGATCATCGCGGCGTTCTTCCGGCGGGCCGTGGGCAAGAGCGCGGCGGCGGGGAGTGCGCAGATTGGCGGCCTCAAGGCGGCTCGCGAGCAGGCGAGAGCGCGCATCGCGGAGCGTGCGGCGACGAAGGGGCAGGCGTTGTCGGCGGACGACTTGGCGAAGCAGGCGAAGGAAGAAGGAGCGCGCCTTGCGCAGACGAGCAAGGCGAAGTTCGAGGCGTCGGCGTCGCAACTGCGGGAAGTACGCGAGGGGGGCGGCAGCGTGGCGATTGGCGGTGCGGACGCAAAGCCGACGCCGACGCAGCCGAAGGCGCGGCCAGTGGATGCGCCCAAGGATGGCGAGGAGCAGGGGATGAGCCGGTTGATGCAGGCGAAGAAGAAGGCTCGGGAGGGGATGGAAGATCAGTAGTTTTTGGTAGATTGGCGGTCCCCGCCAATCCGAAGTCGGCAGAGGTCGTGAGACGGTGAGACGGTGAGACGGTGAGACGGTGAGACGGTGAAGTGGTATTCCGGAAGCGTTGAGAAATCGTCGATCGGTAGTAGAACTTTTTCAGCACATGACACAGAGATCAAGAGAAAGAGGAGACAGAACGTGTTGGGTAGTGGTCGAGATGAAAGAAGGCATAAGGGATGCGGCATCAAGACATCAAACAAATTCCTCTTTTTCCTCCTGATCTCTGTGTCTCTGTGCTGAAATCGAACTAAAGAAGATAGAACAAGTCGGGTCGTTCTTAGTCAAGGAGTCGTCATGTCAGCAGTCGCAAAGCAACCCAGCCCCCCGCTCGAAACACCAGCCGAAGTTCGGGAGGCGTGTGAGAAGTTTCGTTCCACTTTCAAACAACTCAAGGACGAGGTGGGCAAGGTCGTCGTTGGTCACAGCGATGTTGTGGAAGCCGTGCTGATCTCGCTGTTCGCGGGCGGCAACGTGCTGCTTGAAGGCGTACCGGGACTTGGCAAGACCTTGCTAGTCCGCACGCTGGCGCAGGCGTTGCACCTGCCGTTCAGCCGAATTCAGTTCACGCCCGACTTGATGCCGGCGGACGTGATCGGC